>JAJYLE010000202.1 GCA_021788025.1 Nitrospirota bacterium
CGTAAACAATCGCACTTTTACCAAGCTGCCGGAGTGCGTAAGCCAGGGCTATGCTGGAGCCCAGCGCATCCCCCTCCGGCGTAACATGAGTAGCTATCAGGAACAGCCGGTTATTAGGCGCCCTGAAGAAATCCAGGGCTTTTTCAAAAGCTGTCAATCGCCCGCCTTTTCAGTGGCCTTGATGTCTTTCAGCAATTTTTCTATCCTGCTGCCGTATTCGATCGAGGTATCTATGAAGAATTCCAGGTCCGGGATGCTCTTCATCCGGAGCCTTTTTGCAAGCTCGGAGCGCATGAAGGCGCGTGCGGATTTAAGTATGTCAACTATATCTTCGCGGTCCTCTTTTTTTAACGTGCTTACGTACACGCGGGCAAGCTTCAGATCGTCAGTGACAGATACGTCCACTACTGTAACGAACTTCTCGCCCAGCCTCGGGTCTTTCACCCTGCGCATGATGATATCGGCCAGTTCCTCCCTCAGCAGGTCGGCCACACGCTTTGATCTTTTATAAGGGAGCATGATGGAAAAGCCCTCCCTTTCTGACGATTTTTTAAGTGCTCTGTGTTTTTCGGGGCGGCGCAGTTTAAAGCTTGGCCGCTATTTTTTCCATTACGAAGTTTTCCAGGATATCGCCCACCTTGAGGTCATTAAAATTCTCTATGGTGATGCCGCACTCATATCCGGTCTGGACCTCTTTAACGTCCTCTTTAAACCTTTTCAGCGAGCCTATCTTCCCTTCGTAAACTACTATATTGTCCCTGATTACACGTATGCCGTCGCTTGTTCTGTTCATGGTACCATTGATCACCATGCAGCCAGCGATGGTGCCGATTCGGGACACAGCAAAAGTCTGCCGGACCTCGGCCCTGCCAAGCACTTTCTCCTTGACCGTAGGCTCCAGCATTCCCTCGAGGGCCTTCTTAACATTGTCCACGGCCTCGTAGATGATGTTATAAAGCCTGATGTCCACCCCTTCTTTTTCAGCCAGCTGCTGGCCCTTGGTCTCCGGGCGCACGTTAAACCCGATGATGATGGCATTGGAGGCCGCCGCGAGCATCACATCGGACTCGTTTATGCCGCCAATAGAGGAATGGATAACCCTGACCTTCACTTCTGGATGGGTAATGTTTCCAAATGCGCCCCTGAGGGCCTCGATGGAGCCCTGCGCGTCTCCCTTGATGACTATATTGAGGTCCTTGATCTGGCCTTCTTTTATCCGGCTGTATAGCTCGTCCAGGGTCAGCTTCTTTGCGACCCCCGCCTCGGCCGGCCGCATTTTCTGGAGTCTGGATAGGGCTATCTGCCTTGCCTTACGCTCGTCCTCAAGCACCACAAACCCGTCTCCGGCGTTCGGGACGCTGCTGAACCCTACCACCTCAACCGGTGTCGATGGGCCGGCCTTTTCAAGCCTCGCGCCGGATTCGTCGCTCATCGCCCTCACCCTGCCAGCATTTACGCCGCTCAGGAATACATCCCCAATCCTGAGAGTGCCGCTTTGCACCAGTATGGTGGCCAGCGGGCCTTTGCCCTTGTCCAGCCTGGATTCTATAATCACGCCTTTTGCCATCCTGTTAGGATTGGCCTTTAATTCCATCACTTCCGCCTGCAGCAATATCATCTCCAGCAGGTTGTCTATACCGATGTTTTTCTTGGCCGATATGTCAGCAAAGATACTCTGCCCGCCCCATTCCTCGGAGACTATGCCAAGCTCCGAAAGCTCGTTTCTGACACGCTGGAGGTTGGCTTCAGGCTTGTCTATCTTGTTGACCGCCACAATTATCGGCACCCCGGCCGCCTTTGCATGATCCACTGCCTCTATGGTCTGCGGCTTCACACCGTCATCGGCGGCCACAACCAGGACCACTATGTCCGTTGCCTTAGCTCCGCGCGCCCTTAGTGTGGTAAAGGCCTCATGGCCGGGAGTATCCAGGAAGGCAATCTCTTTTTCGCCATACTTAACCTTGTAAGCACCAATGTGCTGAGTTATACCGCCAGCTTCGCCCGCGGTGATACTGCTTTTCCGGATGGAATCCAGAAGCGTGGTTTTACCATGGTCCACGTGGCCCATTATGGTTACAACAGGCGGGCGCGGCTCCAGCCTGGCAGTGTCTTCGGTTTGCACCTGCTCCTCAGGGGCAGCCTCATCCTCGGCAGTAGCAGGTTCCAGTTTAATGCCGTAACCATCGGCTACCAGGATAGCGGCATCCGGGTCCACCGGGTTATTTATGGTAGGCATATAGCCCATCTCCATGAACTTCCGGATAACATCGGTGGCCTTCACGCCTATGAGTTCAGCAAATTCCTTCACCGTGGCACCTTCCACCAGCTTCACCACACGCTTGCGCGGGGCTGCTGCGGTGGCTTGAGGCTTTTCCATCTTCACAGGCCCCCTGGCCCCTGCGGCGGCTACGGGTGGTTTTGCGCCGGGCTTGCGCGCCAGTTTAGGGTCATGGAACTTCCTGGGCTCTATTTTCCTGATAGTCTGAAATGCCCTTTGCATCTGCGGCTTAGCCTTGAACTTTTCAAGCCTCTCTGCCTCCACGTCCTTTTTGAACCGGTCGGGCACTTTAAGTTCGGTCTCTTCCTCAGGCAGCGCCGTTTCGGCCGTTTCAGCCCCGGCAACAGCAGGTACTTCCTGCTGCTCCTGAACCGGGGGTTTAGCCACAACCTGCCCGCCCGCCTTTGATTGCGCAGGGGAAGGGGCTTCGGCAGCCGGTTTCTCTTTCTTTCTGGGTTCTTCGGCAGCACTGGAAGCACCGGAAACGGCGGCCTGCTTTGCAGTGGCCGCGGCAGCCTTTTCGGCGATCTTTGCAGCAAGGACTTCCTTGACCTTCCGGGCTACGTCTTCTTCTATACTTGAAGATGCTGTTTTTCCGGTTACGCCAAGCCTTTCAAGCTCTATCAGTACTCGTTTTGAGCTGTCCAGCCCCAGTTCCTTGGCGATCTCGTGTATTCTTATCTTCTTGCTTTCTGTTTTTGCCATTGCTTTCCTTTGGTATATACTGCTTGTCAGGCGCGTAAACTTAATGCTATCATAAAAACTACTTTTAAATCAAACGGAAAGGAGGGTTTTAAGCATTATGGCCAGTTGCGAAATCTGTGGCAAGTCAAAGACTTCCGGTAATCATGTAAGCCACGCTAACAATCGAGTAAAGCGCCAGATATTTCCGAATATACATAGAAAAAAAGTAACGGTAAATGGGGTCCAGAAAACGATGAACCTCTGCACCCGTTGCTTAAGGACAGGCGTAAAATAAGCTTGCGGAAAATTTCCTCTGGCCTGGCCGGCCTGGCCAGGGAACTGGGAATTGAGGAAGGCGCAAGGCTGAATCTCATAAAGCAAACATGGGATGCGCTGGCTGGCGAACGGCTGGCGCAAAACCTTCGCCCATGGAGG
>JAJYLE010000203.1 GCA_021788025.1 Nitrospirota bacterium
CTTTGCAAATCCGCTATAATCGTGCATATTTCGACCGGCATTTTATTGCGCCAGATTAGCCTTGGTAATCCGGCAATTTCCGGTGAGGGCACGCTTGTGAACGGGGTGGGGAACGAAAATAATTTTAAGGAAGTGCCGGGTTACGCTCTGCTAAACCGGCCTGCTTTACTTGTCAATATTTAAGTATGGATGTCCCCGGAATTCTATGCCTATTTTCCTATTTCTGGCTGACCAGACTTTTCTTGTTTTATTGCAGGGGCTGCCGGCACAGTAAAATAAAAAGTCGAGCCTTTTCCGGGTTCCGACTCCACTCATATTCGCCCGCCGTGCCGCTCGACTATCTTCTTGCAAATCGCAAGTCCCATACCCGTCCCCTCGTAATCGCCAACGGCCGACACACGCTGAAAAAGCCCGAATATCCTTTCCCGATGCTCAGGGGGTATGCCGATACCATAGTCTTTTACATGAAAAAACCATTCCTCTTTCTTCCGCTCGGCCCCAATCACGATAGTGGAGGGTCCTTTGCCGCTGAACTTTATTGCGTTTGAAAGCAGGTTCTGGAGCAACTGGGTCATCTGAACAGGATCGGCGGCTGGCAGCTCCGGCAGTTCCCCATGTCTGACTATGGCGCAGCCGGCTTTTTCACAGTCTGCCTTGAGGTTGGCCTGGACCGCATCCAGTATCGCCCCCATATTTACGGGGCCCATGGCCTTTTCTATGGCTGGGGTGCTAAGGCGGGCATATGTCAGGAGGCCGGTTATTAGGCTTTGCATTCTGAATGCGGAATGCAGGGCGCCATTTATCAGTTTAATGGATTCCTGGTCCAATTTATCCCTGTTTCGCCTCTCAAGAGACTTTAAGTCGGCAGCCATTGCAACAACCGGTGATTTTAGGTCATGGGAAGCTGTGTATGCGAATTGTTCCAGTTCGCGATTGCTCTTTTCAAGGTTTTGCTCTATCAACTTGCGTTCTGTAATGTCCCTTTGTACGTGTACAACCTGAACTATATCGCCTTTTTCATCCCGAACGGGTGAAGTGGAGACCTCCACATATATCTTTCCCCCCTTTTTGCCGTAATGCACATGCTCATATGTGGCGTGCCCCCCGGTTCTGACCGTCTCCATGAGAGGGCAAATATCATTGGGAGGCGAGCATACATCGGGCCTGTGATGGGTTATCTCATAACAGTGTTTTCCCATCACCTTAGGCTCATCCCCGTATGCCCTGAGGAAGGTGCTGTTTGCCCAGACTATGCTGAAATCCGTGGTGTCAAGAAGTGAGATGGCCTCGGGCATACTGTCAATAATTGACTTTGTAAGGCGTTTGGTCTGTTCCAGCTCGAAGTTGGAGCGCTCCAGTTCATTTGCGGTGAATTGTATTTTGGCGATTGTATCGCGCGACGGTTTTACGACCCAAAAATAAATGGCAATCGAAGAGACAATGGAGAGTATAAAGGCATCCGTCAGATCAACCGCGGCCGGGTACATCCGGGCGTATATGTTAAGCCAGTGGAACACGGCCATTATCAGAAACTCGACAATTATGATAACGGACAGGACTTTAAGGCCGGCGCTGAGTGGAGAGCTTGTTTTTAACTTGCTATCCATAAAATACCCTCTATGCCAATATTTTAAAACAATTGGGCACGGAAGAAAAAGGCGTAAGATTACCGGGCTGCTGAACGAATATTTACATGTCCGAAAAACGCCGGGGCATTCATGCCAACCCCCGAATTCAATTCCGGGGACGTTACTTAATTCGGTGTGTCTTTCAACCAGAATATGTAAGTCAGCGAATCTTGTAGCGGCGCGGACTTGAGGGCAAAACGCGCTATCGAAAGTTCTCCTAAGTTCGTCAGGAGTGCTGGACGCAGTCTTGACCGGACAAAATTTACAGATGATGCCATGTTTCTGCTGATAATTGACTGCCAAAGATTTGAGTAATGCAATACGTGAGCAGACCCCAAGGGAAGTCAATAATTACATATTGCGGCGGTGCCCGTTACTTCTGGGCCCTTATTATCATGCCGGCAAGTTTCCAGAGCATTACAAGAAAAAAAGGACCCATGGCAATGAGCGCCACCTCTCGAAAGTTATGGACAAGCAGCGACGCGAACCTTTGAATATCCATTTACCCTCCGCGTGAAAATTTTTCCTGGATTATAAAACGCGCCATCAGGATAAGTAAAATTTTTTGACTTCCACTGACGGTCCGGTCCGCCTGCCCTTTATCCAGACGCGCACGGACTTTTTTTGGGACCTGCATAAATCTGTAATCGGCCCTGTGGAGGCAATAAGTGTTTGTGCCCCGTTATCTGCGTTCGAACAGGCGCACGAACTTAACGAACAGGTCCCTGTGCAGCCCCATCCCCCTCATTATGGTAAGAGCGGTATAGACAGAGCGCGCCCTTTGATATGGCCGCCACGAAGTGAGGGCATCAAAGATGTCCGCAATCCGGCAGATGCGGGCATAAGGGAATATCTGGTCTCCTTTAAGCCCCATCGGGTAACCGGAGCCGTCCGCCTGTTCATGGTGCTGCATCGTTATGATGCGGCTTTCTTCCGTGAGGTGCCCGGCGGCGGCAAGCAGGTTATAGCCCTCGACGGGGTGCGTTTTCATGACTTCCCACTCCTGCGCGTCGAGCCTGCCAGGCTTGTTGATTATCCCGGTAGGTATGCGGGTTTTCCCAAGATCGTGCAGGAAAAAACCGGCCCCAAGCTCATGCATGTTATGGCCCGAGGGGTCTTTGAAAAGGGCCTTTGCCAGGAGGATGGAAAGCGTACCCACGTTTACGGAATGCGTGTAGGTGTAGTAGTCGTGCCGGAGCAGCCTGATCAGGTCCGTGGCTATATCGTCGGAAAAGATCGCGTCCACAACATGGAAAAGACCGCTTTTGGCCCCGGCTATTCTTTCCACCTTCGGGTCTTCAAAGAGCTTGCTCATTATTTCGAGGCTGGACAAATAGACTATCTTGGCTTTCTTTTCCTTGCTGATGCGGCTGCTTACAGTCTCTTTCAGGATTTCCTGAACAAGTCCCTGAGGATCAGATGCGCAGTATGGGGCCTGCTCTTCTTCGACGGTGGAAAGCTCCTCCCCGGACTCACGAGTGGACCATGCCCCTTTTTGGGTGTCTATGGTGACCTCAGCCAGGCCGCTTTTGATTATCTTTTCGATCTGCCGTTCAGAGCGTATGAGAAAGCTGTTTTTGGGGAACAGGTTTCCGGCCCCGCTTGCGGGCAATATGACGAACATGCCGGGGCGCAGGTCACCGGGCTTAAGCTTTAAAAGCATACTTCAGGCCCCCTCCGAAGCTTTTTCAAATATGCTTGATAGCTCCTACCTATACTTTCGTATCGTAACTTTTATAAAAAAACTTAAATTTTATAGATTATTTTT
>JAJYLE010000204.1 GCA_021788025.1 Nitrospirota bacterium
CCTGAAGGTCCCTGGTAGACTACCAGGTCGATAGGCTGGAGGTATAAGCACAGTAATGTGTTCAGCCGACCAGTACTAATAGACCGTGAGGCTTGACCCTTTTTTAACACTTCCCCCGTCTTCAAAGGGCTGAATGGCTCTTTTGAATTGAAGGCTTTTTGAGTTTCCGGTGGCGATGCCGGAGGGGCAACACCCGTTCCCATTCCGAACACGGAAGTTAAGCCCTCCAGGGCCGATGATACTTGGACCGTGAGGTCCTGGGAAAGTAGGTCGCCGCCGGATTTTTTTTGCCCTTTTTCACCATCCTTCCGTTTTTAAATATCGATAGCTCACTTCTGTAATTTAGTTAAAGTATTCTGGAGGGCTGTCAAATGCCTGAAAGGCGCCTTGATACCCCAAGACTGGGAATGAGTACAGGCGGGATTTTGAATGAAGCGGCCGGAAGCGGCTGCGAAGATACAATCCCCGCTCAAAAGTAGTTTTTTCACTTGATTTATTGTTAAAATCAATGCAGGAGAGGCGCCTTTAAATGAAACGCAAATACCTCGTCCTGGTTGTCATAGCCGTCCTTTGCCTTGCAAGCCTTGCCCTTTCGCGCACCGCCCTCCAGGGGCCTGCCTTTTCAAACCCGGACAAAACGTTCCACATGCCCGCCAGTTGGGTAAAAAAGCCTGTGAAATACGATGACTGGGCGAAAGGGGCGGACATATCGGTTACGCTGGAGCAGGACGTGTACCAGATGGTCCTTCCGATTATAGACAGTTTTGCAAAACAGCGGGGGCTCAAGATAGCGGTTAAGGAGGGCACCTGCGGCATGGCGGCCGGGATGCTCAGCCGCAAAACAATCGACATCGGCGGCTTCTGCTGCCCGCCAGACAGAGAAGACAGGCTTCCGGGGCTTAAGTTCCATACGCTTGGGATTGTTGCAATCGCCTTCATTGTCAACCGGGACAACCCGGTTGGTTCCATTTCAGTGCAACAGTTAAGAGACGTCTTCCAGGGCAGGCTGCATCGCTGGTCCGAACTCAAAAACCCGGATGGAAAGCCCGGCCCCGCCTGGCCGGTAATGACTGTTGGCAGGCTGCACTGCCCCTTGAGGCCGGGACACTGGAGGCTGCTGCTTGGCAACGGCGACCTTTTTGGCCCTAACCTGTATGAGGTTGGCTCCATCCCGGACGGGCTTTCGCTTGTTGAGGAAAACAAAAGGGCCATCGGCTGGGAAACGCTTGGAATGATTGAGCATTACGGCGCGGCCGGCAAGGTAAAGCCCGTCAGGATAAACGGCTTTACGCCCACGGACTCCGCCGCGCTGGCATCCGGCAAATACCCGTTCTACCGCACTTACAACCTTACTACCTGGGAGGGCAGCGGGAATACAAAAAATAGTAAGGCCCGGGAACTGGTGGGCTATCTTATGAAAGAGCTGGCCCAGCGTCCTCCGGCCGGTTTTGTCCCCGCATCCATGCTAAGGGAGGCCGGGTGGAAGTTCAAGGGAGAGGAACTTACCGGGGCTCCCCACTGATATGCGCGGCGTCCATTTCCTTATAGGCAGCCTTACATGCAAGATGATGGCGCTTACGTTTGCAATCGGGCTTGTCACCTGGGGGGCGCTGGATTATGTGCAGGGTCGCCAGCTTAAGGCCATCTTCAACAGGCAAATGACCGGGGAGCTAGAGATTCAGGGCAAGGATGCCAGACTGCATTTTGACGATTACGTTGCCAGGTACCATAAGGCCGCCAGGATATTTGTGTCCCAGACCAGTTTCAGCGATTACCTGTCCCGAAGGAGTTTCCGGGCGGAGAGGGGAATAAAGCTTTACACGGAGTTGCCACCGTGGCTGCCCGGCCCTTCCGTGATAAGGGCGCTGGTGCGCATACGGTATGCCGTCCTTTTGGACGGCAATGGCAATATCAAAGAGGTGTACCAGGAGGCTTCCGGCCCTCTGCCGCCCGCGCTTTTGCATCCAAACAACCTGCTTTTGCGGCTGAGTTATAACCAAAGCCTTCTTACCGATGTGGACAATGTTCCCTTTGTTTTGACTGCCGCGCCTTTTTCAGGCCGTGGGGGGCGGATAAGGGCCGTGCTGATGCTGGCCAGCCCGCTTGATGACGATTTTTTAATGTCCTCGCAGCCTTCCAACGGCGTGCTGACGGTGCTGGCGGACCCCGTCAAAAAAATAATAGTTGCAAGCAACAGGCCGGATTCACTGCCCGATGGCACTTCGCTGGCCGCGGTGAGGCAGGGTTATCATATTACCGGCCAATCGTTTTTCGACGCAGGCTCCTCGGACCTGCTTTTGAATTTTATTTCACTGATCCCCAATGCCCAGTATGAAGGCCTGGGCAAGGCCGTTGTGCTGGCCGAAAGGCAGCAGAAGGCCATCATGGTATTTATACTCATATCGGCCTTTGCGCTGATAATGTTATGGATAACAGGGCGCGTGGGGCGGCTTACGGGGCAGATAATGGAATTCTCCGAAAACGTTTTGCACCGCAAACCCCAGGGCCTTGCCGGCGGGGACGAACTGGGCATACTGGAAAAGCAGTTCCAGCGGCTTACGGAGGAACTCACTACCTATCAGGGCGTCATACTGCGGAATTATCATTTCCAGAGGTCGATAAGCTCTATCCTGCGCATCTCGCTGGAGCCGCTTTACATTGAAGACAAATGGGAACTGATAATGGACTCCGTCCTGTCCCTTCCGTTTGTATCAGGAAGGCCCAAAGGGTGCTGCCTTTATCTTGTGGAAGACAATCCGGGCATGCTTGTAATGAAGGTGCACCGGGGTTATCCGGAAACGGTGCCGGATTCCTGCCGTGAGGTCCCTATAGACGGCAAGGGCCTTTATGCACCAGCCGTGGCCAGCCAGCAGCCCGTGTTTGCCGGGCCGTCGGCTAACGGGCATGCAGGGATGTGCTGTGGGGCGCTGGAGCCGCACAGCCATTATTTTGTGCCGATGGTGTCGGCGGGGGAAATCCTCGGCGTAATGGACATCTTTCTGGAGCAGTGGCACGAGCGGGACCACGAGGAGGAGACGATGCTCTCGTCCATAGCCGATACGCTTGTGCAAATAATAGAACGGGACAATGCCGAACGGGAAAAGCAGGGATTGCAGCGGCAATTGTCGCAGGCGGAGAAGCTCTCCGCCCTGGGCAGGCTTACAGCCAATGTTGCCCACGAGATACGAAACCCGCTTACGTCAATTGGCGGGTTTGCAAAGAGGCTTGGCAAAAAGCTTTCACCCGGCACCGAGGAGAACGAGTTTGCCGGGATTATAGCCTCCGAGGCCGGCAATCTTGAAAGGATACTCCGGAGCGTGCTTTCCTACTCCAGGGAGGCCAGGCTGGTGCTGGAGCCAAAGGACATGAACGCGCTTGTGGA
>JAJYLE010000043.1 GCA_021788025.1 Nitrospirota bacterium
CGTTTCACTTCCTGGACGTACTCCTTGGAATTTTTGGGCCGTCCGCACTCCCAGTTCCTGTGAAAAACCTTGATCATAACTCCGGGTTGCCGTGCTTGCGGCTTGCAATCTGCACGGGAAGAATATAATCTATCTTGTGCTTGCCAAGGTATTCAGCGCCGCCTTGCATGGAGTGGACGCATTTTCTGTGGAAGTGGAGGTGGACGTTGCCACCCGCGGCCTGCCGCAGTTCTGCATAGTCGGCCTGCCGGACGCCTCCGTAAAGGAAAGCAGGGACCGGGTGCGCGCCGCCCTTAAAAACACCGGCTTCATATTTCCCATCCGTCCAGTTACGATAAACCTTGCCCCCGCGGACTTAAAAAAAGAGGGGTCTGCGTTCGACCTGCCTATTGCAGTGGGGCTCTCCGCCTGCGAGGGGCTTATAGAGCCGTCCGTGCTGGAGAAGCACCTGATTGTGGGGGAACTGTCGCTGGACGGGCGGATAAAGCCAGTAAAAGGAGCGCTTTCGATGGCCATGCTGGCCAGAAGCAGGGGGCTTCGGCTTGTGGTGCCCGCTGAAAACGCAAGCGAGGCGGCGGTGGTGAAAGACGCAGAGGTGATAGCAGTAACCGCCCTGCCGGAATTGATCGAATATCTGGCCGGCAGAAGCCGGATCGATCCGTTTCCGCCCGGCATCAGTGAATCGCTTTTCAGCCAGAACTCATATGATGAGGATTTCTCCGAAGTAAAGGGGCAGGAGCATGCAAAGAGGGCACTGGAGGTAGCGGCCGGCGGCGGGCATAACGCCGTGATGGTGGGGCCGCCGGGCGCGGGCAAAACCATGCTGTCCCGCAGGCTTCCGGGCATATTGCCCCCCATAAGCTTTGAGGAGGCGCTGGAGACAACAAGGGTGCACAGCGTTGCGGGCATGATCAAAAACGGGCAGGCGCTTCTTCCGGTGCGGCCGTTCAGGGCGCCTCACCATACGATATCCGATGTTGCCCTGATAGGCGGTGGCCAGTACCCAAGGCCGGGCGAGGTGAGCCTGGCGCATAACGGCGTGCTTTTTCTGGACGAATTGCCGGAGTTCAAGCGGAACGTGCTTGAGGTTTTAAGACAGCCGCTTGAGCATGGTGAGGTAACAATATCCAGGGCGATGGCTTCCATTACGTACCCGGCCAGCTTCATGCTGGTTGCGGCGATGAACCCGTGCCCGTGCGCCTACCTGGGTGACGACAAGCACCAGTGCACGTGCAGCCCGGCAAAGGTGGGCCGCTATCGCGCAAAGGTGTCCGGCCCGCTTTTAGACAGAATAGATATCCATATAGAAGTTCCGGCCGTCCCCTACAAGGACCTGCACGGCGGCGCCGCCGGCGAGCGCTCGCAAGACATCAGGCAAAGGGTGATAGAGGCCAGGGGCCGCCAGCTAAGCCGTTTTCAGCGGGACGGCGAGAAGATTTACGCAAACGGGCAGATGAAGACGAGGCACATTAAAAAATATTGCAAGCTGGAAGAGGGGGCGCAAAAACTGCTGGAGACCGCAGTGCAGAGGCTTTCGCTTTCCGCCAGGGCCTATACGCGGGTGCTGAAGCTAGCCCGGACCATAGCCGATATGGATGGCGCCGGCGATATCCGCGCATCCCACATCTCCGAGGCCATACAGTACAGAAGCCTGGACCGGACGGTTTAGGTTCTTTTGATTTTTTGTGATCTGCGTCACAAATACCTGTTGCAATTGCTGGTAGCATTCAACGTAAGGAGGGGGAATAAATGGGTTACTGCCATTTATCTGACATACAGGACATGCTTCCTGATGACGTGCTGATGCAGCTTACCGACAGCGGGGACGCGGGTTTTATAAATATCGACCTTGTGGAAGAAGCCATAGGCCGGGCCGACAATATCATAAATGCCTGCTGCTGCCCGCGCTACAGAATTCCGTTTGAGCCCGTCCCATCACTGATTGTCTATATATCCGCCGTTTTCGCGGTCCGCAACCTCTTGGGCCGCAAGTTGGTGAAGACGCCAAGGCTGTACGATGAGCGCTACCGGGACGCGCGCAACATGCTGGCGGGAATTTCAAAAGGCAGGCTGCTGCTTGATTACCCCGGATTTCCCGGTGGTTATGCGGACCATAAAACCCGGTGCCGGGAATTAATAGAAAGCTATATCCGCGCCAGGCAGTGTCATTTGCCGCAGGGAAAGGGCGGGTATTTTCTAACGGCACATCCCGGCAAATCGTCCAGGTAATCGAAGTCACATATTTTACCCCTGCCAAACAGCTACGCTAAACAAACCCCGGATGCGCACTGCGCGGTTCCGGGCGGCATTAAAGTCTACGAGGTTTTACCTCCCGAAAGAACTATACAGAGCGATTACCGGCAGTGCAAAGAAGTGTTTCTCATATCCGGCGGGCACTCTCGTTTATAAGTCCCCACAAAAAAACGCTTGCGGCTGTTATGGCCCTGGTGCTGATGGCGGCCGGGCTGGAGGCAGTTGAACCGCTGCTTATGAAGTATATTGTGGACAGGCTTGGCTCCGGCAAGGCGTTTGCCGCGCTTGCAACGGGGGTTGGCGGCCTGCTGGCGCTTGGGCTTTCGCGGGAGGCGATAAACGGCGTATCAAACTGGTTTTCCTGGAAGGTAAGGCTTGCGGTGAATTATTCGCTGCTTGATACCACGATAGGCAGGCTTCAGACCCTGCCGCTCTCCTACCATCGCAACCAGAGCGTGGGCGCGATAATGACCAAACTGGACCGGGGGGTAAACGGATTTGTGGGAGCGCTTGCCGAGCTTGCCTTCAACACGTTCCCGGCCTTGTTCTATCTTGTATTGTCAGCGATCATAATGCTGAAGCTGGATTGGAGGCTTTCGCTGATAGTGCTTGGGTTTGCCCCGCTTCCGGCGCTTATCGGGATGTGGGCGGCGCGCGAGCAGACCGAGCGGGAAAAAACGCTTATGGACAAATGGGCGGACGTCTTCTCCAGGCTTAACGAGGTGCTCTCCGGGATTATTGCCGTTAAAAGCTTTACCGCCGAAGATGCGGAAAAAAGCCGGTTTTTAAGCGGCGTAAACAGCGCAAACGGCCTTGTGATAAAAGGCGTTGGCACGGACACCAGGATAGCGGCGGCCAAAAACCTTGTTACAGTGATCGCCCGCGCGGCCTCGATAGCCGCCGGCGGCTACCTGGCGGTGAAGGGCCACATAACAGTAGGCACGCTTATAGCCTTCCTGGGCTACCTTGGCGGGGTCTTCGGGCCGGTGCAGGGGCTTACCGGCGTATATCAAACGGTCCGTAAGGCTTCAGTGTCAATGAGTTTAATATATTCGATACTAGATGAAGAAGATGTTATAATAGATGCCGGGGATGCGACAAGCATCAAGTCCGCGATGGGCGAAATAAGTTTTGAAGAAGTGAGATTTTCGTTTCACCATGCCAAGCCGGTGCTGGAAAACGTGAGCATCCGGATAGAGCCGGGCGAATTCGTTGCGCTGGTGGGGCCCAGCGGGGCCGGGAAGACCACCATAATAAACCTGCTTCAGAGATTTTACGACCCTACATCCGGGCGCATCACCCTGGACGGCCACGACCTGAAAAACATCACCCAGCGTTCCATCAGGGACAACATAGGCGTGGTGTTCCAGGACGCCACCCTGTTCAACGATACCGTAAAAAACAATATCGCTTACGCCAGGCCGGACGCGCCTTTTGAGGATATAGAGGAGGCGGCCAGGGCCGCCGGCGCGCACGATTTTATTACCAAACTGCCCGGCGGCTACGATTTCACCGTAGGGGAGCGCGGCGGGAGGCTTTCGGCCGGGGAGAGGCAGCGCATAGGCATCGCCCGCGCCCTCCTGAAAAACCCGCCCGTGCTTGTGCTTGATGAAGCCACCTCCGCCCTGGACGCCGAAAACGAAAGCAAGGTGCAGGCGGCATTGGCCACCCTGTTAAAAAGGCGCACGTGCGGCAACGGACGCGGAGCAAGGACAACAATAGCTATCGCCCACAGGCTTTCCACCGTAACCGGGGCGGACAGGATATTAGTGCTTAAGGACGGTGGTATTATAGA
The DNA here is from genome assembly GCA_021788025.1 of Nitrospirota bacterium. Taxonomy (GTDB): domain Bacteria; phylum Nitrospirota; class Thermodesulfovibrionia; order Thermodesulfovibrionales; family JdFR-88; genus JAKAKS01. The sequence goes on from JAJYLE010000043.1 coordinate 4,049, forward strand.
AAACGGGAACCACCGGCAGCTTATGGCAAAGGACGGGTACTACGCGTCGCTTGTCAGAAACCAGGCCGGCGGGCTGATCGGGAAGGAGTAAAGATGAAAAAGATTTGCCGTTATACCGGGGAGGAATGCCGCAACTGTCCTCTCAACTGCTACGCGGAAGTCAGCGAGAAGAGGGAAGAAACACTGCCTAATTGTCCACTGGGTTTTTCTCTTATAAATTACATAAAACCGGACGGCCGTGTTCCTGACTGCTGGGTGAAGTATATAGGGGTTTGCCGCAGCGTTGTGGCAAATGCAAAAGCTTAAACCGGGAATTTTAAAATCTGAAGGGGCGCGATTATCGCGCCCCTTTTTTATTGGCGGTTAATTCCCGGAGTAGTTCAGGGTTAAGGTGAGGGGGTCAGATTAAAGCTTTCTGGTACTGGAGCATGCGGCTCCTGGTGTCCAGGTAGGCGTCTATGATCTCGTCTATGGTGTGCAGGCCTTTGCCCATGGCGGAACCGGAGTGCGTGTCGTACACGCCTTTCAGGAGCTCAATGGCCTCGTCACCCTTGCCGGAGTAGTAAAGGGCAACGGCCTTGCATATGTAAACCCCAAGCTTTTCCTCTTCCCCAAGCTTGTTTAAAAAAAGCTCGCTTTTCCGGAGGAAATTCCACGCCACGCTGAGCGACTCGTTTTTTATATGCACCCTGGCTATCTCCAGGCAGGCCAGGCCCACGCCCATCGGGTTGACGCCCACTTCGAAGAAGTACTCCGCCTTCCTGAACTCGGAAAGCGAAAGTTTTTCGTCTTTAATAATGTTGTATATCTGCCCGCGCAGGAGATGTGCGTAGCCCAGTATCTCCTCCGGGAACCTTTTGACCGCCTTGGAGTTTTCAAAAAGCCTGGTAAGCAGTTCCAGGGCGCGTTTGGTGTCCCTGGTAAAGAAGAATATCTTGGCGAAGTTCAGGTATACCTTGCTTTTAAAGGCCTGGTCATCCAGCTTTAGCGCATCGGTGAAGGCAGCGGCGGCCTCTTCATACCGCTGGAGATTTGTAAGCACTATCCCTTTCAGGTTCATCAGCCTGGCCCACTTCGCCGGGTTGTCAAGCCTGCTTAAGCCTTTAAGGGAGCTGTCTATGGCCCCTAATTCTATTGCGCTTTCGTCCATGAAGCTATCTTTTTTAGCCCCACCCCGCATTAATATGTCTTTTCCGCCCGGTTTTTGTCAAAGTTGACAAGCATTAACTTTTTGATTATTCTATTAGACTCCGGTTAGATGCCAGGGAGAATGCCGCGGAAAAACCCCGCGGTTTTATTAGCCAGGAAGGTGGACTGATTGATATGAGCGCGGGTTCAAAAACGATAGGCGTCAGGACTGTATTCGTCAAGAAGGACGACGCGGACAGGAAATGGTACGTCATAGACGCCTCCGGCAAGGTGTTGGGCAAGCTTGCGGTGAGGGTTGCTGATTACCTGAGGGGCAAGCACAAGCCGGTGTTCACCCCTAACAGCGATACGGGCGATTTCGTGGTCATTGTAAACGCCGAAAAAGTGAAGCTCACCGGCAAGAAGCTGGACCAGAAGATGTATTACAGGCATTCGGGATACCCGGGAGGGCTCAGGGCCGATTCCGCCAGGGGTCTTATGGCAAAAAAGCCGGAGCACATCGTCTCTGAGGCGGTTTGGGGGATGCTTCCCAAAAACAGGCTGGGCCGGCAGATGCTTAAAAAACTGAAGGTTTACAAAGGCGCGGAACATCCGCACGCCGCTCAGCGGCCGGAAGACCTTTCTTTATAAACGCAAGGAGAATATCCGATAAATGGCTGAGACAAGATATACGGCAACGGGAAGACGCAAGAGTTCGGTTGCAAGGGTGGCTATGACCTCGGGATCTGGCCAGATCACCGTGAACGGCAAGAACGACGACAAATTTTTCCATCGCGAAACACTGCGGATGATGATAAGGCAGCCACTGGACATTTGCGGAATGTCCGGCAAACTTGATATCAGCGCACAGGTAAACGGCGGCGGCGAAACCGGCCAGGCCGGCGCGGTGAGGCACGGCATATCCAGGGCCCTTACGTTCCTGGACGCCGACAACAGGCCCAAGCTCAAAAAAGAGGGGTTCCTTACAAGAGACCCCAGGATAAAAGAGAGAAAGAAATACGGCCAGAAAGCCGCCAGGAAGAGATTCCAGTTCTCCAAGCGGTAAACGCGCTGTGGCTGCTAAACTGAAAGCCGCAATCTGCGGCGCAAGCGGATACGCCGGCGCCGAGCTCCTGAGAGTACTGCACGCACATCCGATGGTGGAGGTAACGGCCGCCACCTCGGAGAGGTCTGCCGGGATGTCCGTCCCGGAAGTATTTCCCCATCTTCCGGGCTACGCCGGGATCACCCTTGAGCAACTGGACGCGGAGAGTCTTGCAGGGAAAGCGGACGTGTTTTTCATGGCCCTGCCGCATAAAACATCACAGCCTGCCGTGGCCGAACTGTTCAGGAAAGGCAAGCTTGTCATAGACCTTTCCGCGGACTTCAGGCTGCGGGACAAAAAAATATACGAACTCTGGTATAAAACACCTCACACCCACCCGCAGGCCCTCGGCAAGGCGGTTTACGGCCTTCCGGAGCTTTACCGCAGCAAGATTAAAAAAGCCAGGCTGGTGGCAAACCCCGGCTGTTATCCCACCGGGGCAATTTTGGGCATATACCCGGCGCTCAAAAGCGGGATTGCCGTTTCAAAAGGTATTGTGGTGGATTCAAAAAGCGGCGCTTCCGGCGCCGGCAGGCAGGCGGACCCCAGGTACGGCTTCTGCGAGATAAACGAGGATTTTACCCCGTATGCCGTGGCCTCCCACCGGCATACTCCGGAAATAGAACAGGAGTTGTCGGTTGTTGCCGGCCAGAAGGTTATAATAGATTTCACGCCGCACCTGCTGCCTGTAAACAGGGGGATAATAAGCACTATTTACCTGAGGCTTTCGGAAAAGATTGATACCGCCAGTGCCCTTTCCATTTACAGGAAATTCTATAAGGCGGAACCTTTCGTGAGGGTTCTTGGCGAAGGGCAGATTCCGTCTTTGAAAAATGTAAAAGGCACAAACCGCTGCGATATCGGGCTTAAGGCCAATCCGCGGACCGGCTCTCTCATAGTGGTTACCGCCATAGACAATCTGGTGAAGGGGGCGGCCGGCCAGGCGGTGCAGAATTTGAACCTGATGGCGGGGTTCCCCGAAGACACGGCGCTTGCCACGCCCGCCCTGCATCCATGAAACATCAGCTTCCAAAGGGTTTTCTGGTATCCACCGGTTCCGCCGGGATAAAGCGGCCGGGGCGCGCCGATATCGCTCTGATATATTCAGAGTCTGATGCGGCTTGCGCCGGGGTATTTACGCAGAACAGGCTGAAGGGGAACCCGGTAAAGCTGGATATCGAAAGGGTCCGCTCCGGCAAGGGCAGGGCCATAGTGGCCAACAGCGGCAACGCCAACGTGGCCAACGGGCCGCGCGGGCTGGCCGACGCAAAGGAAATGGCCCGTATACCGGCCAGAATACTTGGCGTGCCCGAAGAGTTGGTTTACGTATGCTCCACCGGGGTGATAGGCGCTGCCATGCCCATGGAAAAGATAAGGCCGGAGTTGAAGTCGGTTGCGCTCAGGCCGGGGGCAGCCACGCTGGAAGACGCGGCGCAGGCCATCATGACCACGGACAAATTCCCGAAGATGAGTTCCAGGACCATCACGGTTGGCGGAAAAAGGGCGCGCATTACGGCAATAGCCAAGGGGGCCGGGATGATACATCCCAACATGGCCACCATGCTCTGTTTCATACTGAGCGATATCAACATAGGCAGCGGCCTGCTGGACACCTCCCTCAGGTCCGCCGCCGGGAAATCTTTTAACAGGCTTACCGTGGACGGGGACACCTCCACAAGCGATACAATTCTGATACTGGCAAACGGGCTGTGCGGCAACCCCGCCCTGAAGGCCGGAACGCGCGAGTTTGAAATGTTCAGCGCCGCGCTTGACGCGATTACTCTGGAGCTGGCCAGGATGATAGCTTCGGACGGCGAAGGCGCCTCCAAGGCGATAGAAGTAGTAATAAAAGGCGCTGCTTCGGAAAAGGACGCGCTTGCCGCCGCCTATGCCGTGGCTAAATCCCCCCTGGTAAAAACGGCGGTTTACGGCAACGACGCCAACTGGGGCAGGATAATGGCCGCCATCGGATACTCCGGGGCGGAGATGGAAGAGAATAAGGTTGATATCTGGATAGAACGGCTCAAGATTGTAGGCAAAGGCGTTTCAAAGGGCAAGGACAAGGAGGCGTCCGCCCTGATGCGCTCCAAAAAGATGCTGACCATAACGGCGGACCTTTACCTCGGCAGCGCATCCGAAAGGGTTATCACCTGCGATCTTACGGAAGAATACATAAAGATTAACGCAGAGTACCGGACGTAATTCTCCGCACAGCCCTGAACTCCTGAAGGTTAATTGGATGAGATACAGCTATTCGCGTACTGACAGATACCGCATTCTCACATGCCCATTTTGCGGCAGGGAGCCGGAAGCGCCCCATACGTTAAAGATGAACTTCGGCGAGGCGCAGGGCGGAAGATGCGAGTGCGGGGCCATTTACGTTTACGACGAGACGGGCAGGTCGCTTGGCGATGCCTTTATGGACGCGCTTGCACTTCTTTTTGACCAGGACTATGATGCCGCGCTGTCTGCCACCGAGGACGACTACGAGGAAGAGACCATTACATTTGACAGGCGGCTGGGCCGTTTTGTGGCAGACTCAAAACAAATGTCACATGCAAGCAAGTATTTGTTTTTGAGGAAGAAGGAAAAACCGGCCTAACAGGCGCACGCCGGCAGGAAGAGGTTAACCAGGGTCCCCCGGCCCTCTTCGCTTAAAATCTCTACATCGCCTTTCATCTTTGCCATCATCTTTTTGACTATTACAAGACCGAGGCCGGTCCCTTTTTGCTTTGTAGTTTGAAATGGCGTGAAGATTTTTCCAATCTGCCGCCGGGATATGCCCCGGCCGTTGTCTTCCATCATTAGAATAATATTCTCTTTCAGCCTGAATGCGTGCAGGGTTATCCTGGGGGCCTTTACGCCTTCAAGCGCGTCGGCTGCGTTTGTGAACAGGTTTAAAAGCACCTGTTCCAGCGCGCGCTCGTCGCCAATTGCGCAGTCCGCGCCGGGGGCTATGTCTGCGGTTATTTTTATGTTCCTGTCCTTGAAATCCTTCTCCATAAGTGCGATTGTCTTTTCGATATATGCTGGTATGTGGATACTGTTTGCTTCCACATCCTCAAACATATTGAAGTTCTTAAAGGCCCTTAGCAGGAATTCTATCCTTGATATCTGGTTGATGGCCATATCCACGTACTCCTGCGCTTTTTTGGCCCCGCGGTCCGGCAATCTTTTCTTCAGGACGCCCAGGGCCAGTTTGGCGGTGTTCACGGGGTTGCTGATTTCGTGCCTGATGCCGCTGAATACATATCCGATATTGTCCATGAGATTGGCTGCCTGGGCGATCGATTCCAGGCGTTTCTTTTCGGTTATGTCCCTTACTATATGGATAAGGCCAGTCATCTTGTTCTGGCCGTCGAACCTGGGAACGGCCGAAATCTCCAGGAACCTGTTCAGATGCGGCTCGTAAATTTCCGAAACCCGCGGCTCTCCAGTTTCCAGGCAGGAGCAACTGGGCCAATCTCCGGGCGGGCACTTGCCGCCGTGATAATATTTGTAACATTTGGCCACGGATTTTCCCAAAACAGGAAGGCCCAGTATTTTCCCGGCGGCCTTGTTCGCCCGTACTATATTGAAATCCGTGTCGTGGATTGTGATCATGTCCGTTATCTGGTTTAGCGTGCTTTCCCAATCCTGCTCGGCCTGTGAAACACGCTCTTCCATTTCAACCCTGGCCGTAATGTCTTCCAGCATGCAGACCATTGCCGGAATATTTCCGGTTTCATCCTTCAGCGCAGAAACGGCAAGATTCAAAACGGCCTCTGAACCGTCTTTTTTCTTTTTCTTTACTCTCATCCCAGTTACATTCCCGCCGGCGAAAACCTTGGCCCGCATGGCTTCGAACTCTTCTTTCCCGGCGATAAGCGGGCAACGCTTACCCGTTACTTCATTTTCCTTCCATCCGAAGATGCGTTCCGCCGACGGGTTCCACAGGCTTACTATTCCCTCCAGGTTAATTGCTATTATGGCCAGGGGGGATTCCGCCACAATGGAGCGGAGCGTTCCGGCGGTTTTCCTGAATGCCTCTTTTAATTTCCGCTGCTCCGTCACGTCCCTGGCCACTTCAATACCGGCGATAATCCCGCCGGAGGAATCCCTTAAAGGAGACGCGGTAATCTCCAGATATCTTGTCTCCCCGGTCGCATTTACCTCTCTTTCCATCCTGTGGACTTTGCCGTCTTCAAATGCCATCTCCAGCTGGCAGCTTTCGCACACCTTGCTGTTATTTTCATATGCTTTGTAACAGAGTTCTCCGGCATGCGCTCCAACGGAATCTATAGATGCCTGGTTCTGATAGATAATTTTATAACCGGTGTCCTGGATGGTAACCGGGTCGCCAATGGCCTCGAGTATGGCCTGGAAATTCGCCCGCTCTCCCCCGGCTTGCCTCAGGGCCTCTTTCAGCGCGGTTTTGTTTTTACCGGCAGGCGCAATTTTATTTGCGGTTTTTACAGGCTTTTTTACAGGCATAAGTTGATGTTCAGGCGGGAACAACCCTCCGGCTTATGGATGATTCAGTATAACAATGTCTACCTTTTTATTTCAATGAAAACAGGTACTTGCCTTTTGGGCTGCCGCGGGCAATCAGGATTGGGAATTAGATTTGGCCGGTATTATAATAGTGAAGGTATTATAATAGTAGAATGGCTTTAATAGATATAAGGACCTATCCGGACAAGGTGCTGGGCAGGAAAGCGGCCGGGGTGGAACAGATAGACGCCAGGCTCCAGCGGGTGATCGAGGACATGTTTGAGACGATGTACGCAGCCCCCGGCATCGGGCTTGCGGCCCCGCAGATAGGGTTGTCCAAAAGGCTCCTTGTGATAGACATAAACTCCAGGAGCGAGGGCAAGGAAAAGTACCCTCCGCTGGTACTTATAAACCCGGAGATAGCCGCCTTGGAGGGCGAGGCCGAAAGCGAGGAGGGTTGCCTGAGCCTGCCGGATTTCACGGCCAAGGTGAACAGGGCCACCCGCCTGTTCGTTAAAGGGGTGGACCGCGAAGGAAAGCCCCTTGAACTGGACGCAACCGGCCTGCTGGCCATAGCGCTACAGCACGAGATAGACCATCTTGAAGGCACGCTGATACTGGACAAGGCAAGCTCGATAAAAAGGCACTTCTACAAGAAGAAGCTGGCGAAGAAATCCAGATAAAATGGCCATCGTATTTTTCGGGACCCCGCAGTTTGCAATCCCATCCCTGAAGGCGCTCATCGCCTCCGGCGAGGACATTGCCGCTGTGGTCACCAGGAGGGACGCGGCCAAAGGGCGCGGGAAAAAGATTTTACCCCCGCCTGTAAAGGAGCTTGCCGTTTCGCACGGGCTAAACGTGCTTCAGCCCGCCTCCATGAAGGACCCGGCATTTCTTTCCGCCCTGAAGGCGGTAGGCCCGGAGTTCATTGTGGTGGTTGCGTATGGCCGGATACTTACGGATGAGATACTTGCGGCCCCGTCAATCGCCCCTGTAAACGTGCACGCGTCTTTGCTGCCGCAATACCGCGGCGCCTCGCCGGTAGCATGGGCGATATTGAACGGCGGTAAAGAGACCGGTGTCACTACAATGATAATGGCGCGGGAACTGGATACGGGCGATATCCTCCTTCAGGAGGCCACGCCGATAAACGATGAGGACACCACGGAGTCCCTTTCCGGCAGGCTTTCAGAAATGGGCGCTGCCCTGCTTGTGAAAACCCTTAAAGGCATGAGGGAAGGCACAATAAAGCGTGTGCCGCAAACCGGGCAGTCCAGTTACGCCCCGCCGCTTAAAAAAGACGACGGCCTTATAAACTGGGACCGTCCGGCAAAAGAACTGCATAATTTTGTGCGGGGGATGAGCCCATGGCCAGGGGCCTTCACCTTTCTGGAAGGCGAAAGACTCATTATAACCAGGGCCGCAGCTGTTAGCGGGCAAGGCAGGCCTGGCGTGATAGAAAAGACAAGGGACGAACTGCTGGCGGGTACAAAAGAGGGTTTTCTGAAAATACTGGAAGTCCAGCCCGAAGGGAAAAAACCCATGGACACGAAGGCTTTTCTGGCGGGCAGGCATATAAAAACCGGAGGTTCGTTTGCCAATGCGTAGGCCGTTGCGCGGTGCGCTTTTAAAGGTGATATATCCGCTTTTAATGCTTGCTGGCGGGTTTTCCAAAAATTTCAAGGAAAGGCTTCAGGCGCTTACGATAAGCATGAACAACAGGCTTGTGATGAATGAGGGCCTGAAGGTAAAAAAACTGCTTATACTGCTGCCCCATTGCCTCCAGCGGGACGAATGCAAGATACGGATAACCACGGACATTTACAACTGCGCCCGCTGCGGCAAATGCGAGATAAAGGACATAATAGACATATCGGAGAAGTTCGGGATAAAGCTTTCCGTTGCAACGGGTGGAAACCTGGCCAGAAGGATTGTGAGCGATCTCCGTCCGGACGCCATTGTGGCGGTGGCCTGCGAGCGGGACCTCTCAAGCGGCATTGCCGACAGTTTTCCGCTTCCGGTGCTGGGCATCTGCAATGAAAGGCCTTTTGGCCCGTGCAGGAACACCCGCGTGGATTTGGGGCGGCTTAAATGGGCAATAGAATCGCTGGCCGGAAAAGGCAAATGAAATCTTATATAAAGGCGCTTGTCTTCGGTTTCTTCCTGCTTCTGCCTGCCGCATCCGGGGCCGTGGTAGTGATAGATCCAGGCCATGGCGGATACGATAGCGGACTGGTGCACATAACATCCACCGGCAAGGAGATCAAGGAAAAAGACGTTGCGCTGCAAATCTCGCTGGACCTTTTAACGGACCTCAGGGCAAGGGGCGGGCATGGACGGCTTACAAGGGAAGTGGACCGCAACATGTCCATATCCGAAAGGATAGCCGCCGCGGGCAGCAAGCCCGTAACGGCCTTTTTAAGCTTACACCTCTCCGGCAATGGCTCTTTTAATATTTACATCTGGAACAAGCCTGCCCAAAGCGGGGATTTAAAGAGCATGTATCTTCTATCCAATATACAGGCCCTCCATGTTGACGGCAGCGCCGTGCTTGCCCAGGCAGTTCAGCAGGCATTGAAGGGGGCGTTTCCGGACAGGCAGGTGGCCATATACCAGATGGACCTGCCGGTGCTGGGCGGTATAGACGGCCCGGCGGCCATGGTGGAGTCCCCCAGCGCGGCTGATATTAATTACGAAGACCCGGCCAATGCCGCCAGGATAGCGGGCGCGCTGGCAACCGCCGTAATGGCGGCCACCGTTAGCCCATCTGCTCCAAATCCATCTGTGCCGGCCCCGGGGCCATCAGGCCCTGTAAAAAATTCTCCGGCCCCTCCAGCCGGCAGGATAGTCCCGAATGTGCCTGAAACGCATTAGGCCGCGGGATATATCGGATTAATAATGGACAGCTTAGAGACAAAACCTGAACACAAAAAAAGGAAATGGGCCGTTGTGGCGGGCATCCTGGCCGTCTTCTTTGCCGCGGGCATCATGGGCGGGCTTCTGCTTTCAGGCAGGCTTCTGCCCCCGTCCCCGTCCGTTTCAAATTCCATATCTTCCGGCCCGGAGGGCAGCCCGGTTTATTTCAAGATATATTATCCCGTTAACGGATATCTTCAGATGGAGGAACGCACCGTCTCTCCTGCGCCGGCGGGGCTGAAGGCCTCCGCGCTGGCGGTTGTGAATGAATTCCTGAAGGGCCCGGCGGGCACGCCTTTTTCCCCGGTCCCGTCCTCGGCGAGGGTGCTGGGCATCTATTTCGGCTCCGATGGTATACTTTATGTCGACCTGTCCAGCGAGTTCAGGACCAACTTTCAGGGAGATGCGCTGTCTGAATTCCTGCTTTTAAGAGGGCTTTATGAGAGCGTACTCTCGAATATCCCCGGGATAAAAGACGTGAAGATACTCATAGACGGAAAAGAAGTGCAAAGCGTGGGCGGCCATATCCGGGCCGATATACCGCTTGGCCAGGCCACATTTGCAAACGGGGCTTCCGCGCAATGAAGCAGTCCGCAAAACGAAACGCGCCCATAGGCATATTCGATTCCGGGCTGGGCGGGCTTACGGTGCTAAGGGAGATAATCCGGCTTCTGCCCAGGGAAAACACCATTTACCTTGGCGATACGGCGCGGGTGCCTTATGGCATACGCTCACCGGAAGTGGTAACAAGATACAGCCTGGACAACGTGAGGTTCCTGTTTTCAAAAGGTGTAAAGCTGCTTGTTGTTGCTTGCAACACGGCAAGCGCCCTGAGTTTGGAAAGTATAAAACGCGAGGTGCCGGAGGCAACCGTTATCGGGGTTATAGAGCCCGGCGCCAAGGCGGCGCTTGGGGCAACGTCAAACGGCCGCATAGGCGTCATCGGCACGGACGCCACCATTAAAAGCGGGGCCTACTCCAGGGCCATAAAGGCCCTCAGCCCGGAGGCGCGCATCTTTGCCAGGGCCTGCCCGCTTTTTGTGCCGCTTGCGGAGGAGGGGTGGACGGAAAACCAGATAGCCGCGCTTGCAGCGGGCCAGTATCTGGCTGCCCTGAAGGGTGAGGACATAGATACGCTTTTGCTGGGCTGCACCCATTATCCGCTTTTGAAAAAGACGATAGGGGGCGTTATGGGCGGGGGCGTGCGGCTTATAGATTCCGGAGAGGAGACGGCCAGGGCCATTAAAAAGGCCCTGGAAGACAGCGGCATGGCCCGCGGAGATGACGGGCCTGCAACACGGTCTTTTTACGTGACGGACTCGCCGGAAAAATTCAAATTGCTGGCGGGCAGGTTTTTGGGTGATGTTTGTGGGGAAAACGGCGGCTGTGCCGGCGAAATAAAACTGCTGGAGGTACTTGATGAGGCCGGATGGAAGGAAAAATGACGAGCTTCGAAAAACGGCCGTAACGGTGGAGTTCATATCTTCCGCGCCGGGGTCCGTGCTGATAGAGATCGGCAAAACCAGGGTAATATGCGCGGCCACGATAGAGGAAAAGGTGCCGTCCTTTTTGAAGGACCAGAAAAGGGGCTGGGTTACGGCGGAGTATGCGATGCTGCCCCGCTCCACACCTGTGCGCACTTCAAGGGAATCAAGCACGGGCCGCCCCAACGGGCGCACCCAGGAGATACAGCGGCTTATAGGCAGAAGCCTTCGCGCCGTTACGGACATGGAAGCCCTTGGGGAGCGCACGGTTTGGCTGGACTGTGACGTTATAGAGGCCGACGGCGGCACAAGGACCGCCTCCATAACGGGCGCGTTTCTGGCCTTCCGGCTTGCCGTTGGGCGCGCCATGGAAAATGGCCTTGTCCAGAAGATGCCCATTAAGGATTACCTGGCCGCTATAAGCGTAGGCATGGTAGGCGGCGAAAGAAGGCTGGACCTCTGCTACGCCGAGGACTGCGGCGCCCAGGTTGACATGAACGTGGTTATGACCGGAAGCGGCAAGCTGGTGGAAATCCAGTCCACCGCGGAAGAGGCCCCTTTCAGCCGGGACGACCTCAATGAAATGCTTTCCCTTGCGGAAAAGGGCATAAAAGAGCTTGTTGCCATACAGAAAGGGATAGTTGAGGGGAAAAGACCGTAGTTTATACGTTTAACATAAGCCATGACGGCGGCAATAACGGCTGCTGTAAGGCTGAATACAAATAACTAAAAAGGCTTATGTTAAAATATTTATTGGAGGTTTGAGGCAAGTTGAATATATTTAGAGGTCTGTTAATCTGGATTTTGATCGGTGTCCTTATGATCGTCCTGTTCGATCTTCTGGATACCCAGAAGAAGACGGCGCAGGAGCTGAATTTTTCCACATTCATTTCAGAGGTGAAGGCCGGGGACGTCCAGAGCGTCACCATCCAGAACAATAACATTTCCGGAAAGCTCAAGAGCGGCAAGGATTTCAAGACATATTCTCCCATATATCCGGGGCTTGTAAACGACCTGATGGCCGCAAACGTGAACATTCAGGCCAAGCCGCAGGACGAAAAAACCTGGCTGAACGTGTTCTATTCCTTTGGCCCCATAGCGCTGCTGGTGATAATATGGATATTTTTCATGCGGCAGATGCAGACCGGGGGCAACAAGGCCCTGTCCTTTGGCAAGGCACGGATAAAGCTGATGTCCGACAAGGCGGTGAAGACAACGTTCTCCGATGTGGCAGGCATCGAGGAGGCCAAGGACGAGGTAAGCGAGATAATACAGTTTTTGAAGGACCCTCACAAGTTCTCCCGCCTGGGCGGAAAGATACCCAAGGGCGTGCTGCTTGTGGGCTCGCCCGGCGCGGGCAAGACGCTTCTGGCCAAGGCCATCGCGGGCGAGGCCGGCGTGCCTTTCTTCAGCATATCGGGCTCGGACTTTGTGGAAATGTTTGTGGGCGTGGGCGCTTCCAGGGTAAGGGACCTGTTTGAACAGGCAAAGAAGAATTCACCGTGCATCATCTTCATAGACGAGATAGACGCCGTTGGCAGGCTCCGCGGCGCGGGCCTGGGCGGCGGACATGACGAACGCGAGCAGACGCTTAACCAGCTTCTTGTGGAGATGG
>JAJYLE010000044.1 GCA_021788025.1 Nitrospirota bacterium
TAATGATACTGCCCGCCATGGGGATAATCAGCGAGGTGATACCCACTTTCGCCAGAAAGGCCATCTTTGGATACAAGGCGGTGGTATTTGCAAGCCTGGCCATAGCGGGCGTGGGCTACTGGGTGTGGGGGCACCACATGTTCACCAGCGGCATGAGCAACACCGCCAGGGTAGCGTTTTCACTGCTTACATTTTTTGTTGCGATACCAAGCGGAGTGAAGGTGTTTAACTGGGTGGCCACGCTTTACAAAGGCTCCATCCGCCTGGATGCCCCGATGTGGTGGGCGGTCTCGTTCATATTCCTGTTCTCAATAGGCGGGCTTTCCGGCCTGATACAGGGCGCGCTGGCCCCAAACCTGGACCTGCACGGCACATACTGGATAGTGGCGCACATCCACTATATAGTTTTCGGCGGCGTAGGCACCGCGCTTTTTGCCGGCCTCCACTACTGGTTCCCCAAGATGTTTGGCAAAATGTACAGGGAGCGCCCTGCAAAACTGGGCTGGCTGATTTTTTTTATCGGCTTCAACCTGCTTTATTTCCCAATGTTCGTAATGGGCGCGGAAGGTATGCCGAGGAGATGGTTTGATTATCCTGCGCGATACCATACCGGGCAGATGATATCCATAGCGGGCTCATGGGTGCTGGCGCTTGGCCTTCTGATTATCTTCGGCAACCTGATACTGGCATTGTTCAGGGGAGAAGCCGCGCCTGGAAACCCGTGGGGCGGCACAACACTTGAGTGGCATACGCCTTCGCCGCCGCCTGCCCGTAATTTCCCCGGTGAAATACCCGTAATAGAACATGCCGGCTACAAGGCGGCCGGCAAATGACGGAAACGGAAACTGCGGCAGAGTTCAGGCGGAATACGATGGCCGCGAAATACGGAATGTGGTTTTTCCTGTACACTGAACTGCTGTTTTTCGGGGCCATGTTCCTGCTTTATTCCGTTTACCGCTACAGGTTCCCCCTGGATTTTCACGCGGGGGCAAAGGAGGAAAACCTGTACACTGGCTCCATCAATACGCTGGTGCTGCTTACAAGCAGCATGACGCTGGCCATGGCCGTCTCCGCAATCAAAAGAGGCCAGCGGAAGGTTTCAGAAAGGCTTCAGATGCTTACCATGGCGCTGGGTGTGGTTTTCCTGGTAATAAAGTACTATGAGTGGCACTGGAAAATAGCAAAAGGGCTTTACCCTAACTCCCCGGTATTGCTGAAACTGCCCAAGGGAGAGATCCTCTATTTCGGGCTTTACTATGCCCTGACGGGGCTGCATGCGCTGCACCTTATAGTAGGGATTGCAGTGTTGGGGTTCATGCTTCATTACACGCGCAAGGGCGTCATCAACAGGGAAAACACAGCACGCCTTGAGAATGCCGGGCTTTACTGGCATTTTGTGGACATCGTGTGGATATATCTTTTCCCGCTTTTTTACCTTGTTACAAAGTGATTTTGCCAATGGCACAAAGGAGATGAAATGAAGCTGGAAGTGCCGGAGAAAGCAGTAGGATACAGCACATTGTTTTTTGTATGGATAGCACTTGCGGCCCTGCTGGCAGCCACAATAGCAATCGCCCTGATGAACGTAATGATGGCCGTTGCATTGAATTTCCTGATTGCAACCTCGATGGCGTTATTGAACCTCTTTTACTTCATGGACTTAAGACATGAAGACCGTTTTCTAAAGACAATAATCTTTCTGGCCCTCTTCGCGCTTACGTCGATAATAATACTTACCTATTCCGATGTCTTTTACAGGATGGCCGGATAATGTTTTTCCCCGCGGAACCATCCAATTCGGCAGCCTGGGTGGAGAAGCCGTTTCTGCTAATCACCGGGGTTTGCATCCTGCTGTTGCTGGTGGTGATTTTGCCCATGATCTATTTTCTTATCAAATACAACGAGCGGAAAAGCCCCAAGGCTTCGCCTACCATGGAACATCCAATACTGGAGATAACCTGGACGGTTATCCCCATGCTTCTTGTGATCTGGATGTTCTACATAGGCACAACAAATTTTTACAACATCCGCAACGCCCCGCCGGACACGATAAATATAAAAGTAAATGGGAAGCAGTGGAAATGGAGCTTTTTGTACGCAAACGGAAAGCAAAGCGGCAATCTGCGGGTGCCGGTTGGAAAACCTGTGAAGCTGATAATGACCAGTTCCGACGTGATCCACAGCTTCTTCATACCGGCCTTCAAGTTCAAGGAGGACGTGGTGCCAGGCATGGAAACGCACATGTGGTTTACGGCGGACCGGCCCGGCACATACGATATCTTCTGAACGGAATACTGCGGGGTGGGCCACTCCGACATGAGGGCTAAGCTGATGGCAATGCAGGAAGCTGATTTTGATAAATGGTATCAGGCCAAAGCGGCGGCCCCCGCCCTGAGCGCCAATGCCGCCCACGGACTTAAACTGCTTCAAAGCAAGGGCTGCCTTGGCTGCCACACCACCACGGGCCAGCCGCTGGTTGGGCCCAGCTATAAAGGCATTTACGGTTCAAAAGTAACAGTGCTGGTGAACGGCAAGCCGGTGGTAAAAACGGTGGACGACAAGTACCTGGAGTTCATGATAACCCATCCGGACATCTGGGTTGTGCATGGTTATCAGCCCATCATGCCTGCGATACCGCTTACGGACAAGGAAGTTGACGACATAATAGCGTATATAAAAACGCTGAAATAAAATGCACGGAAGGAGTTTTTAAAAAATGGGAAAAAGATGGCTTTCATTATCAACCACATTTTCAGCCGCGATTTTTCTTGGTTTGTTTGCCGCCGGAGGGGCTTTGGCGGCCTCAAAGGCTGGCCCTGCCGCAACAAATGGCCTTACCTTGCTTAAAAGCAAGGGCTGCCTTGGCTGCCATACCACCACGGGGCAGCCGCTGGTTGGGCCAAGCTACAAGGGGATATACGGCAAGAAAGTGACCGTAATGGTTAAAGGAAAACCCCAAGTCAAGACCGTTGATGAAAAATACCTGCGGTTCATGATAACCAGCCCGGACGTATGGGTGGTAAAGGGTTATAAGCCGATAATGCCAAAAACTCCACTTACAAAAAAGGAAGTTTCGGACATTATCGCGTATATAAAAACATTAAAATGAGGAAGCGTTTTGAAAAGCTGATTGCCGCCGCAGAGCTTTGCAGGATAAGAATATCCCTTTTCATCGCTGTATCGGCCATTGCCGGATATCTTATCTCACCCGGCGCGCCTTCGTTCCCGCTCATGGCCTGGCTTGCCGCCGGGGTGTTTTTCCTGTCGTGCGGCGCTTCGGCTTTCAACCAGTTTGCCGAGGCGGAAACCGACTCCCTTATGCCCAGAACTTGCACAAGGCCCGTCCCCTCGGGCCGCCTGCAACCAGACCATGCGCTTCTGGTTTCCGCCGCGCTTTTGCTGGCGGGCATTTCAGTTCTTTTTCTATCAGAAGGGGCGCTGCCAGCTGCGCTGGGCGCTGCGGCGTCCCTCTGGTACGGGGTGATTTACACCCCCTTGAAACGCAAAACGCCCTTTGCCCTGCTGCCCGGCGCGCTGGCCGGGGCGGTACCCCCGGCCATAGGCTGGGTTTGCGGGGGAGGCAGCCTTTCAAGCCCCAGGCTGTTCATCTTCTGCTTTTTCTTCTATATCTGGCAAATACCCCATTTCTGGATTTTCCTCCTGAGATATGGCAGGCAGTACGAGGAAGCCGGTCTGCCTTCGGTCACCACGGTTTTCTCCGGCCCTGGCTTGCGCAGAATAATTTTTGCGTGGGAGCTCTGCACCGCGGCCTCCGCCTTGCTGATTGCGGCCTTATATCAGACGGGGCCTTTAACCCGCGCCCTTTCCGCCCTGCCCGCCGCTTGGATAATCGCCGGCGGGGCGGCCGTATTCAGCCGGAAAAGCCAGCGCCTAGCCTTTGCATTAAGAAGCATCGATGCCTGCGCACTGGCAATAACCTGCCTGACTGCTGCGGGAAGGTTTATTGCGGTTTAAATTCCGCTCCCCGTGGGTCCAGGGGCCAGGCTGCTTTACGGCGGCGTTCGCCGGCATGCCGGATTTTTTATAGCTGGTTTTCCCTTTTCAGCGGGGCATTGTTCGCCTCCGCCAGGGCGCGGTCTCCCGCTACCAGGTTCACCGTGGCGCCGTGCGCGGCTCACATGAATCGGCAAACGGCCAGAATATCTTTTTACTCATTGCCGTAATTCCGGATTATAAAGACAGCTTTTTTAGTATCCGCTGGACTCCACGCTCCATTGTTTCCTTAAATTGATCTCCTCGCCGGGGTTTGGCAGCCCGGCTATCTTCCATGCCTCAATCGGCTCTATGAATTTTTCCGTTACGCACTCTTTTGGCTGATGTATGTTCTTGCACACCTGGCGCAGGATGGGGAAGAAATTGTAATTCTTGTAATACTGGCGCATGAATTTAAGAATATCCATCCTGTCCCGGGTAAGCTCTCCCACTTTTTCCCTGGCGGCCAGCACTGCGGCCACGTGTTCGTCCCAGTCCTCAAATCTCTTTAAATACCCCTCGTCGTCCAGTTCTATTTTTTTTCCAGCGCACTCGATTACCGGCATGTCTGCCTCCTTTGTTCTTATTGCCTGCATTCTAGTTAGCGTCAAAACAGATGTCAACTGCGCGGGCCTGGCCGCCTCCTGAAAAATTTCCCGTCTTCTGGTATAAAAATATAATGAAAAACGCAGGAAAACTTCTTAAAAAAGCGGCGGAATTCCACGGCCATACATGCCCGGGGCTTGCCATAGGCGTAAGAGTGGCCAGTTACGTTATGGAAGAATTCTTTCCGTTACGCTCGTCTGACGAGGAACTGGTGGCCGTTGTGGAGAACAACTCCTGCGCGGTTGATGCCGTGCAGGCCCTTCTTGGCTGCACGTTTGGCAAAGGCAACCTTGTCCATAAGGATTACGGAAAGCAGGTCTATACATTTTTCAAGCGGGGCAACACGGGCAAAACCGCCGGGGCCATAAGAATAGCCGTCAACTGGAAGGCCCCGGAGGAAACCCCGGCCCAGAAAGAGATGTGGCGCAGGTTTTCGGCAGGGGACCGCTCGCCAGCCGTGCTTAAAAGCGTGCACAAAAGGAAATCGGAAAAGATAAAATCCCTGATGGAGGCGGATGCCGGGGATATTTTTGACATTAAAATATTCAGGGGCAATCCCCCGTGCGAGGCGCGGATATTCCAGAGCGTAAAATGCGATAAATGCGGTGAAAAAACCATGGAGACAAGGATAAGGCTTGCCGGGGGCAGGCAGCTTTGCCCGCCTTGTTTCGAGAGGGAGATGCAATGCAGAAGATGATAGAGAAGGCCGGCACGCTTATAGAGGCCCTGCCCTTTATAAAGAAGTTCAGCGGCAAAACGTTCGTAATCAAGTATGGCGGCGCGGCCCAGGTGGACGGGCAACTGAAAGAAGCGTTCGCCCAGGATATCGTGCTGCTGAATTATATCGGCATCCATCCGGTGATAGTGCACGGCGGAGGACCGAAGATTTCGGAGATGATGAAAAAACTGGGCAAGGAGCCTGCCTTCATTCATGGCCAGCGCGTTACGGACGCCGAGACTATGGACATAGTGGAGATGGTGCTTGGCGGGCTCATTAATAAGGAGATAGTGGCGCTCATTAATACCCATGGCGGAAAGGCCATAGGCCTCAGCGGGAAAGACGGCTTCATGATAAAGGCCGAAAAGAAACTCACGAAAAAACGCTCCCCCGAAACCGGCGAGGACGAGATAATAGACCTGGGGCTGGTAGGCCAGGTTAAATCCATAGACCCGGAGATAGTCATAAAGCTCCAAAAAGAGGATTTCGTGACCGTAATCTCGCCCATAGGCATCGGGCCGAATGGTGAAACACTGAACATAAACGCCGATTACGTGGCCTCCGCGGTGGCCTCCGCACTGAAAGCGGAGAAACTTATCCTGGTTACGGATGTGCCGGGGGTAAAGGACAAGGAAACAGTAATCCCGTCCCTGAATGCGCGCAAGGCCCTGGGCATGATAGACAAAGGCACGGTCTCCGGCGGCATGATCCCCAAGGTGCAGGCATGCCTTCAGGCGCTGGAAGGCGGCGTGGGGAAAACCCATATAGTAGACGGCCGCCAGCCCCACTGCCTGCTGCTGGAGATATTCACCAATGAGGGAATAGGCACAGAGATAGTTGGGTAAAATGGCATTTTTTTATTTACCGTTCATTGTAAACGCCCCCTCTGTTCCCATGTGTTAGAATCAAGCTCATGCAGGAAAATGGTGTAAATATCGCCGCTGCGCCCGGCAAGCGTTTGTATGAACTAGATATCATGCGGGCCATTGCAATTGGCATTATCATTTTCCATCACCTGCCGGATTTCACATTCAACTTTTTCGATCTCCGGAATTTCGGCATTAACCTGGACCTGTCCCCCCTCAACAGGCTCAATGCGTATTTCGGCCTGGGTTTGTTTGTATACATTTCCGGCGTGCTCATGAGGAATTCTTATTCGGAGATGTCACGTCCCGGCAAAGTTTGGGAGTATTTGAAAAAAAGATTTTTCCGCATTTTCCCTTTATACTGGGTGGCGCTGGCCTTGTTTGCGGTTTTATCCGATGCAGGCGCAAGGCGCATAATAATACAGGCCCTCGGTTTTCAACTTGTTTTTAGCACACCAGGTTTTCAGCCTATATTTACAATCTGGTATATCGGGCTGATCACCGTATACTATTGGCAGTTAATCCTGATAGCAAAAGCGAAAAACAATGCGGCGCTGCGTATAGTTGCTATTTTATCCTTACCTTCAACGCTGATTTTACTGAGGGCCGCATTTGGCATGGGCGACGCACGCCTCATTTTGTATTATTTTATTTTTCTTTCTGGGCTGGCGGGTGATCATTTCTATTCAGTTATCATATCCAGTTATAAAAAAATTGCCGGCCTGGCGGTCTTTTTCATTTTATCCGTATTCGCTTTTACTTTTATTTTCTTAATCCCGTTTCTCTACCG
Organism: Nitrospirota bacterium; assembly: GCA_021788025.1. Lineage (GTDB taxonomy): Bacteria > Nitrospirota > Thermodesulfovibrionia > Thermodesulfovibrionales > JdFR-88 > JAKAKS01. Next base: position 6,974 of record JAJYLE010000044.1, read on the forward strand.
CGATTTTTATCAGCCATATGCCCTAATGACAAACGGAGATAATTTTTTTATTTCCCTGCCCATGACAGGCTGCATCGCTGCCATTGCGCTGATTAACTGCATAGCCGTAAGCTTTGCATGGCTTGTACGGCTGGCGGCATATAAGGCCGTCAGGTTTGCAAAATATTTCACCTGGCTGGCTTATTCATCATATTGCATTTATTTGTTCCACAGGCCTGTCTGGCTGATGCTGCTTAATCTGCATTATCCCGATGGCCCAAAAGCCCGGCTGCTGTACCTGGGCTCTTTGGGGATTGCGCTTACACTTATTTCCGCGTATGCCGTTCAAAAGGGATACGACAGGCTTTTGTTATGGGCACAGCCGGGGCGCCAAGGTGAACCGGAGCGGGTTTTAAACAGCGGGGGATAACAAAAGGCGTCTCCGCAAAAAACTCAGCCCTCCGTCCATATGTTAGAATCAAAATCTGCCATGAACAAAAAAGGGAAAGCATATCTTGTAGGGGCAGGGCCGGGCGACATCGGCCTGCTCACGATCAAAGGCGCAGAATGCCTCAGGAAAGCGGACGTGGTTGTTTACGACTTTCATCTAAACGCCCAGCTGCTGAATTACGTGCGGCCGGAAGCCGAGTTCATCTACGCCGGAAAGCGCGGCGGGCACCACACCATGGGGCAGGAAGATATTAACAAGCTGCTGGTGGACAGGACGCTTGCAGGCAAGACTGTATGCCGCCTAAAGGGCGGAGACCCCTTTGTCTTCGGGCGCGGCGGCGAGGAGGCAGAAGCCCTTGTTGCAGCCGGAGTAAAATTCGAGGTGGTGCCGGGCGTAAGCTCATCCGTTGCGGCCCCGGCCTACGCTGGCATCCCGCTTACCCACAGGAAATACTCCTCCTCCTTCGCGGTAATCCCCGGATATGAGGACCTTGCAAAAAACGGGGCCACGGCAATCAACTGGAAGCAGCTTGCCACCGGCGTGGGGACTCTGGTGTTTCTGATGGCTGTTAAAAACCTTCACGATGTCACAGCCAAGCTGATGGAAAACGGCAGGCCCGCGGACACGCCGGTTGCCGTTGTGCGCTGGGGTACAAGGCCGGAGCAGAAGACAATCGTAAGCACCCTCCGCGATATCGCCTCCGTTGTGGCCGAAAACGAGATAAAGCCGCCCGCCGTGATGGTTGTGGGCGATGTAGTAAAACTCAGGGACACCCTCAGGTGGTATGAGGACAAACCGCTCTTTGGCCACCGCATACTGCTCACCAGAGAAGATAAAGGCGGCTTCGGCGAACTGGAGGAGCTTGGGGCCGAGATAATGGAATTCCCGTCGATAGAGCTGCGGCCTCCTGATGATGTTGCGCCGCTTGACGAATGCCTGAACAATACGGGGCGGTTCAACTGGCTGGTGTTCACCAGCGCCAACGCGGTGAAATACTTCTTCCAGCGGCTTGGTTTTTTAAAGGTGGACATCCGGGCGCTCTCAGGCCTGCGCATATGCGCCATCGGGCCAAAAACCGCGGCCGCGGTGGAAAAGTTCTGCCTCCGGGTGGATATGGTGCCGGATGAATTCAGGGCCGAAGGGCTGATAAAAGCTTTCAGCGGCATGGGTACAAACCCGGGGGAATTGAAAATATTGCTGCCCAGGGCGCAGGAGGCCAGGGAGGTTTTCCCGCAGAAGGTCCGGGAGCTTGGCGGATACATCGAAACCCCTGCCGCATACATGGCGGTAAAACCAGAAGTGCACGGAAAGCGGCTTAGAAGATTTTTAAAGGAAGGCAGGATAACGATAGCTGTTTTTGCCAGCGGCGCCGCCTTCACCAACTTCATGGAGATGATGGACGGAGCGTCCGAACTATTACAGGATGTTGCCATAGCGGTGATAGGCCCCATTACTGCCCGCAGGGTGCAGGAAGCCGGTTTCAAGGTGCAGATAATGGCCGCCGCGGCAACTATGGAATCCCTGGCCGCGGCTATAAAGCAATGGGCGCTTGCCCGGAAATAGCCGCACTTGTTCAAGGCCAGCCTAGGGCCGCCCTGAGCATTTTATAAACGCGGCTTTTTGTTATATTATAACGGGATGCCCGGAAGCCTCATAATAATGCCTACCTACATGGAAAAAGACAATCTCCCTTCCGTTCTGGAGAAGGTGCTCTCGTCTGTTCCCGCGCAGGTGCTGGTAATAGACGATAACTCTCCAGACGGTACGGCCCAGTTTGTGGAGGGCCTTATGAAAACGGAGCCCAGGGTGCACCTTATGAAAAGGCCCGGCAAGATGGGGCTTGGCACAGCCTATATCGCCGGTTTCAAATGGGGGCTGGCAAACGGCTTTGACTGCATGGTGGAGATGGACTCGGATTTCTCCCATAACCCGGCGGACCTTCCCAGGCTTATCGGCGAGATAGAGGCCGGGGCCGACCTGGTTATAGGCTCAAGATACATAGGCGGCACCATCAGCGTTGTGGGCTGGGATTTCAAGCGGCTGCTGCTGTCCAAGTTTGGCAACATCTATGCTTCCACCCTTCTGGGGATGGATGCCAGCGATATCACCAGCGGCTACCGCGCGTTCTCGCGCAGGGCGCTGGAGAGCGTGAACCTGGACGCCGTCCATTCCGAAGGCTATTCCTTCCAGATAGAGATCGCTTACCTGATCTGGAGTTCCGGGCTGAAGCTCAAGGAAGTGCCGATAATCTTTACCGAGAGGGCATCAGGGGTATCCAAAATGAGCAAAACCATAATCAGGGAGGCCGCCCTGCTGCCCTGGAGAATTAGATTCACACGGTTCAAGGCGCGCCTGAAGGGCGCACCGCAAAACAGGGCGTTGGAAGCCAAAAGGAGACCCGAATGAAAAAAACCGCAGCCAGCGGGAAGAGAAATCTTTACGCCGTTATAATGGCCGGTGGCAAGGGAACGCGCTTCTGGCCCTTAAGCAGGGAGAATTTTCCCAAGCAGTTTTTGAGGATAACGGGTGAAAAATCCCTTCTCCAGCATACGGTTGAAAGGCTGGGCGGGCTGGTGCAGCCCAGGCATTTCATGATCATAACCGCCGGCAAGCAGAACGAACTGGTGCGCTGGCAGACTGACGGGGTCCTGCCGCCCGCAGCCATATTATCAGAGCCGGAAGGCAAAAACACCGCCCCGGCGATAGCGCTTGCCGCATTCAGGATACACAAGAAGGACAAGGACGCGATAATGCTGGTGATGCCGTCAGACCACCACATTAAAAACCCGGATGGCTTTGCAGATGCCGTACGCAAGGCCGCTCCGTCCGCGGCAGAGGGCTGGCTTGTCACATTCGGCGTTGTGCCAACCAGGCCTGAGACCGGCTACGGTTATATCCAGGCCGGCAAAAAAATGCCGGGCGGAGCATTCAAGGTGGAAAGTTTTATAGAAAAGCCGGACCGAAAAACGGCAGACGCCCTGATAAAGAAAGGCTCCGTTTACTGGAACAGCGGCATATTCATGTTCTCCGCAAAGGCAATACTTTCCGAGCTGAAGGCGCATATGCCCGCCCTCTACAGCGCATTTGCGAAGATTGAAAAGTACCTTGGCACTGCAAAGGAAGCCGGCGCGCTGGAGACCCTTTATAAAACGCTGGAGCCGGAATCCATCGACTACGGCGTGATGGAGCAATCGCGCAAGGTGGTGGTGCAGGCCGTGGATTTCGGGTGGTCTGATATCGGCAGCTGGAACGCGCTGGAGGAGATACTGGAAAAAGACGAAAACGGGAACGTCATCTCCGGAAATGCGCTGGCGGTAGGATCAAAAGGCTCCATACTCATGAGCTCCGGACGGCTGATAGCGTCGCTGGGGCTGGAGGACATGGTTGTGATAGACACAGCAGATGCCATCCTGGTATGTCCCAAGGAACGCGCCCAGGATGTAAGAAAGGTGGTGGACCTGCTAAAGTCCGCTGGCAGGGAGGAATATATACTGCCAAGGACCGAGGAAAGGCCCTGGGGACATTTCTCCGTGCTGGAGAAGGGGCCAAGCTACCAGATAAAGCACATATGCCTTAAGCCCAAGGCCAGGCTGAGCCTTCAGGCCCACAACCACAGGAGCGAACACTGGATAGTAGTCTCCGGCACAGCTAAAGTCCAGCGCGGCGAAGAAGTATTTTACGTGCACAGGAACGAGAGCACATATATAGCGCCAACCGTTAAGCACAGGCTTGAAAACCCAGGGCTGATACCGCTTAAGATCATAGAAATACAGAGCGGCGAGCACCTTGGAGAGGAGGACATTGTAAGATTTGACGACATCTACGGCCGAAACACGGTATAAACAATGGGCCTGGCACCTGCTGGCCCTGCTCTTTTTCGCGTATCTGTTCAGCATATCAACAAATTTCAGTCTGAACGACCCGGACCTGTGGTGGCATTTGAAAACAGGCGAATACACCGCCATGACAAAAACGCTGCCGCATTCGGACCCTTTCAACTACACATCCCCTCCGCAGCTGGACCATAATAAACTGGAGGGGCTGAGGGCCCATTGGCTTGGGCAGGTGATATATTATTCGGCCTACAAGGCCGCGGGCCTGCTTGGGGTTGGCCTGTTCAGGGGACTGCTGATCGTTTTCCCAATGCTTGCGATCTACCTGTGGCTTGTAGAACGGAAGGCAAAGCCATGGATCGCCCTTTGCGCCATATCACTGGGCGCGCTGATACTGCCCACGGAGTTGTTCTACGCCTTCGAGCGGCCCCAGGGGATTTCATTCCTGCTTTCGGCCTTCCTTGTCTTTCTTCTGGAGGGTCTCAAGGAGAAGAGAAAGATTTCATTTTATATCCTGCCAGTTATGATGGCCTTCTGGGCAAACGTGCATGCCGGCTTCATAGTTGGAGTGGTAATAATTGCTATTTATATAACCGGGGAGTTGCTGGCCTTTTTATACAACGCTGCCCGCAAGAGGCGGCCGGCCTTCAACAAAATCTTTTTTGCGGGCGCGCTGCTTGGCATTGCAGCGACCGGACTGAACCCCAATAAATACGATCTCCTTTACAACTATCTGCACGGGCTTTTGGGCATGTTCATCACGGACCTTTCGCACTCGCTTTCGATAGGGGGGCGCCAGGGCTGGGTAGCAAACGTGGTGCTGGAGTACAAGCCGCTTATATATTTTTACAGAGTGCTCTTCTATAAATGGCTTCTATTTTACTGGTACTTCACCGCCCTGCTGCTGGCGGCGCTTGCAGTGAAATACATATTGCGGAAAAAAGTGGACATGAGCGAACTTCTGACAGTTCTGTTCGTTGGATTTTTCGCCAATTATTACGCCAGGGGGCTCATGTTCTCGATAATATTGTTCTGCCTGTATTTCGGGAAGACATTGATGGAATTACAGCAGATAGAGAAAAAGCCGAAAAAAATAATGGGCACTTTGATGCTGCTGGTTGCAATCCTGTTTATGTTCATGGCTTTCAGGAATTTTGCCATCTACAAGATGGCGGCATCCAGCGTACTTGCCGTCTCTTTCGGAATATTTGCCCTGGGGGCATTGATTTTTGGCATCAACGCGTTCAGGGCCAGAATGGTCAAGGACACAGCGGCCTTCATGGCCGGCGTGTCCCTGCTGCTTGCTGTTTCCTTTTTCAATTCAACGATAGTAAGGCCGCTTGGCTTCGCGCTGAAACCGGGCATAACCAAGCAATGGGTAAGCCCGTGGTACCCGTCGGAAGGGGTGCAGTTTCTGAAGCAGGTGCGTCCCGCCCCGCCCATGTATAATTTTTACACATGGGGCGGGTTTTTAATCTGGAGTCTGTACCCGGATTACAAGGTATTCATAGACGGCAGGGCGCTTAGCGACAATATAAGCAGGATGGCCGATGCAATTCTGAAATGTTATCCGGGCTGGCAGGATATGCTGAACTCCTTCGGAATAAATTTCATATTCATACCGGTGGTGTTCAGGGAATCCGGACACGCGATACCGCTGGCAATATCGCTTGCATACGACGATAACTGGAAGCTGATATTCATCGCAGACAACCAGGCGATATTCGTAAAGAATGCCCCTGAAAACAACCAGCTGATAAAGAAATACGGCCTGGACAAGCAGAACATCTTCAGGGAGATAGTTAACACGGAGAACATACTGCTTTACAGCCAGCCTGACAATCCGATATTCAATATAAACAAGGCCGATGCCCTTGCCGCCCTTGGGATGAATGCCCAGGCCCAGGAGATTTACAGCAACTTCTCCGCCGCGGACCGCGAAGAGTACAGCATAATGGACCAGATGCGCCACGCGGGCGAATTGAAATAGAGCTGAGCTGAAGTGGGCGGCAGTACGGAAGTGCCGTGCTGCCGCTTTTTATTTTAAACGCCTGCGGCCTTGCGGGCCATCTCCTTTAAATGCCAGGATATGGCCTTGAACCCGTCAACCATTTCCACATACAGAGAAGACGCCTTCGGAAGACAGAGGCCCTCCAGAAGACGCTCCTCGTGAAACCCAAGGAACTCTCCGGCGCTGGCATCCAGAACGTCGGCAGCCCGTTCCACTCCGGAAATATCGCCTGCAACTTCACCGGAAACACCGCACACGGCGGTCATGGCCATTTCCATCATTTCCCTTAGGCGCGCAAAAAGCAGGTCTATCTCATCCATGGCCTTCTCGCTGAAAAGGATGTTTTCCCTGTTTTTTACAGCAATAGCATTTGCGATCACCTGCAGATACCCGCTTATGCGCCCTATATGCCCCGGGATGGAGGCAAAGTCAGCCGCGGCCGGTACAGCCCTGGCGTATCCGGCCATGCCGGCAAGCGCCTTCTCGCTCACGCGTATGTTCTGGCATCTGGCCATGGCCGATTCCAGTGGGCCGAATATGCCGCTTCGGGCGCCTTCCCGCAGGCAATCGAGGGACTCGATCATATCAGGGAAAACACCCTTTACTATAATCATGAGTTCTCTCAAGCGCCACTCCTCCGCCCTCTTTGATACAATTTAACACATTCAGTACCGCACCGGTACGGCTCAGATATGGGCATTCCATATCTCTCCGTAATACTTACGTACTCCGCACTAATATTGACCGGCAACGCCCCGATATGTTCAAATATCACATTAACCAGCAACCTGGAGGCCTTGTTTAATGGATCTTTTTCCCCGGAAATCCCGGATCATGGCGGCCGTATCATTTCTGATATTGTCTGTGTTTATCTGCGGCTGCTCTAAAAAGCAGGTAAAACCGGAACCCTCGGAGGTCAAAATAACCAGCCAGGCCTTCTCCGCTATCGATCACCTCCGCAAGGCCTATGAGGCCAAGAACGCCGCCGCCGCAAAACAGGCAACCACCAGCACGGGTTTCCCGGACGTTACGGATTCCTTTGACCAGTTCGATTCCGTCACCCTGAAGTTTTATCCAAAATGGGTGGATATGGCCGCGGACGGCACAATCGACATCAATGTGGCATGGGACGGCGTATGGACTAAGGACGGAAAGAAGGACAAGGAACAGGGAATGGCCGTTTTCGAGATGACAGGCAACCCCCCAAAACTGAACCGGGTGCTTAAAGGCAACCCCTTTACATATCCGCATTAGGGCCTGCCTCAAACAGGTTCGGCCTGATGTACGGCGGCCCTGATTCAAGCATAAAAAGCAGCCCCTGTGATAAAATAAATAATCCTAAAAATTCCGGCGGACTTAATTGAGAGAGCCCGAGATAACCCAGCAGCTTGTAAGCGAGCATGGCCTTACCGCAGAGGAATACGCAAGGGTCCAGGAGATACTGGGCCGCAAGCCCACGTTCACCGAACTGGGCATATTCTCCGTCATGTGGTCGGAGCATTGCTCATATAAAAGCTCCCGCATTCATTTCAGGAATTTCCCCACCTCGGCCCCATGGGTAGTGCAGGGGCCGGGCGAAAACGCCGGCGTAATAGATATTGGCGGCGGGCTGTGCGCCGTCTTCAAGATGGAGTCCCATAACCACCCCTCCTTCATAGAGCCTTATCAGGGCGCCGCTACCGGTGTGGGCGGCATTCTAAGGGACGTATTCACGATGGGGGCAAGGCCGGTTGCCAGCCTGGATTCGCTGAGGTTCGGCCCCATAGAGGACCCCCTTCAGCAGCATCTGCTGGCAGGCGTGGTCGATGGCATAGCCGGTTACGGAAACTGCATAGGCGTGCCCACAGTTGGCGGCGAGGCTTACTTCCACCCGTGCTACTCAGGCAACATCCTTGTAAACGTATTCAATCTTGGCCTGGTGAAAAAGGACCGCATCTTCAAGGGGCTTGCCGCAGGCGTGGGCAACCCTGTGATATACGTTGGCTCAAAAACCGGGCGTGACGGCATACACGGCGTTACCATGGCCTCGGAGGAATTCACGGACGATGCCCACCAGAAAAAACCGGCAGTTCAGGTAGGCGACCCGTTCACGGAAAAACTGCTCCTGGAGGCCTGCCTGGAAGCCATGAACAAGGAACTGATAGTCGGCATCCAGGACATGGGTGGCGCCGGGCTTACATCCTCATCCTCGGAGATGGCCGGGAGGGCCGGCACCGGCGTGGAGATAGAAATAGACAAGGTCCCGCCCCGCGAAGAGGGCATGATACCGTACGAGTTCATGCTGTCTGAAAGCCAGGAGCGCATGCTCATAGTGGCGGCCAGGGGCAAAGAGGAAGAGCTGCTCTCGATATTCAAAAAATGGGACCTGGAAGCGGTGGTGATAGGCAAGGTGACCTCCGACGGGTTCCTGAGGATAAAGTGGCACGGTGATACTGTGGCCGAAATACCGGCAGCCAAGATATCCAGCGAGGCCCCCTTGTACGACAGGCCTTCAAAACGGCCGGACTGGCAGGACGCCCTTCAAACCCTGGACCTGGCGTCCATACCCTTGCCATCGGATTACGGCAAGGCGCTTCTGAAACTCCTTGGATCGCCAAACATAGGCTCCAAGGAATCCATCTGGACCGAATACGACCATATGGTGCGCACAAATACCGTTGTGCTGCCCGGCTCCGATGCCGCCGTTATCCGGGTAAAGGAAACGCTTAAGGACGGCAAGGAACAAGGCATAGCAATGTCGGTGGATTGCTCCAGCCTGTATTGCTATCTGGACCCTTACCTTGGCGGCATGCACGCCGTGGCCGAGGCCGCAAGAAACGTGGCCTGCTCCGGCGCAAAACCGCTGGCCATAACCGATAACCTGAACTTCGGCAATCCCGAAAAGCCGGAAGTAATGTGGCAGTTCATAAACGCCGTGAAAGGCATAGGCGAGGCCTGCCGTGCGCTTTCCACTCCGGTAATAGGCGGAAACGTAAGCTTCTATAACGAGACCAAAGGCGCTGCCATCTACCCTACCCCCACTATCGGCATGGTTGGCGTGCTTGACGATGTTGAAAAACGCCTGACGCAGTCATTCAAGAAGGACGGAGACATTGTGGCTCTCCTTGGCGAAACGAAAGAGGAACTGGGCGGCACCGAATACCTGGCGCTCATTCACAAAACTGAAAAGGGGATGCCCCCTTCGCTGGACCTTGAAAAGGAAAAGGCCCTGCACGGGCTTCTGCATGAGGCAGTCACGCTGCTGTCTTCCGCGCACGACTGCTCGGAAGGCGGGCTTGCGGTAGCGCTGGCCGAATCCTGCATCTCCGGCCATACAGGCGCGGAGATAAATCTGGATAAAATGCCCTCAATGCGTAAAGATGCCCTGATCTTCGGGGAATCCGCGTCCAGGGCCGTTGTGTCGCTTGATAAACAAAACCTCCCGGCGCTGGAAGCCGCGGCAAAAAAGCACGGCGTTTCCATTACGGTGCTTGGCGCAGCCGGCAGGGACAGGCT
>JAJYLE010000045.1 GCA_021788025.1 Nitrospirota bacterium
CGGGCGGCGGGGCTGAAGTATATTTTTTTTGATTATCAAATTTAATACCGGTGCATTCCTGGTCAGGATGCTAATTGTTGGTATGGTCAACTGCGGCATGGGCGTGTTACAATGCGCATAAGAGTATTAATCGGCTTTAAAAAAGGTAAATATGGGAAAAAGCTCTATTGAGGCGCTTGCTGTCTTCGGCGGCAAGCCAGTATTTGAAAATCCTCTTTACGTCGGGCGCCCCAATATCGGCGACCGTGACCTTTTTTTTAAATATCTGAATGACATCCTGGAGAGGCGCTGGCTTACCAATAACGGCCAGTATGTGCAGGAGTTACAGCGCAAACTGGCGTCCATGATCGGGGTGAAACATTGCATCGTGATGTGCAACGCCACGATTGCCCTGGAGATTGTCATCCGGGCGCTCGGGATGACCGGAGAGGTTATCGTGCCGTCATTTACGTTTATCGCCACCGCCCATTCTCTGCAATGGCAGCAGATAACGCCGGTTTTTTGTGATATCGATCCGGAGACAAATTGCCTGGACCCCCTTGCGGTGGAGAAGATGATAACGCCAAGGACCACGGGCATTATAGGAGTGCACGTCTGGGGCAGGCCTTGCAATGTAGAGGTACTGACGGAGATCGCGCGGCGGCGCGGGTTGAAGCTGTTGTTTGATGCCGCCCACGCCTTCGGATGCTCCTATAAAGGCAAGATGATAGGGCGTTTTGGCGACGCCGAGGTCTTCAGTTTTCATGCAACAAAATTCTTCAATACCTTCGAAGGCGGGGCTATAACAACCGATAATGACGAACTGGCCGAGAAGATCAGATTAATGAAAAATTTCGGTTTCAGCCGCACAAGCTATGATGACGTTATTTATATTGGCACCAACGGAAAAATGTCCGAGGTTTCGGCGGCCATGGGACTGGCTTCGCTGGAAAGAATCAATGAATTTATCGACGTAAATTACAATAATTACCTGACCTACAAAAAGGGATTGGCGGATATCCCCGGGGTCCGGCTGATAAGCCATAATGAAAGCGAAAGCAATAATTACCAGTACATCATAATAGAAACAGACGAATCTGTGACTGGGATCAGCCGTGACAACGTCGTGAAAATATTGCATGCCGAGAATGTCCGCGCGCGCAGGTATTTTTATCCGGGATGTCATCAAATGGAGCCATACAAGTCTTATTTTCCCCATGCCAGATTACTGCTGCCCAGAACCGAAGAGCTTGCCAGGCGTGTCATTTCCCTGCCCAACGGGACTGCGGTATCATCCGGAGATATTTCTGAAATATGCAGAATCATAAGGCTGGCAGCCGCAAACGGGCCGGAGATTCAGAAAAAGCTGAATGCTGCTGATTAGCCTTCATATCTGAAACCCGTGGCCGGCGATTACAGCAATAATAATGATCTGCCCGTGGAAATCGGAGGTTACTTCGGGCTGGACATGCCCGACTTTGGCGATGCCTTTGCGGACACGATAAAGTTCCAGTCCGGACGCGCGGCAATGCGGGCCGTTATAGAGCGCAACGGGCTATCCCGCGTTATGGTTCCCTCATACGTCTGCGATTCCATCATAAAAGCCGCCAGAGATGCTGGGGCCGAAGTTGAAATTTATGGTCTGGATGGATCTCTGTATCCGGAAAAAATGCCACTGTTTCTTCCGGAGCGCAGCGCATTAGTCTACGTAAATTATTTCGGACTTTGCGGGCCAAATATTGCCCGGCTGCTCGAAGAGCTTCCGCCTGAGCGCCTGATAATCGATAACAGCCATGCCCTGTTTGCGGAGCATTCCGGGGCGTTGGCGTCAGTTTACTCCCCCAGGAAGTTTGCAGGCTTGCCGGACGGCGGTCTTCTTAGGCTGTCGCCTGGTTCGCAGCCGGTATCTCCGGGGGAGGAAGACTGCGGGTCGTTTGCGCGCATGAAGTATCTGCTTGTGCGCATGGCCTATTCCGCACGTGAAGGTTATGCCGATTTTAACAGCGCTAGAAACTCGCTTGTTGATAACAGCCCTTTGCGCATGTCAAGGCTCACCAGGCGTTTGATGAGAAGCATCCGGTGGGACCGGGTAATTGAGCGCCGCAGGGCAAACTATATGGTTATGGCCGGGATTATGGACCCGGTAAACGACCTTAAGTGGTCAATTGCGGAAAAAGACGTCCCGTTGTGCTACCCTTTTGCCGCAAAAGGAAAGAATGTAAACAAAATAAAAAAAGAGCTGGCCGGTCTTGATGTATTTACTGCCACGTATTGGCCTGATGTCCTGCCCAGGGCCAGGGCAAACACCATAGAGGCAACGCTTGTTAACGAAACTTTGTTTCTTCCGATAGATCAAAGGCTGGAAAAGGCACAGGTTGAAAAGGTTTGCAATCTGGTGCTGGAGCTTATGGGAAAATACCCAGTTAAAAATTAGGTAAAATATAATTCCGGGGGCATGAATGCCAGATAAAAACCAGTCTTATAAAAAATTCAGCTATGACGCGCATGCCAGGACCTGCGCACCGGATGATTTTCTGGGCCAGACGCGCCGCACAGTGCAGGGCGTGCCTGTATCTGAGGACCAGATACAAATGATAATTGCGGCCATTAAATCCGGGCTTGAGCTTGCGCCTGCCGACGTTCTTCTTGAACTGGCTTGCGGAAATGGATATTTGTCACGGCTTCTCTTTGGCTACTGCCAGGATTATCTTGGCACTGATATATCCGAGTACCTGGTTTCGGTGGCAAAGAAAAATTTTGAGGCGCTGCCGCATTATCAGTTTTTGATGAGCGGAGCAACGGAATATATTAACCTGGAGCCCCGGCCGGAGAGGTTTACAAAAGTGCTCTGTTATGCGGGCTTTCAATATTTTCCTGATGAGCAAGCATACGGAATCCTTAAAGCGATATTTGAAAGATTCCGCAACGTCCGGACGATCTTTATCGGCAACATACCGGACAGGGACCGGGCGGCCAATTTTTACAAAACCGGGCTGCCCAGCGAGGAGGAGTTGTCGGACTCCAATACCTCAATCGGCATCTGGCGCAGCATGGCCGGAGTTGAGCGGCTTGCCGTCGGCGCCGGATGGCAGGTGCAGTTTTCATTTATGCCTGCGGAGTTTAACGGTTCACATTACCGGTATGATGCGTTGCTCAGGCGGTAGGCGGAGTTTGAGGATTAGTTGTGATTAAAAAAAAGAGCATCGAGGACCTGGCGATCTTTGGTGGAGAGTGCCTGTTTGCCGTACCCAAATCCACTTCCAACCTGTTGCAGCCCGATTTCGAAAAATTCGCGGGCTACTCAAAACTTTTTTTCAACCAGCGCCGGTATTCCAATGGCCCATGCGTGGAACTGCTTGAAAAGCGGCTGGCGGAATTTCATCAAACGCAATTCTGCATTACGTTTTGCAGCGGCTTCTGGGCGATAGCAAGCGCAATCTCCGCCGTTGCTATTGAAGGCAAAACGGAAATAATCATGCCGTCACTGACTTACCGGCGCATGGCCGACATCGCTGCCTGGTTAAATCTGAAGCCGCATTTTTGCGAAGTGGAACCGCAAACGCTGGCTATGAGCGCCGCCACCGTGGAGCCCTGCATAAACGAAAACACGGCATTGGTACTGGGCGCCCATCCCATTGTGAACTGCTGCGATGTCAAGGGGCTTGAGACGCTTGCAGAACAGAGAAATATTCCGCTTGTTTTCGATTCGGTGGAATCGGTATATGAATCCATCCCCGAGGGAAGGGTGGGCGGGTTTGGCCGTGCAGAGGCTTTTTCATTGCATGCCTGCAAACTGCTCAACGGGTTTGGGGGCGGTTATATCACCACCAATGATCCGGCCCTGGCAAAGCAACTGGCACAAGCCAGGGAATTTGGTTTTTCCGGGGAGGAAAATATTGTTACGCCTGGAGGCCTCAACGCCAAACTTAACGATATGCACGCGGCCCTGGCCCTGGCCAGCCTTGACGGGATAGATGAGCAGGTTGCGCGCAACCGTGAGCGCTATTTTGCTTACAAGCGGCTGCTTGACGGCATTGGTGGAATAAGGCTGGTGGAGTTCGATGAGCGCTACCGGGCAGGATATAAAAATATCGTAGTGGAACTCCTTGATGAGTGGCCCTTGTCACGCATGGACACGATAAGTGTCCTGAATGCCGAAAAAATCCTTGCCCGCGTTTATTACTCGCCCCCGTTGCACAAAAAACCCATGGGGTTTGGCTATGTGCCCGCGCACCTGCCGGTAACGGACAGGCTTTCCGAAAGGTACGTGAACCTTCCTTGCGGCCACCTTGTAAGTCCCGGGGATATAGAAAACATTGTGGAGATGCTTGCGTTTATTTCGGAAAATGCGGCGCAGATAAGCAAGCGGCTGCATACGGTGTTCGAAATTAAATGAAGATAACCGGCTTTGCGCTTTTTGGGGCTAAACCTGCCTTTGAGCAGCCGCTTCCTTTTGGACAGATTTATTTCGCGTCCTGGGATCGCTATACAGCGGCGATGCGCGGGATTTTTGACCGCCAGTACTATAACAATAACGGCCCTCTCCATCAGCAGCTCGATGAAAAACTCCGAAATTTTTTTGGGGTTAAACACGTCATTTGTGTGCATAATGCAACCCTTGGCCTGATGATGCTGGCCGACGCCATGGGGCTTTCAGGCAAAGTTATAATGCCGGCGTTTACCTTCGCCGCTTCGGCCCAGTCGCTAACATGGGCCGGGCTGGAACCGGTATTTTGTGACGTTGATCCTGCCACCCATCATATAGATCCGGACCGGGTCAAAGCGCTGATTGGCGATGGCGTAAGCGCGATAATGGGCGTTAATCTGTGGGGAGGGGCTTGCGATCAAAGCGCGCTTGCCGCTGTGGCAAAGGCAAATGGCATCCAGGTGTATTTTGATTCCGCACATGCGTTTGGCTGCGAGGCTGGCGGAGTTAAAATTGGTAATTTTGGAAGGGCGGAGGTCTTTTCCTTCCACTCAGAAAATATCATTAACGCCGCCGAAGGCGGGTGCATCTGCACCAACGACGATGAACTTGCGGCCAGTCTATGGAGCATCAGGCCCAGCTACGGGCCTGATATACCCGTCAATATTTTAAGGGTGGCAAACGCAAGGATGTCTGAGGCGCAGGCGGCTGCCGCGCTTATGGGACTTGAGGATTTTCAGGCTAACAGGGCAAACAACGAAAAACTGTTTCATCTGTATGAAAAATTCCTGCGGGAAATTCCCGGGTTGCACCTTATGAGGCCAGCCGGGGTCAGTCTTTCGAATTACCAGCATCTTGTGTGCATGGTGGACGAAGCTGAATTCGGGATGGGCAGGGATTTGCTTATAAAGCTGCTAAGGGCGGAAAACATATCGGCAAAAAGGCTGTTCTATCCGGGCTTGCATCGCAGCATTCCATACGTCAATGCGCTGCCGCAATATGTGGAAACCTTGCCTTATACGGACAGGCTCTGCGCCAGAAGCGTCCAGCTCCCAATGGGCGCGCTTATTTCAGCGCCAGATGTAGGGCGGATTTGCGGCATCCTCCTTATGGCGCATCAGAATGCCGGAGAAATCCTGGCCAGGCATGCAAAATAAAAAATTATCGATGGGCATAATGCAGCCCTATTTCTTCCCTTATCTGGGGCATTTTTCACTAATCGCGGCGGTAGATGAATGGATTGTATTCGATATTACGCAGTACACGCCAAAAACCTGGATGAACCGCAACCGCATACTCCATCCAAAGGCGGGATGGCAGTACATAACGGTGCCCCTGGCAAACTCGTCCCAGTCGATCAAAACCCATGAGGCAAGGATATTGAATATCGATGAGACAAAAGAAAGTATTACCGGCAAGCTGGGCCATTATAAAAAGAAGGCCCCCTATTTCAACGCGGTAATCGCCCTGGTGGAAGAGGTGCTTGGCTCCTCTACGGACGATTCGCTTGTCTATCTGGACGTAAAGGGGCTTGCCGCCGTATGCCGGTATCTGGAGATCCCGTTTAATTACAGGATTTGTTCCGATTTGAAGCTGCCGCTTCCTGACAAAATGGGCCCCGGCCAGTGGGCGCTGGAGATATGCCATCAATTGGGGGCCGCCGTTTACGTGAATCCGGCCAGCGGACGGGACATATTCGACCCTGCTGAATTTGCGCGCCGCGGCGTGGCGTTGCATTTTGCGCAGCCAAAGGAATTTATTTACAATACAGCGCCGTATCACTATGAGCCCAACCTGTCCATTCTAGACGTGCTTATGTGGAATCCTCCCGCCGCAGTAGCCCACGCCGTACGCAACTGCCTTGAAATAAAGGCTGCCAGCTGACCTCCCATTGAAAGTTTCCTTACGGATGCCGAATCTGTAAAATATTAGATACGCCCATGTCTTTAAAGAAAAATACCATCGCCAATTACGCAGGCCAGGGGTACACCGCCCTGATTGTAATTATCATGATGCCGCTTTATTTGCGGTATCTGGGAGCGGAAGCCTACGGCCTGGTTGGTTTTTTTATTGTCATGCAGGCGTGGTTCGGGCTGCTGGATATGGGATTGTCGCCAACACTTTCCAGGCAGATCGCCCATGCGCGCGGCCTGCAAGGGGACGGGCAGATGGACCTTCGCGTCATGCTGAGGACCATAGAATGGATATTCCTGTTAACTGGCGCCGCTGTTGCGGCGGGGGTTTGGATGGGAAGCCCCTGGATAGCTGCGCACTGGCTGAAGGTCAAAACCCTGCCGATCTCCGAGGTGGTCTATTGTATCAGGCTGATGGGGATCATGATGGGGCTGCGCTGGTTCGCTTCATTATACAGGGGTGGCATCCAGGGGATGGAACAGATGGTGTGGCTTGGCGGTGCAAATATCGTGATAGCCACGCTGCGCTACGTTGGTTTATATGTGCTGCTGCGCTGGATAACTCAGGCACCTGCTTATTTTTTTGACTATGAGCTGGCCATCAGCGTAGTTGGATTATGCGTGCTTGCGTTCAAATTCTACCGTTGCCTGCCTCCGGACCGGGTGGCAGCCCGATTTTCTCCGGCTGTATTTAAACGGGTGCTGCCATTTACCGGAGGCATGGCATATGCATCCGCTGTGTGGGTGCTGTATACCCAGATCGACAAACTGATTTTATCAAAGGCATTAAGTCTTAAAGAATTTGGCTATTTTACCCTTGTGACAGTGGTGAGCAATGGCCTTATTAGCCTCATAGGGCCGGTCAGCCAGGCCATTATGCCAAGGATGACGATGCTTTTATCCCAGGGTGATAAAGAAGCCATGGACTCTGTTTACCATAAAGCCACCCAATTTACGGCGTCGATCGTTTTTCCGCTGGCGGGAACGCTGACGATATTTGCCAGACAATCATTGTTCGCGTGGACAGGCAGCAGGGAGGCCTCGGCATGGGCCGGGCCGGTGCTCTCCTGGTATATAATGGGCACGGGCATTCTGGCGGTGGCCTCTTTCCCATATTATCTTCAGTACGCCTACGGCAAATTGAAATTGCATGTTCTTAATAACACGGTGAACGTGCTGGTGCAGGGGCCTGTTCTTGCATACGCCGCTTTTAAATACGGGGCGATGGGTGTGGCCATAAGCTGGTTTGTAATGCGCGCATTGTGGTTTTCCGTTTTCCCGTACATTGTCCATCGTAAGTTTGCGCCGGGCATCCACGGCAAATGGCTGAAGACCGATATCTTTCCCTCATTGGCCGCCAGCCTGATTGTACTGGGTATAATAAACGGAATAATGCGCAATATAGTTCCTCAGGGGCGGCTTGAATTGCTGATTGTTCTGCCGTTGACAGTTATTGCCGCCTTCACGGCCAGCGTGCTGGCTTCGCCTGATTTGCGGCGTATCGTCCTTTCTGGCTTAAGGCTGGCAAAGGCCAGGGCTTTATGAAAGAAAACGAGATTACAGATCTGAAACGAGCCAGCGGCCCCACGCCCAAAGTGAGCGTTACTGTGTTGACCTTTAATCATGGGCAATGGCTTGCCGAGTGCCTGGAATCCATTGTAACCCAGGAAACAAATTTCCCTTTTGAAGTCATAGTAGGCGATGACGCCTCTACCGACGGAGTTACACCGCAGATATTGCGCGATTATGCAAACCGCTATCCGCACCTGATAATCCCTGTTTTACGTAAAAAAAATATAAACGGAACGCAAAACTACCTTGATGTGATGCGGAGGGCGCGGGGCGAGTATATCGCCTTTATAGACGGTGATGACATGATGCTGCCAGGCAAGCTGCAAAAGCAGGCGGACTTTCTGGACAGAAACACGGATTGCACCATAGTTGCGCACAACGTAAGGAAGATCCAGGGCGGCACAGGGAGGGTGCTCTCAGAATCTTTTGTGAATTTCAAAGTCCCTGAAAAGGCGGATATCAATTACCTGTGCCAAAAAGGTTCCTATTTTGCCCATTGCAGCAAGATGTACCGCCGCAGCGCGATAATCAGCCGGTACAGAGAGAGGCGCACCATCGACCTCTTCTATCATATCGAGCAGGCCTCCAGAGGCAAAATTGGGTACTTAAATGAAACACTTGGGGTATACCGGCGCAGCCCCCTGACGGCATCGGACCCCAGGGGGGCGTTCGGCAGAATCCTTGAACAGGCCAATGACGATGCATACAGACGCGCCGAGGAACTGGGTGTTGATCCGGAGATAATCAAGCATCTTGAGGTCAACTGGAAATGCGACAGGGCTCTGCAATTCTTGCGTTGCGGAGATGTTGAAACTTTTAAGAATATGATCGCGGCTATATCTGCCAATAAACAGTACGCCTCTTTTAGAAACAGGGTCGTCATCCGGTTAAGAGCATTCCCCTTCGTGGCTAAGGCAATTTTAAGCGTGAGGGACAAACTTGTCATGGGATATCCGGAATTGAAGGCCAGTTTACGGAGTAGTCTCCGTAAAAGGAAAACCATCCGGCCCAATCCCGGCCCGAACGGCGATTAAAAGGCGCGCCGGTTTCTTGACTGCCGGCTTGCCCCGTCTTTATAATCATAAGCCTGAATGAAAAATCGAATCGCCGCGGCGCTTGACCTTATTAGAATGAGATTGTACGGCCTCTCATCGGCGCCGCCCATGCCAAGTATTGTCCATGTGGACCCGGTTGATTTTTGTGTCCTTAAATGCCCTATCTGCCCGACCGGCTCAGGGACAAATAAATACAAACAGTCGGTCATGCCAATAGAGCTGTTCAGGAAGGTGCTGGATGACATGCCGTTGCTTGCCGAAGTCCATCTTTATAACTGGGGAGAGCCCTTTCTTAATCCCCGGATTATTGAAATGATCAGGATGGCCAAGCAGAGGCGGATAAAAACGGTGATCCATTCCAACCTGAATATAAGAAAAGGTGAGGCTTTTTGGCGCGGTATAGTTGAAGCGGGCCTTGATGAGCTCTGCGCGCTCCTCGATGGGGCGACACAGGCCTCTTACCAGGTTTACAGAATAGGTGGGGACCTGGATGCCCTTGGTAATATACGGGCGATTAATGAAGCCAAAAAAGCCCTTGGCAGCAAGGCCCCCGCACTTACATGGAAGTTCATAGTCCATCGGCATAATGAGCACGAAATAGAAAAAGCAAGGGCCATGGCCCGGACGCTAGGGATGGATTTTACAACTTCAACTATGGGTGTTGGAGACCTTAATCCTCATGAGGAGCCGGAGGACCTGGAGGCAAGGAAAGCCTTCTGGCTTCCGGCTGGTAAGCAGTTTATTGACAAGAGATACAGGAAAGACCGGACCCTGG
This sequence comes from Nitrospirota bacterium, assembly GCA_021788025.1. GTDB lineage: Bacteria > Nitrospirota > Thermodesulfovibrionia > Thermodesulfovibrionales > JdFR-88 > JAKAKS01. The sequence goes on from JAJYLE010000045.1 coordinate 9,721, forward strand.
GCACCCATTGCACTTACCTTTGGCGCAGGCCAGCTGTTTCCCCGTCGGGCAAGGTCTACCCGTGCTGTCTGGTGAAAGACGACAGTTTTGCGTTCGGTGACATATCGAAAGAGACCTTTCAGTCAATCTGGCACAATGACAAATATCGGTACTCGAGGAGCCTTTTTGGCGCCAGGAAATATGGAGGACCAGCGGTCCCAACCATCTGCGCCTCCTGCCGTCTTTATAAAAAAACGAGGTAAAGTTTGTTTTCTTTTGCTGTCCTTGAACAACGCATCTTCCTGTGATAACCTTTTTACAGCCTAAGTAGTTTAGATTTTTCCATTTTTCCGCAAAGCTTAAATTTCCCTTTCACGGCTGATCCGGTTTTATTTGCTGATATCGCACAGGTGAATTTTCAGCGGCTCCGGATAATCTGCCGCTTTTCCAAAGCTTAAAAATGAGCACGGGCTGGCCTTTTGCAAACCGGTCAGCCAAAAGCAATTTTTCCCCGGCGGTCATGAATTATGGGCATGGATATCATAGAATCAACTGAAGTTGTATCTGTGCTGCCTCGCCTGCTTGCGCCCAAGGTGAGCGTTACGGTGTTGACCTTTAATCATGGTAAATGGCTTGCCGAATGTCTGGAGTCCATCGTTACGCAGAAGACAAATTTCCCCTTTGAAGTCATAGTAGGCGATGATGCCTCTACCGACGGAATCACTCCCCAGATATTGCGCGATTATGCAAACCACTACCCGGATCTTATAGTGCCTGTTTTCCGCGAAAGAAACATAAATGGAACGCAAAACTTCCTTGATGTGATGAGAAGGGCAAAGGGCAAGTATATAGCCTATCTTGACGGTGATGATATGATGCTGCCCGGGAAGCTGCAAAAACAGGCGGATTTCCTGGACAAAAATCCGGACTGTACCATAGTTGCCCATAACGTAAGGAAGATCGAGGGCGGCACGGGGAAAGTGATCTCGGAATCGTTTGTAAATTTTAAAATCCCTGAAAAGGCCGGCATTGAATATCTTTGCATGAAAGGCTGCTATTTTTCCCATTGCAGCAAGATGTACCGCAGCAGCGCGATAATCAGCCGCTACAGGGACAGACGTACGGTCGATTTTTTCTACCATCTTGAGCAGGCGTCAAAGGGCAATATCGGTTACATAAACGAAACGCTGGGAATTTGGCGGAAAAGCCCGATGACCGCCTCGGATCCGCTTTGGCCGCAGGCCCATATAATTGATCAGGCGTATTTTGACGCGTACAGACGTGCGGAGGAACTTGGTGTGAAGCCGGAGATAATCAAACGCTCCGAAATCAGCTGGAAATGCAAACGGGGCCTGCATTATTTGTTGCGTGGGGACATTGCGAAGTTCCGGAAGATTGTGGAAGTTAATCCTGTAGATGAGCGACATGCCTCATTAACAAGCAGGGTTGTTATTAACCTGAAGGCATTCCCTTTCCTGTTGACCATGCTTTTGAGGCTCCGGGAAAAACTGATAGCATGGCGAAAGGCCCATAAATGATTTTTTTGCCACCCAAGCTTGACAAGCATCTTTCCTATGATAGCCTTTCATGAAGCAGGTTTATAGATTAAAACTGTTTTAAAACCGGCCTTTCTGCCCCCATTAGAGGCAAAGCCGATCCCCTTTGAAAGCAGTGTGATTATTCAAATGCAAACACGAAGATTGCACGTCCACAGACCGGTTATTTTGCTCTTCCTTGCGGCCCTTGCCCTAAGGCTGTTATGCGCCGTTGTTGTTAAAGGCGTGATAATACCCAGGCGCATCTTCCCGGCCTATTATTTCGGTGATACAAAGGAATATCAAACTGGCGCCTTCGAACTGCTGAAAAACGGAATTTTTTCCCCTGTGCACGGATACAGCGGAGGCCACGTCTGGTACATGCGGATCGAGGCCTTTTTTTATACAATATTCGGCCCCCATACGCTGGTAATGATGGCTGTGAACGCCTCTTTAAGCGCAGCGGTAATTTTTCTTATATACAAAATGGGCCTCTTCCTCTTTAACAACAAGATTGCGCTCAGCGCATGCGCTTTATACGCCGTATATCCATCCCTGATTTTTTTCAGTTCCCTGAATTTAAGGGACCCGTGGATAGCTTTTTTCAGCCTGCTTGCGTGCACCAGCGTTCTGGCAATAATGAATGAAGAGAGCCGTCTTTTATGGATTCCGGTGTTTTTCTTTTCGCTTTTAACGGCCTCTCTTCTGAGGCCCCAGACAGCCTTGTTCTTTCTGGTGACCATTGTGCTTTTGTCTGTTTGGCTTCTGGCCGTGAAAAAATTTGGGCAGGCCATAAATAGCGCCGCACTTATAATTTCCTGCTGGGTCATATACAAATTGACAACACTGCCTTTCATTTCAGTGCCGGATATTTATCCGGCCACGCCCGCAAAGCCTGTTGCCGTGCCCGTGCCGGCGCCTGCACATTATAAATTGATGGCTAAGGTGATGGAATTCCGGTATGGCTTCCTCTACGCAAATGAGCATACGGGGATACCTCCCGCCACGCTCCTGTACCCCGGATGGCGCTTCCACTCCATACCCGGGCTTGTGCTTATGGAGATAAAACTGGTGCTCTCCGTGCTCTTTCTGCCCCTGCCATTTATCTATCCTGATGGCGGGCGGATAGCCCGAGTTTTCCAGGGGATTGAAAACACGGCTTTCATTGCCGCCTTCATACTTTTTGCCCTTGGGCTGTATGCCGCCGTGAAAGCGGGCAAAAACAGGGCCCCGCATCTCTTCACTTTCATATACCTGGCCGTATTCATAGGCATATTCAGTTTCTTCTGTCCGGACCTGGGCAGCGCCACCAGGTACAAACTGCAATATATCCCGCTTATGCTTCCCTTCATGGCCATGGGATGGGATATAATATCCGGTATGCTCAGAAAGCGCGCCGCAAGATGAAGGCGCCGCGGCATTCACCTGTTGGGAAAAATAAAAGTATTCCATATAGTAGAGGCCTTTGGTGGCGGGGTATTCAGCTCCGTGTCCCAGCTTTGCAGCCATCTGGACAAAGGCAAATTCGAGCTTCACGTATTTTATTCCACTAGGCCGGAGACCCCGGCCAATTTCAGGGATTTCTTCTCTCCGGATGTTAACCTTGTGCATCTGCCCATGACCAGGGCCGTCTCCCCGTCCGCCGACCTGAATGCTTTTATAAGCATCATGAAAATTTTAAAAAAGCAAAAGCCCGATATAGTGCATCTGCATTCGTCAAAGGCTGGTTTTTTAGGGAGGCTGGCTTGCTGGCTTACTGGGGCCCAAAATGTTTTTTATTCGCCCCGTGGCTTTGCCTTCCTGATGAAGGATTCGCCTGCCTTGAAAAGGAAAATCTATTACGCGCTTGAGAAGTTTGCTGCCACGTTGGGCGGCACGACAGTGGCGGTATCTTCGGATGAACTGGCATACGCAAGGCGGCTGGCCGGAAGCGCGGTGCTGATCCCAAACGGGGTGGACCTGGAAATAGTACGCGGCGAGGGGCACCAATTCCCGGCTAACGGGCGGGTTTATGCAGGCATATCCGGGCGAATCACTTATGCCAGGAACCCGGCGCTTTATCGCAACATCGCCAAATCCCTGAAAGACAGGGCCAACTTCATATGGATAGGCGATGGGGAGTTGAAGGACGCGCTTGAGCTTCCGGATAGCCGGATAACAGTCACCGGCTGGAAAAGCAGGCAGGAGGGGCTGAAGCTTCTTTCCGGGCTGGATATTTATATGCAGACCTCCTTGTGGGAAGGAATGCCAATAGCGGTGCTTGAAGCAATGGCGCTTGGCAAACCTGTTATCGCAACCGATATCATCGGCAACAGGGACCTGGTGGTCCACGGTGAGACCGGATTTCTTGCTAAAGACGAAGCGGATTTTATCCATTATCTTGATATCCTTATAGGCGACGCGGCATTAAGAAGCGCAATGGGCAAAAAGGGCAAAGCCCTTATACATGAAAGGCACGACATGAAGAAAATAGCCGCGCGTTACGGTGATTTATACCTGTCCGCCATAAGCAAGGCCGGGATGTAACCGGCAAATTTTCCCCGGCCTTGCCTGCTTTATTTTTCCGGCTCTCCCTGGATTGCTGTGGATATATGGCGTGCTCCAAAAGGCAGTCGCCCGGCGAAAGGCGGGGGCTAGCGGTTTCGCTTCTGTCATCACTCTTAATCATTTGCCAATGCCAGTTTGCTATCTGATTTTTTCGCGGGCGGCGTTCGTCTATGTTAGGGCGCGGTCTTATCCACCGGGTTTACCGTGGTGCCATGCGCGGCTCACATGAATACGGCAAACGGCCATCGCCGCTTGACTATCGGCAGGTCCGCCGCGCCAACTTCGCGAAACCGCCCGCTTCCCCAGGGTAAGGCAAACCAACAGTCAACAAGCAGAGCTCTTTGTTTTACAAGAAATTCTGAAAACCATTTTCTATTGAGAACCGGCCCCGGTGTCCCAGCCAGCCCCCCGGGGGCCGCACAAGCCGCCAGCCTTGAACGGGGATTTGTCCCATATCTCTTTCTGGAGACGCCTCAGCTCCTTCCGCATGGCTATTATCTGCTCCGGCTTGGTGGCGGGGTTTCTGAGGGCCTCGTAATAATTAAACCTCTTCTGAACAAGCTCCAACCTCAGGTTTTTGGTCTTGTCCAGAAACTGTTTTACTTCCGGGTCCTGCATTATCTCTTTTGCCATCGTTGAGCCAAACGGCGAAATTGCAGGGCCGGCGGCAACGCCTATTGCGGACATTACTTCCATCCGCCTGCCCATCATCTTCATGCCGCCCATTCCCATCATGCCGCCCATGCGGCCCGCGCCCATCATACCCATGCCGCCCGGCATGCCCATATTGCAGCGGCATCCGCCAGGCATTTTCATGCAGCCCGCGGCTCCACCAGACACCTTTGTGCATCCGCACACGCCGCAATTCATCATGCCTTCAGGCGTATTCATGCAGCCGTAGCCGGAGTTGTCCTGCATTTGCGCGGCCATGGCCAGTCCGGCGGCAAACAGCACGGAGAAAATGATGGTGAAAAACAAGGCCGCATAGATTTTCTTTTTCATTTAAAAACCCTCCTTGAAAAAATGCGGATTACACGGTGTCCGCTCCTGAAATGATTATATCACCGGTTTTCCCGGCGGAAAAAGAACAAAATCAGGCCCCTGGCCTTCGGTGGAAGGACTGCCTTTTTTTTATATGTTCCAGCCTTTCCGGGGTTTTCTTTTGTTTTCAGCAAGTTGCACCGAAATTTCTGTTCCATCTGTTCAATCTCTTTGACCCCCTTGTTTATTACTAAGCGGCTGATTTTAAATTCATGCCTTTTCAAAGAGCACAGAGGGGCAGGGCCCTCGTACAAGGCATCATAATGCTTCCTGCCATGACATTGTCAATATGACATGTGTCATGAAATTCATGTCATGTTTTTTGGGGGGGCGGTTGCATTGCGCCGGTGTCTGTTACACATGATAACCAACCCCCTTCTGCGGCTTTAAGCGGGTTTTAATTACCTCCGACAATCTCCAATGAGAGGCCCTGCGCATAAGGCGGGGGAAATAAATTTTAAGGAAGTGTCGGGTTACGCTGCACTAACCCGGTCTGCATTTACTAAAATAAAGCCAGAGCTTTTCTAAGAGAAATGCAAAATAGGGATCATTTGCGTTCTCATGCCGCTCCGGCAGCTTTCTCTTTTTTTACCCGCTCGTGAAGCCAGATTTTTATTAGCGCCCCTCTGTCTACGCCGATCTCCTTGCGTATATCATCAATTTCATTAACGAGGGATTCGGCCACATCAAGTGTGAGGCGCACTTTCTTGCCATGACGAATAATCGAAACCTTGGACATATCAACCAGGTCATGAATGTCCTCGCCTTCGTCAAAACGCCTGTCGAACTCGCGCGTATTTTTAGCTATTTTTTTCTTTGTCATAAAATACAACCTCCTTGTCTCTAGAACGTCTAACCGAAATAATGCGAATATTGTTACTTCGCATAGTATAAACCGCTGTCCAATGCTTATTATTCAATTTAGCGATTATAATGCGCCGGTTCTCAACTGGATAGGGGAGATGAATTTCAATCCGGTTCTCATCCAGCCACAAATCTTTTGCCTCTTTAAAATCTATGCTATGTTTTATCTTGTTTGCTGCACTTTTTGCTGGGTCCCATTCAAAGTTCATATACGTTTTTATTATACACCTACTGTACAAATTTTGAACATAAAAAGTTTTCTAAATTGTTTGAGATAGATTGCCTTCGTAATGTTACATTCTTCCAGAATATGTGAGCTAGTCGATCCCGATTGTAGCGCGGGTTAGGGGACAAAGTCTGCTATATTAAGCGGTCATGCCTTGGCGAGGAGTGCTGGACGCACTCCTTGTAAATTTATGGCTGGCCGGGCTCCAGGTTCCAGCGAAAACTGTTCATAACAATCACCCTCTGGCCAGCGACACGCGGCCCCCAAAATACTGCGCGGCCTCCTCGTAAACCTCGCGCACGTTTTCCGAGTATCTTGGAGAGCAATGCATGATAACAAGCTCCCCCACGCCCGCATCCTTTGCAATAGTGCCAATTATCCGGGCCGTCAGGTGGCTCCTTTCGGCGGCCCTTTCGGCTTCGCGGTCCAGAAAATACGCCTCGCAATACATGCTGCCGGCCCCATTTGCCAAATCCTTGATTCTTTCCATGTTCTTTCCGGTAGGCGAGGAGTCCATGATATATGCAATCTTCTGCCCCCTGGTAATCATGGATATTTTGTCTTTCAGTTCTCCAAGCCTGAACCCCTCGAACATAGTGTCCTCTGAAGCCCCGGCCCGCAACGCCTTCTTGAATTCGCCCAGCCAGGGGCCCACTTCCAGTCCCAGTATTTCGAGGGCCGGTTTATCTATATTAATG
>JAJYLE010000046.1:0-14378 GCA_021788025.1 Nitrospirota bacterium
CTTTGCCGCCGGTATCCTGCTTCCGTCCTGCCGGTAGAAGCCTGGGTCCGCAAGGGCCTCATACAGCCGGGCGCGCTCTGATTCAAGCGCTTCGATCAGCGCAGGCAGAGCTTCGAGCTCTTTTGTCTCGCTGAATGTCAGGGTGCGCTGGCGCGCCACCCGTCTTGGCTGGTGGCTTTCTGGTTTTGGCGCTTTCTTGGCCGTTCCAGTATTTGGTGTTGCCGGGGCGCGCTGGCAGAGCCAGTCGTCATATCCTCCAGCATATTCGGCGAGCCTTCCGTTGCCTTCAAATACTATAGTGCTGGAAACAATATTGTTCAGGAACTCGCGGTCATGGCTCACAAGAAAAACAGTGCCTTTGTACTCTATCAGCATCTCCTCAAGGAGTTCCAGGGTATCAGTATCCAGGTCATTAGTAGGTTCGTCCACCACCAGCACATTTGACGGTTTCGTGAAGAGCTTCGCCAGGAGGGCCCGGTTTCGCTCGCCGCCCGACAATAGCCTTACGGGCTGGCGGACACGTTCGGAGGGAAAAAGGAAATCCTCCAGATAGCCGGTTATATGCCTTGTCCTGCCGTTGACCGTAACGGTGCCGCTTCCATCCCCCACGTTTTCAACTACAGATTTATTATCATCAAGCTGCGCCCTGTGCTGGTCGAAGTAGGCGATCTCGATGCGGGTCCCCATTCGCACTGAGCCCTCCGAGGGGGGCGTAATGCCAAGAAGTATTTTCAGCAATGTGGTCTTTCCCGCTCCGTTTGGGCCGATAATCCCTATCTTGTCCCCGCGTACTACAATAGTGGAGAAATCGCGTATCAGCGGACGGCCCTCATAGCTATGTTCTATCCCCTTTGCCTCAAGGACCAGCTTGCCCGACCTTTCGGCCTCGTTCAGCCGCATCAAGACGCTGCCGCTCTGCTCGCGTCTTGCCAGGCGCATACTCCTCAACTCCTTCAACGCCCTTACCCGGCCCTCATTGCGGGTGCGCCGGGCCTTGATCCCCTGCCGTATCCATGCCTCCTCCCTGCTAAGCTTCTTATCAAAAAGCGCATTGTGCGCAGCCTCGGCATCTAGCTCGGTCTGTCTTCTGGCCAGGTAGGTTGCGTAATCGCCCGGCCAATCGGTGAGCCGCCCGCGATCCAGCTCGATTATGCGGGTAGCAAGGGCCTGGAGAAATCTCCGGTCGTGGGTTATGAAAAGTATGGCGCCGCGGAAATCGAGAAGGAATTTCTCAAGCCATTCGATAGATTCAATATCCAGATGGTTAGTCGGCTCATCAAGCAGCAACAGGTCCGGCTGGCACACAAGCGCCCTTGCCAGCAGTACCCTTCTTTTGTACCCGCCCGAAAGACCGGCAAAAGAAGCATCGGGGCACAATTTTAAACGCGAAAGGACATTCGCTACTTTGTGCCTGGCTTGCAGTCCGCCTGAGACTACATCGAAGACAGTGCCGGAGATATCATGCGGGACTTCCTGCTCCAGCAATCCGGTCACCGCGCCACTCTGCCGTATGACCTTGCCTGCATCGGGGGTAGCAGAGCCGCATATGACCTTTAAAAGAGTGGATTTGCCTGCCCCGTTTCTGCCTACCAGGCAGACCCGTTCGCCGCGTTCGATCTGGAGCGTCACTCCGTCAAGCAGCGCGGGGCCGTTAAACGCGAGACTAACCTCCTGCAAACTCACCAATGCCAAATTTCACCTCGATTAGAAGAGCACACGAGATTTCAAAAAAGAAACTGCAAGCCCGGAGGATTTATCATGCGGCGCAAAAAAACTTTTTGTCCTCGCATCATTTCCGCCCCATTTATTATAACGGAATACGCCATAACCAGTACCATGTGCCTGCCCGTGTGTATAATAGCGTAAGATTTTTTAGCGTCGAAGTACATTATCACGAAGGGCGGGAGCGTTTGAGCGGGCGGGAGGCGGACAAAAAATATATGGACGGTACCAGACGTTCCGATATAAGAGCAGGGCTATGTGTTTCAGTAGTTTTGAAAAAAGACCAGCGGACCGGAAAGCTGACAGACGGGATCGTCAAAGATATTTTAACCAAGTCATCCGGACATCCATACGGAATTAAAGTCCGTCTGCAAAGCGGCGAAGTGGGGCGCGTAAAGAAAATATTGAATGACTAGAAGGTAGTTACCATTATCTCCAGACCGTCAACATCCCGGGCTCTTTAATATCTTATTCTGCAACAAGACTGCGCCGTGATTCCAGTATAATAAATGTGGACGAAAGGAGAACCGGGTGTAAATGGCAAAGTACACGGCAACAATCGACGAGCTTACACGGCAGAGGATTCTGGCATTACCCAGGCGAATACACTTCTCGGCCTTCATGCGAAAGGCGATCATCAATTTTGTTGAAGAGCTTGAGAAAAACCCGGACCTTGAACCTGAAAATTTTACCATCACCTGTTCTGCCCGGAAAGACGTAACAGGGAAAAAAAGAACATAACGGCAGCATGGAAAAAAGTAAAATCCTCGTTACCTGCGCAAAGGGCATACCGCCGTTTTTAAAACAGGAAATACTTGGGCTCGGATTTCCCGTTCTCTCTGAGACGATCGCGGGCATTGAGACGGAAGGGACTCTCAATGATACCATGAGGCTTAATCTTTATCTCAGAACGGGGCACCGCGTCCTTTTTCTCCTTAAGGAATTTACCGCGGTGGATGCCGATGCCCTTTACCGCGCGGTTTCAAAAATATCATGGGAGAACCATATAGATGAGGACGGCTATTTCTCCGTAGCCTCAAGCGTGGACAACCCGACTATCAGGGACTCCCGCTATGCAAATGTAGTGTGCAAGGATGCTATTGCGGACAGGATAAAGGAACGGCGCGGGCGACGCCCGGATTCAGGCCCTGCCCAGGACGCGGTGGTGGTAAACCTCTACTGGAAAGAAACGCGGTGTTCGCTTTATCTTGATACATCGGGCGAACCCCTTTCCAGGCGCAATTACAGGAAACTGCCCATGGCGGCCCCCATGCAGGAGACACTCGCCGCTGCCGTTATCATGGCCACTGGATGGAACGGCGGGGGCCATTTGGTCAATCCCATGTGCGGAAGCGGCACCCTAGCAATCGAGGCTGCCTTAATTGCCCTTAACAGGGCGCCCGGGCTTTTGCGCCGCAATTACGGGTTCATGCATCTCAAAGGATTTAATAAACCTCTCTTCAACCAGTTCATCGTGGAGGCAAAACAGAGATCAAGGACTGCACTGGGGGGCAGGCTTATTGCAACCGATATTAATAAAGAGGCCGTTGAGGCGGCAAGGAAAAACGCCGCTGCCGCGGGGGTGGAGCACCTGATCGAATTCGGAGTATCCGATTATTCCGCCACCGAAGTCCCTGAAGGCGGAGGGGTAGTGATAATCAATCCGGAATACGGAGAGAGAATGGGTGAGGTGAAAGAACTTGAGGGCGTGTACGAAGGGATCGGCGATTTTTTCAAGCAGAAGTGCAAAGGGTACACGGGATATATCTTAACGGGAAATATGGACTTGGCAAAAAAAGTGGGGCTGAAGGCAAAAAAGAGAACGCCTTTTTTTAACGGCAGGATAGAATGCAGGCTTCTGGAGTATGAGCTTTACGAAGGCAGCAGAAAGACCAAACAGGCATTATGAAAATCCCGGTGCAGGGAAAAATAAAGGTTTCACCGTATATTACACCTCATGGGCAAAAGCGCTTGGCAGATGAGCTGGCATATCTGTTGAAGGTGAAGCGCCCTCAGGTCACGCAGGCAGTTGCCGAAGCTGCGGCCATGGGGGACAGGTCAGAAAACGCAGAGTATATTTACGGAAAGAAGCAATTAAGGCAGATCGATTCCCGTATGCGGTTTCTTATAAAGAGGCTGAACGAATTGGTCATAGTAGACCGGCCGCCCAGTGACAAGTCAAAGGTGTTTTTCGGCGCCTGGGTGGGGCTTGAAGACTCCGATGGAAACCGGTTCAGGTATCGCATCGTCGGGCCGGACGAATTCTATCCCACAAAGGGTTTAATCAGCATTGATTCTCCAATGGCAAAGGCATTGTTGTGCAAGGTCCGGGGCGATGAAGTTCTGGTGAGCACACCCTCTGGAACGGTTGCCTATGTGGTGACCTCAGTCGGCTATGGTGAGCTAGAGTAGCGAAGCTAAACGGAATTAATTGCCGGGCAACGAAAATAAGTTTTCCCCTCACTCTGCACAACAGTTTCAAAAAAGCACCAGCCTTCATCCGCCCCTGGAATTGTAAATAAATAAATTGTGGCGGCGCGTGAAATGTAAACCGCCCAGCCAACGTTACCTGAGGGCGATTCGTGCCCTGCTTTTTGCCCCTCAGGTACAAAGCTTCAACTTTTTTTCTGGCCCAAGGCTGGAAGACCTAAGGAAAGCGGTTGAGACTTTGGAGTATGGGCACAAAATTGGGCACAGTCAAAATAAAGAAGGGATTGCGGTTTGCGTAACCCCTTGATTTTATTGAACGTCCCCAACCGGATTCGAACCGGTGTTACCGCCTTGAAAGGGCGATGTCCTGGGCCAGACTAGACGATGGGGACTAGGTACATGAGCCGCGTTGGATTCGAACCAACGACCCACGCCTTAAAAGGGCGTTGCTCTACCAACTGAGCTAGCGGCCCGCATCAGAATATATAAATTACCTTCTTAAGCCCCTGCTTGTCAATAATATTGACTTATTGCGGGCTTTTGAACCAAAATCGTCTTTATGTCTTTAAAAACTATAGCCCTGGCCTTTCTGCTTTGCGCGGCCGTCTCCTGCACTTCCGAAGTGCCGCGGAAGGACCTGCCATATCCGCTTACAAGCAAGTCCTACGGGGACCCGGTTAAGGTGGTTACCATCCCTCTGCCAGCGATATCCACGGACCCCAACGAGGGCATAACCGCTGGCGCCCTGGCCGCCATGCTTGTATACGACAAGAAAGGCGACGTAAGGACCCTGCTTGCCCCTCAGCTTAACTACAACAAGAATTACGGGATTAGCGGGACCATATATGGGGCCATATATCCCCAGCCCGGACGGAGCCTGGAGATAAACATCTCCCAGTCCCAGCGCCGCAATTACGATTACGAAATGACGCTGAAGGACAGGGGAAATTTCGTGCGCGGGGTGGCTATGAAGGCCTTTCTGTTCCATCTGAAGGACGGCTCCGCAAGGTTTTTCGGCTTCGGCTCCGCCAGCCCGCTTGAGCAACAGACCAATTATGCCGACACCGAAACGGGATTCGATGTTTCGGCCATCATCGATGTGCTGCCGAAATTCAAGATAGCTGCCGGCGAGAGGCTGAAGAAGGTGGATATCCGGCCGGGGGCAATCAGCTCGCTGCCTTTCATACTGGACCGCTTTACCCCTCAGGAAGTTCCGGGCTCAACCGGGTTCACAACAAATGCCCAGAGGATTTCGCTGATTTACACAACGCTTGATTCCAACAAGGCCCCCACATCCGGTGTTTATTTTTCGGGGACGTCGGAATGGAGCAGCAAGGCGCTGGGGAGCACGGCCAATTTCTTCCATTATTCTTTTGAGGCTGAGGACTACATACCTTCTTCCACAAAAAGGTTCATAACCATTGTCAGGGGCGTTTACAACCAGACCATAGGGTCCGGCGTGCCATTCCTGGAGCGCAGCATCCTGGGCGGGGAAGACACGCTGAGGGGTTACGGCAGAAACAGGTTCATAGACAAAAGCTACACGCTGTTTAACGCGGAGGAGCGGATCAGGCTTTTCACCTGGCGGGTTTTTAACGTGAATGCCAACTGGGAGCTGGCGCCGTTTATAGACCTGGGCGCGGTGAGCAGCTCCATATACAGCCTGTCCGCAAAGGAGTTCAAGCCTTGCCCGGGCATAGGCGTCAGGGCCATAGTGCCGCCGTATATTGTAGGCAGGATAGATATTGGAGTAGGGCAAGAGGGCCCCGCCGTGTTCGTGGGCCTGGGCTATCCGTTTACATTCTGATTTTTTTCTGGCTTTACCGGGTTTCCTGTGGGGCAAGTTTATTTGCGGCGTTCGCCGATACGCCTGAACTTAAATAGCCGGGTTTAACTTTTCCGCGCTGCGCGGCTTATCCCGCCTGAGGCGGGACTCGCGCGGCCACTTCGCTCCAACGCCACGCTCTTCCGGTAAAGGCAAACAAACAAAATAGGTTTTTTTAATCATGACAGCATAGCCAGGGCCGGCCTGTTTTCCCCGCTTAGTTTTATAATAGATCATGCGTAGCAGGTTTGCGGTCCTTTCAGTTTTGGCCATTCTGCTTTTTCCAGCCGCCCTGTTTGCGGCGGAAAGGCCCCGCATAAATCCCGTGACCCTGGAGGCCAGGATACACCAGTTGATAGATGTACAGCGGGTAAAGGCTGGCCTTAAGCCGCTTGTGTTTTCCAGAAGGCTTTGCGCGATTGCCAGAGGGCACAGCCGTGACATGGCGCAGAGGGATTATTTCTCCCACTTCAGCCCCGAAGGCGAAAGCCCGCTGGCCCGTTACAGGCAGGCGGGGTTTTCCTGCCGGATACGGGTTGGCTACCGCATTTACGAGGGCGGGGAAAATATTTTCCAGAACAACCTCTACTCCTCTGTTATGTACATAAACGGGACGCCGCATTTCAACTGGAACAGTTTGGAGGAAATAGCGCGCTCCACCGTAAGCGGCTGGATGAACAGCCCCGGACACAGGCGCAATATTCTGGAGCCCGTGTTCAGGGCTGAAGGAATAGGGGTGTATATAAAGGGGCGTAAGGTTTATATAACTGAGGATTTCTGTTAGAACTGCTTAAATACTTACAACGTCCGCTTGAAAGTGATGATGGAGAGCGTCATCATAACAGCCGTAAAGAGCACCAGGAAACCGATATCGCCTATTACGCCCATCATTCCGGCGCCTTTAAATAGCACAGACTTGAGGGCGTCCACGGCGTACGCCTCCGGGTTTATTGCGGCAAAGCCTTTCAGCCAGCCCGGGAAACTGGCTATCGGGTAGACAGACCCGCTTGGGAAGAAAAGTATCACGTTTAAAAACCCGCTTAGCACTCCCACTATCCTTGGGTGCTTTATCCGGCCCAGTATCGCAAACATCAGGCTCAGAAGGCAAAGCGTGGTGAGGGCAACGATAATGAAAAGAGGCACAAAGTTCAGAATCCCTCTTGAAATGGGAATGCCCGTGATAAGCAGGCTCACCGCAAACACAAGCCCGGCGTTCATCATGGTTATCCCAAGCCCGCTTATTATCAGGCCGCTTACGATGTCCGCCTTTGTAAGCGGCGTAAGAAGATAGCTTTCGTCTATTCCCAGAAACCGGTCCATCACCAGATTGAATGCCCCTGTTGTAAGCGTGCCAAGGAATATCGCCATTATCACCACGCCCGGCACAAGGGACTGGTAATAGTCCACTTTGGGGTAAAGGTTTATGTCCCTGAGCAGGGGCTGGTTGGTCACTTCCCTTATGGGCACATAATCCACGCCAAGCGAAGCCGCGGCTGCCAGGATAAGGTTTCTGATGTTGTCTGCGGAGATGCTGTCCGTGTTGTCCAGGAACAGCCCCAGATCGGGCCTTCCGGCCACTGTCATTCTTTTGCTGAAGTCCTCCGGGATTATAAGCGCGGCCTTGTATAACCCGGCCCTTACGCCGTTTACCGCCTTCTGCTGGTCTGTGAGGTCCACAAGCCGGAACGTCCGGGGGCCGGCCTGAATGGCCATCAGGTTTTCCACAAGGCGCTTGGCAAACGGGCCGGTGTCCTGGTTTACCAGTGCCACCGGCAGGTCTGTAAGTTTCCCCTGGAAGGAGTTGCCCAGGATTACCAGATAAATAACGGGCATCAGAATGCTCATGGCCAGCACAATGGGGTTTCTTCTGAACTTCTTCAAGTCTCTTTCAATAACGGCCAGAAGTTTTATCATCATCTGCCCAGCCTTTGGGGCAGGCCCGCGCCTATGAAGAAACTTACTTTCTTGGCCTCTTCCTCACGGATGGATTTGCCGGTGTAATGAATGAATACGTCCTCCAGCGATTGCTCATGCACCGAGGCCGAAGTAATCTCGCCTCCGGCGGCGCGCACGGCATCAATAAGCGCGGGAAGGTCTTTGGGGCCGTTGTCCACGTATACCCTGATCTCGCCGCCCTCTTCGGGCTTTATCTTGTGCGCGAAGGGAAGTTTTTCCACGGCCTCCACGATGTCCGGGGGGGCAGCCTTTCCGAGTGCAAGCGTAATGATGTCGTTTCCCGGAATATTGGCCTTCAGTTCCGCGGGGCTGCCCAGGGCTATAATCTTTCCGGTGTCTATGATGGCAACGCGCCCGCACAGCGACTCCGCCTCGTCCATGTAATGAGTGGTAAGGAATATTGTCATGACGGCGTTTTCGGTAAGTTTCCTGAGGAAGTCCCATACCACCCGGCGGGACTGGGGGTCCAGCCCGATGGTAGGCTCATCCAGAAAGAGCAGGGCGGGGCTGTGCACAAGCACGCGCGCAATCTCCAGCCTTCTGCGCATGCCGCCGGAGTAGGTTGCCACCAAGTCGTCAGCCCTCTGGGCAAGCCCCACGGTGTCCAGCAGGGTTTTTATCCGCTGCTTCCTTTCGGAGGCTTTTATGCCATAGAACCTGCCGTAAAGGTCCATGTTCTCCCGGCCGGTGAGGTCCAGGTCGCTGGTGGAGGCCTGAGGCACAACGCCTATGTGCTTTCTGACCTCGCCGGGGGCTTTTGCCACGTCGAAACCGGAAACAATCGCCTGGCCGCTGGTGGGCTTCAGAATCGTGGTGAGCATCCTTATGAGCGTTGTCTTTCCGGCCCCGTTTGGCCCGAGGAAGCCGAAGAATTCGCCCCTTGGCACTTCAAAGTCTATGCCGTCCACCGCCGTTACAGCGCCGAATTTCTTGGTTATCTGCGATACAGTGATGGCTTTATCGTTTTGCATGTTTTTAGGTGTTCCAGATCTTTTCGGCCTTCGCCGGTATGCCTGAATGCCAGTTTCAAAGTTTTTGTTTTTTCGCGGGCAGTGTTCGTTTCCGTTGGGCCTCGTCTCGTTTTGATATTTCGCAGTCTGTGCATCGCGGCTCACATGAATACGTCAAACGGCCACCGCCGCGCCCCAGGTCCGATACGGCTCGCTCGGCCACTGCACTCACTTACCGCCCGCTTTTGTCCGGTACGGCAAACCAAACGGCCAATAAAAGACATACCCATTCCCCAAAATAGAGCCTGAAAAGCCCGCTTCGTTACCGCGCTGTTGCTCTATCTATTAGCTTCCGGTATCCTGACCTCTACGGTCATGCCGGGTTTCAGAAGGCCCTCGGTGTTCTTTACCCGGACCTTCACCCGGAACGTCTTGATGTCTTCCCTGCCCCGGACAACGTCCCTCTGGGTGGCGAATTCCGCGTACCGCCCGATCTCGTCGATTTTTCCATCGAATACCTTGCCGGGCATGCCGTCCACAGTTACATAGGCAGGGCTGTTCAGGACCACGCCGCCTATCTTGGTCTCATCGATGTCCACCCTTGCGTACAGGCTGTTAAGGTCCACCACGGTCATTATGGTTTCCCCGGGGCTTACGGTCTCTCCGGTTTCCATGGATTTGAAAATCACCGTGCCGCCCACCGGGGAATTAATTATCGTGTAGCCCAGGTTTGCCTTGTAGAAGGCAAGGTTTGCCTCCGCCTGCCCAAGAGCGGCCTTTGCCGAGCCAAGCTGGCTTATGGATGCGTCAAGCTGTGTGGCAGCGGCTTCTTTTCTGGCGCGCGCGGAATCCAGTTTGCCAAGGGAGGATTCGTATGTGGCCTGGCTGGCAAGGTAAGCGGTTACAGACTGGTCCCTGGATTGTGCGGATATGAAATTTTTCTTGTAGAGCTGCTCCGCCCTCCCGGCGTCTTTTTTGGCCTCCGTCATTTGCGCGCTGGCCATCCGGGAGTCCGCTGCGGCGCTCTTGACATCCGCTTCGGCTGAAAGGAGGTTGGCCCTGGAGTTCTCAATCGACGCTTCGGCTGTCTTTATATTCGCCCTGGCCTGCTGCACCCCTGCCGCGGCCTGCTCCACCGAGGCCTGTATGTCCGCGCTGTCCAGCGTGATTGCCTTCTGTCCCTTTTTAACATTATCGCCCTCGTTGCAGCACACCCAGGATATCTTGCCGGCAACTTTGGGAGAAAGGTTTACCTCATAGCCGTCCATTATCCCTGTAACATGGATGGAATTTTCTTTCCCGCCCCTGCCCAGAATGAAAGTAAGCGCGGCAATGATAATCGCTATGATTATCAAAACAACTGCCAGCCGGATGAATATTTTTTTGTTCATCTAGACTCATGATAACATGAACAGGCCTTGTACTGTAAGCGTTTGCTTACATGGCAACCGCTTGCGAAATCCATGAAAAGTAAAGCGCCGGGCTGCTTGCGCAAACCCGGCGCCGGAAGCTCTGGGGCCAGCCGTTTAGCAGCCTGTTATCATTCTCCTTGCCCGATCCGGCTGGATGGATTTCAACTGGTTTTGCTGAGTGACCGCGATCTTTACCTTGTCGCCCTTTTTGAATTTTTTAAGGTCTATGGATTTGCCGGCCTTGAAATCCTGATGGCCGGTGCTTCCGGCAGGGCAGAAGCTGACATCACCCGTGCTGGCGTTTATGCCCGTTATGGTCCCCCTCAGCGTTTTGTCAGCGGCAATCGCGCTGCTGGCAAACGATACGGCAAAGATCAAGGCAACAAGCAACACAGTCAGTCTCTTCATTGTTAAGGCCTCCTTGGTATTTATTTGCATTTATATTGCGGCA
The DNA here is from genome assembly GCA_021788025.1 of Nitrospirota bacterium. GTDB lineage: Bacteria > Nitrospirota > Thermodesulfovibrionia > Thermodesulfovibrionales > JdFR-88 > JAKAKS01. The sequence continues at coordinate 10,747 of JAJYLE010000046.1, forward strand.
CGGCAATTTCTTCAGGATGCGATAAAGCCGGTCCTCTTGCTCCGGGCCTCAGCGGCCTCCCTTGCCTTTTCCTCAAACCCCTTGCGGCCCATAAGCCCGAATGTGAGCTGCTTGCCAAGTTCAACCGAGGGCTGGTCGAACGGATTTATACCAAGCATGTAACCGGTAAATGCGGTGACTGCCTCGAAGAAATAGAAGAGCTGCCCAAGGTGATAGGCGTCCACCTTCGGGATTTTCAGGCTGATGCTTGGCCTGCCCGCCTTGGCCAGGGCAAGCTCCGAGGCTTCCTCTTCGGCCTTTATCAGCCCTGACAGCGTATGGCCCCTCAGGTAAGACATACCCGGAAAATCCCCGAACACATCGGGTATTGTGTAATCCGCTTGGTAGTCGGCCACCCTTAAAAAGATCACAACCTTGTCCTGTGGCCCGTCCATCCAAAGCTGGAGCTGCGAATGCTGGTCCGTTGTGCCGGCGGACGGGTACGGCGTAAAACCGGTGCCGTCTTTTCCCAGGCTTTCGGCCCAAAGCTGGCAGAACCACTCGGAGAAGGCGCGCAGCCTGTCTGAATACGGCATCAGGACGTTTATTCCCTTGCCCTCTTCCTTGCCCATAAGATAAATGAGGGAGGCAAAGACAAGGGCCGGGTTGGCCGTGAACTCCTCGCCCAGGCATTTCTCCCTTATATCCATTGCCCCTTTGAGCAACTGGTCGCAATCCACCCCGATTACCTCGGCCAGAAGCAGCCCCACGGGGCTAAGCACCGAATATCTTCCGCCCACATCGGGAGGCACCGGAAGCGACGGCATGTCTCTGGCCCCTGCCAGCTTTCGCAGATCGCCTTTCTCCGGGTCCGTGGTAAGTATGAAGCGCGATTCGGCGCTGCCTGCGTCCCTGTCGCCGTTCAGGCTTTTTTGCAGCCTGTCAAACAGTATCATGAAGGAGGCGGCCGTTTCGGCCGTCCCGCCGGACTTGCTTATTACGTTTACCGCGGTCTTGGTCAGTTCCGCAATGTGCAGTATGCTGTCCAGCGTGGAGGGGTCCACATTATCATAAATAAACACCTTCGGGTACTTGTCCATCCGCACGTTATGAAACGGGCTCAGGGCCTCAAGGATGCATTTTGGCCCCAGGGCCGACCCCCCGATGCCAAGCAGGATGAAGTTTTCCAGCCCCACAACTTTTTTTGCCGCGTTCTTGATGTCCGATGTGCTTTGGGAAGGCAGGTCCAGCCATCCCGCCCCGCCGAATTTCCTGGCCTTCAGGTCCGCAAGGGCCGCCAGCGCCTTTGCCCTGATGCCCTCCATCTTTCTCTGGGGGATGCCTTTTTCTCCTATCGCTTCGGACATCATGAAAGAAAAATCAAGGCTCAACATACGGAAAAACCCTCCTGGGGTGCGGTTTCTATAAAGGGAACGTCATTATGGGGAGATTATATCATGGTCCCCGCCAACTGTCTTTTCATCCTGGCCCTCATCGCCTCCAACCGCCTTTGAACTGCGGGCAATCTTGACGCCTTCAACCAATATGAAGATGAACACAACCGTAAGCCCGGCAAGCAGCCCGAACGGGTTTACCACATGCCTTTTAAAGAGTATGGAGAACACCATGAACAGGGCGGCGAACCTCAGCGCGCCCAGAAACCGGAGCTTCCTGTTGGCATTTTTAGCCCCCAGGAACGAGGCCGTGCTGTTGGCGATTGCCCTCAGGTTCACAAGCGCTATAACGCCGCCGGCAAGCACCCCGGCGGGCATCTTCCAGCCGTAATAACAGGACAGGGCGGACAAAGGCAGAAGGCAGAGCAGGGATTTTTTAGCGATGTCTGCTACCAAGGTATTGGGTGATCCGTAGTCGGTCCGGGGGCTACTTTTTTTCATCCGGTTTTGAGGCGTCCCCAGGCTTTTCCGTGTCTTTCTGCACCGTTTTCTTAATAATCTCCTTGAAGCCGGCGGCAATGCCCATCAGGAGGAAAAATATTTTAAACCAAGGGAAAGAAGTATGAAATGCCTTGTCCAGGAAATAACCTATTGCCAGCCCCACAAGTATGGAGACAATAAAATTAATACCCAGCTCGCTGGCGTCCAGCAGCAGCCGGAACGGGGATTTTTCCTTTTCGTTATTGTTACCCGGCATCGGCGGCGGAATTATTTCTTGTTTTTCAGGTACTCGTTTATTGCCCTGGCGGCCTGGCGGCCTGCGCCCATGGCAGAGATAACGGTGGCCGAACCGGTTACGATGTCCCCTCCGGCATAAACGCCTTTCCGGCTGGTTTGGCCTGAGGCGTCCTTTGCCAGTATATATCCCTTTGCGTTCAGCTCCAGCCCGGGCGTGTCCATGGGCACAAGCGGGTTGGCCCCGGTCCCGATAGACATTATTACCGTGTCGGCTTCAATCCGGAACTCGGAGTTGGCAACAGGGCGGAATTTCTTTCTTCCGGAAGCGTCCACGGAAGGCCCTTCGGCCAGAGGGTCCGGCTCGCAAACGCTCATCCGCACGCACTCCACCGCGCGCACCCGCCCGTTTTCCCCGATCAGCCGCACCGGGTTTGAACAGGTCTCGAAAATAACACCTTCATCCTTGGCGTGATGCACTTCTTCCTTGCGCGCCGGCAGTTCGTCCTCGGAGCGCCTGTAAACAAGATACACCTTCGGGCTGGGCAGTCCGCGCTCCCTGGAAGCCCGCCTGGCAAGCCTCAGCGCCGTGCGCGCCGCATCCATTGCTACGTTTCCGCCGCCCACTACCGCTATTTTCAAGCCGGTCTCCACGGGGGTATCGTATTCCGGGAAATCATAGGCGCGCATCAGGTTTACCCTGGTAAGAAATTCGTTTGCCGAATAGACCCCGTTTAAATCCTCGCCCTCTATCTCCATGAATTTGGGCAGCCCGGCCCCGGTGCATATGAAGCAGGCATCGTGTTCCGAAAGCAGGTCGTCAACGGAGAAGAGCTTCCCTATAACGGCATTCGTGGTAATCTCCACGCCCATCTGCTTCAGTTTCTCAATCTCGCCGGCCACTATCTTTTTTGGCAGGCGGAATTCCGGTATGCCGTAGAACAGCACGCCGCCGGGGGCGTGGAGGGCCTCGTATATCCTTACCTTATGGCCCTGGCGGGCCAGGTCGTAAGCGCATGCCAGGCCGGCAGGCCCGCTGCCCACAATAGCCACGCTTTTGCCGGTCTTTTTTACTTCAGCCGCTTTCCCGGCTTCGCCCGCGGCAGGGTTGTCCGCCATATAATCCGCGGCAAACCTTTCCAGCCTGCCGATGGCCACCGCGCCGAATTTCTTGGAAAGCGTGCAGACCTTTTCGCACTGGCTCTCCTGCGGGCAAACCCGGCCGCAAACCGCCGGAAGCAGGTTGGCTGTTTTTATTACTTCCAGGGCCTTCTGGATTTCGCCCTCTTTTATGTGCCTTATGAAATCGGGTATTGGCACGCCTACAGGGCAGCCGCTTACGCAGGGCCTGTTCTTGCATTGTATGCAGCGGGCGGCCTCGGCGCGGGCAAGCTCCAGTGTGTACCCAAGGGCCACCTCGCCGAAATCCAGCGCCCTCTCTTCAGCGGGCCGTTCAGGCATCGGGGTGCGTCCGGGTATTGCCCTGGATTTTTTTTCCGGTCCGGCCATCTTTATCTTGCGGCG
>JAJYLE010000046.1:14388-16599 GCA_021788025.1 Nitrospirota bacterium
CGGCGCCTTCCTCGGTCAGGCCTTTATGGCGGTTCTTCCAGGCCTCGAAGGATTCCTTCTCTCTTCCTGTGTACATTTTCTGCCTGTTCATGAGGCAGTCCCAGTCTACCTCATGCCCGTCAAACTCCGGGCCGTCGGCGCAGACGAACCGTGTTTTGCCTCCCACGCGCACCCTGCACCCTCCGCACATCCCGGTGCCGTCCACCATTATTGCGTTAAGACTCACAACGGTTTTAACCCCGAAAGGCTTTGTGGTGTTGCAGACAGCCCTCATCATTGGCGCGGGCCCAACGGCAACCACAAGGCCGGCCCCGTTTTCTTTTATTTCCTGTTCAAGCGACGAGGTTACCAGCCCCTTAACGCCTTTGCTGCCGTCGTCGGTGGCCACAATGACCTTGTTGCAGGTTTCAGACAGTTCTTTTTCGTATATCAGCAGGTCTGCGCTTCGCGCCCCGATTACAGCCGTAACATGATTGCCCGCATCCCTGAATGCCTTAGCCATCGGATACAGCGGGGCCGCCCCGAACCCGCCCCCCACCAGCACAACCCTGCCTGCGTTTTCTATATGTGTAGGCAGCCCCAGGGGGCCGCAAAGGTCTTGTATTTGTTCGCCAACTTTCAGCCCGGCCATCTCCGCCGTGGTCTTGCCTACGGCCATAACCACAAGGCTTATGGTGCCGTCATGTGGATTTATGTCTGCAAGCGAAAGGGGTATCCGCTCGCCTTTATCATGGAGCCTTAGTATAACGAACTGGCCGGGTTTGGCTTTTCTGGAGATAAGGGGGGCTTCAAGCCTGTAATAAAAAACATCCGGTTTGCGGATGATGCGTTTTTCCAGTATCTTCGCGCCCACATCGTATTTTAACGCTAAAAGTCAAAATTAGTCACCCCCTCGTGGTGGAAACGGTTTTTTTAAAAAATCCCTCCCGGGGGAGGGGCGGACGAGGGCCGCCTTTTGTATTTTGCCGTCACCCCGTGCCTTGGCATGGGCCCTGTGACTTTGTTTTATCTTGAGTTGCGGCATTCGCCGATATGCCTGAATCTTTTATCTTCAGTTTTTCTTTTTTTCGCGGTCGGTGTTCGTCTGCGGTCGCGGGAAAGGATTCCGCGAATCAAGGGAAATGGAATGTTTATGATTCTTCTCACTCACCACCTGCCCGCTTTATCTCGGTAACGGCAAAGGCATAAACCATATTCCGGCAATTTCTCACTGGAGGTGACGGGAACAAAGGTGTTAAAATGGCGCGCGTTTCTACTGGAAAAAGACGCTTTTGCCGTCTAGGTCCGGGTTTGGAGTCCCCCTTCTAACGCCCACTCCTGAGTAGGGAAGATGCGTACGAAAGTACGCCCTATAGTTTGCCATGCGCCTGCCCCTCGTAGGACGCAAGTTACAAATCGTATTTTATAGGCACTTTTTTTGCTGCAGCGCAGATGTAATAACACTGTGGATACCCGCACGGCTTTAAAACTGTCAGCCACCGTTCAGAAACCTATCTTAAAGAACCATGCACAAAGAGCGCAGGGCGTAAAAGTCAAAGTTGAATGGCTTTTTTGCTTCATATCTTTGCACCTATACTTAAAGTCTTCACAACCACGGAAATAAGCCTGAGCACAGTTTCCCATAATCGCTGCTCCTTTACCCATTTTGCGAAAGCAGATTTTTGACTGCCCCGCGAGCATACGTCAATGTTCCAGTTTATGCTCGCAGCGCAGGCAATAATTTATGCGTTATGGAAGCCATAAAATTATATTAAACAGACCCCGAGAATCGTAACATTCAGGAAAGGAGATTCCAAATGACCATTCAAAAAGCCATAGAGCTCTTTAAGGAGCACCAGAAGGGCACCGTAAAGAAAAGCACCCTTAAAAGTTACGGAAAATTTCTGGACAAGGTTGAGGAAATGTTTGCCAAGCATGACGTGGCGTCCGTTTCGACGGAAGATGTCAGCAATTTCCTCGATGAGTGCACAGAAACTCTCAACAAATCCACACGCCACCTCCGCTATGCACAGATAAAGGCGTTTTTCAACTACGTCATCGAGGCAAACGACCTGAATATAAAAAACCCATGCGATGGCGCCTCGCTGTCCAAGACGTATAAAAACGTCAGCCACCGCCCGCGAAAGATACTGGACAAGGAAACCGTGGACGAGATCATCTTCAACTCACGTTCTGTCAGGGACCGGCTTATACTGGAGCTTCAGGCGCGCT
>JAJYLE010000205.1 GCA_021788025.1 Nitrospirota bacterium
AACCTTTCCTCGATCTTGTCGGTATCCAGGTCTTCATGGATGCGCCCGATCATCTCGATGAGCGCAAAATCAGCGCTTTCCATCTCTCCCCTGCCACCTGTCTTCTTCAAGTCCCCGCAGGGACGGTGAAATAAAATGCCGAGCCTGTCCCCCGGCTCGGATTCGAACCATATTCGTCCTCTCCATTTTTTCCACAATCCTTTTGCATATTGCAAGACCAGACCCGGCGCCGGGGTATCTGCTTCTCTCGCGCAAGCGTATCAAGCTCCTTCATCATCATGTTTTAGGCCGTTTGGATAAAAAAGAGACGTGTTTTATTTTACAGATTCGAATATCCTTAATACAATTCTCCCATTTGGGAAGACTGGAAATTCCTTTCATGGCCCGGCTATACTTAATGAATGCCTACCAAAACGGGCCACGAAAATGGCTGCGATTCCTCCTTCGTCAAAGAAAAGCTAAAGACATTCAAACAAAGAGATAGCCTTAAACCTCAAAAGAGCTGCCCGGACACGAGCGGGTCCGGGCAGCCGGACAAGGAGGCAAACAGATGAAAAAGCAATATTCAAAGACCGGTCTTACCTGCAAGGTGACGTTCGGCCTGCCTGCTGAGGCGGTGCCGGGCGCGGATATCGTGACCATAGCCGGCGATTTTAACGGCTGGAACAGGTACGAGGCGCCTCTGAAAAGACAGAAGAACGGCGGGTTTTCAGTCACGCTTGAGCTTGAATGCGGAAGACAGTACCGCTTCCGCTACCTCATAGACGACAGCCGATGGGAGAACGACTGGAATGCCGACGGATATATCGCAAATCCATTCGGCGGAGAAGACTCGGTTGTCGCGGTTGCCGGCGTCCTTAAAAAGCCTGGCAAAAAAGCCCGAAATTGAACTTCAAAACTCGTAAAGACCGATGCCGCCTGGCATTTGAGCAAAACCAAATGCCAGGCGGCATCGAAAAAAATGAAATTCTCAGGCCCTCAGTCTTGCGCCCGACCGGGCGCATCGTTTCAGCCTATCAATTGCAGGGCCAGAAGTTTATCAAGTAGCCCTCGTCCATGAAGGCGTTCAGCATGGCCTTTCTCTGGGCCGGAGTCAAGGTAACGAAAAGGGCCTGGACCTTGTTCGGGTCGGGCTTCGTGCAAGTGTAATAATAGAGCCCCTCGCTCGTAGCGGCCGGGACCGCTGGAGCGGCGGCGAGCACCCGTTTAAAGTCCCCGCTCGCGCAGAGCATCGTTTTAAGCCCCTCGCTCCTGGAGGCGAAGTAGAAGGCCCTCCCGTGTTTATACACCAGGAACCGGTTGGTTCTGGTGGTGGCGCAACCGGCCAAAACGGCGGCCACCAGGAGCAGGCCAGCTAGAAATGAAAACGCTCTTTTCCCCATTTTAAGTCTCCTTTTTAAGCGGTTTAGAACGTAACTATCCTGTCGCTTTCCTTTATCAAAGCATGCATACCCTCGGGATCGTTTAAATAGAGGATGATGCCTCGCTTCACTAATGTCTCCTTTCTCCGGGGTATTTGCCTTTCTTGGTCACCGGGCAGCAGGCGGGCGCGGGCAGGGGATCAAGCTCTTTCTCAAGCGCCCCTACGATCTCCGGTATCAAAGGGTTTACGAGGTAGTAGCACCTTAGCCTGCCGTCCACATAATAATCGATTATATTTAGCGACCTCAGAACCGAGAGGTGTTGCGAGACATTGGGCTGGCTTATCTCCAGGAAATCCTCGAAGTCGCTGACGCACTTGACTCCCATCGTTAGGTCCTTGAGAATCCTTATCCTGACCGGATGGGCCATGACCCTCAGGACCTCTACTTTTTCCGACAGGGAATCCATCGCCCACCCCCTATAAGGATTCGATCATCCTTATATAAGCACCCTTGAATGTTTTTGTCAATAAGGGGAAATAGAAGAAAAGTTTCCATTGACATTCGGGACAAGACTGGTTTAATGTTTTGTAAATGATCCCGCTTAAACTCATATCGGCCGCACGAGTTAGAAAGGCATGGCACAAAGGCCGTGGCCGGGAGGGCAGTTATTTTTAGACGCTGAAAACCGAGATAACCCCAAAAGGCCACGGAACAAAAACCGTGGCCTTCTTATTTTAAGGAGAAACATGAAAATAGACACCAGGGGACTTTCCCCTTATGAGCATAAGCAAAGGACGATGGCTGCGTTCGACCTGGCAAGCGAGGGATATGATTGTCCCCAATTAAGCTTTTTCTCCGATAGCGCCGCATACCTGCTAAAAAAGATGCGATTGAAAAACGACGAGCGTCTGCTTGATGTCGCTACAGGGACCGGACATGTGGCGATCGCCGCCGCCAGGCTTCTTACCAGCGGTTTCGTGACCGGCATAGACCTGTCGGAAAAGATGCTGCTGCAAGCCGCGAAAAAGGCGGACGCTATGGACCTGAGGAATGTGAATTTCAAAAGGGCCGATATTGAAGACATGGATTTCGGTAAAAACACCTTTGATGCCGCTTCCTGCGCCTTCGGGCTCTTCTTCCTGCCGGATATGGGCAATGGGCTAAAATGCGTCTCCAGGGTCCTCAAGCCCGGCGGCAAGTTTGCCATGACCAGCTTCAAACCATCCTTATGGATGCCATTAAGGGGAATGCTGCTGGACAGGCTCAGGGGATATGGAATCGAGCCGCCTGGCTGGTCGTGGACGCGACTGGACTCGCCTGTAAAAATTGAACAATTACTGCGAGAGGGCGGCTATCGGGATATAGACATCGAGGAAAAACAAATGGGCTATTACCTGAAAGACAAAAATGAATATTGGGATGTCCTCTGGAACAGCGGTCACAGGGGGCAGCTAAGCCGGCTTTCTGAAACTGACCTGAAGAAGTTCAAGGAGGAACACTTGCTGGAAGTGGAAGGCACCGCTGACGATAAAGGAATCTGGCTTGAGGTCGAAGTGCTGTTTGCAACGACAAAAAAAATGCTGGCGTGAGTAAAATTGCTAATGTCAATTTGGGAAACAGGTAAATGGTAAACATCGACTGGATAGGATACCGCCTTGCTTCCGTAGCCGTTGTGCTCGCCACGGGCCCCCGGTTCCATGTTCGTGGCGAAGACCGCGGCATCACCTGGCCTGTTCAGACATGTACGATTTCATGAAGAGGCTGAAAACGCTGGCGAGAGTCATTTTTTATTTATAAACAGAAAATTAATTTATATATAAAAAAATTGCATTATTTTTTAACTTGACAATTGAATTGCGGGATTGATAATTTCAGAGCAATTGGCTTTGGATGGAGGGGATTCCGAGGGGTAATGCATATCCGGTTTGGGAGCCCGGGACTTCATTTTCCAGAATTTCCAAGTCCTGGAAATATT
>JAJYLE010000047.1 GCA_021788025.1 Nitrospirota bacterium
AGGCGCAAGCCTGCGCGCCGAATTTTCAGATGAAAACAAGCCATACAGGTTTACCACCATACCGCTTTATACCTATCCGGGCGTGCTGGGCCGGAAGCCACGCACATTCCACAGGGTGCTCTTCCACCCGGATTCCGGACCTGTCTCCATATTTCTAAGCGCGCCGCTTAGAAAAGAGGTTGAGATAACCGGCATCACCTTATCGAAGCTGGAACCGGGAGGGCCGCTGCCCATATCGGTTAAAAGCGGGGATGTGGTCTACAGGAAGGCTTTCGAGACCACCGGCTGGACATACTTTAAAAACCTGAACGCGCTTCCAAAGGCCTATATGGTCCGCGGTATTGTCCCGGTTTCCAGCCTGGAGCAAACCAAGTACCTTTTGGAGACTGGCCAGATAAACCCCGCAGTGTTGGCTACTGTTTCTTCCCGCGAAATGGACGGCAGCACGCAAACGGCATTCAGCGGAGGCACTGCAAGCATTACCCGTTACGGCCTGGAAGATGTGGATATAACGGCCTCGGCAGGCCAGGCAGGCGGCTTTCTGGTGCTTGCTGACCAGTTCTACCCCGGCTGGCAGGCGTACACCGACGGCAAAAGTACAAAGATATACAGAACTGACGGGGTAATGAGGGGGATAATCGTGCCGCCCGGCGCGCACAAAGTCCGTTTCGTGTACAAGCCTCAAGTCTTTTACGCCCTTTCCGTCCTTAGCGGGTTTGCATTCCTGGCCTGCCTGGGAGTTCTGCTGCTGCCCAGGCGAAAATAATTCAAAAGCAGCCGGTTTGGTGTAAATTATCATGATGGGTCAAAAGCGCGTTCTGATAGTGGAGGATGAGAAGGACATACGCGACCTCCTGGACTATAATCTTAAAAAACAGGGTTACGCAACCGAAGTTGCCGCCACCGGCACTGAAGCGCTGAACAAGTCGAAAGGCGGAAAATACGATCTCATACTGCTAGACCTTATGCTGCCAGGCATGGACGGTATAGAGCTTTGCAGGGCACTGAAAGGCAACCCGGAGACATCCGGCATCCCGGTTATAATGCTTACAGCCAGGGCGGAAGAGATTGATAAAGTGCTGGGCCTGGAACTTGGCGCGGACGATTACGTTACAAAGCCCTTCAGCCCAAGGGAGCTTCTGGCAAGGATAAAGGCCGTGCTAAGGCGGACAGGAGAAAGGGAAAAGGCCGCGCCGGGCAAACAGCTGAAAACCGGAGATATCGTCATAGACACCGAAAAATATATTGTTAAGAAGGGCGGGGCCACGCTGGATTTGTCCGCAATAGAATTCAAGCTTCTGCTGTACATGGCTGAGAGACCCGGAAAGGTGATGGGCCGGGATTTCCTGCTGGATGCCGTATGGGGCAGAGATGCCTACGTGGAGCCGCGGACCGTGGACGTTCACATACGCAGGCTAAGGGAAAAAATAGAGGACGACCCTTCGGAACCAAAGCTGATACTTACAAAAAGAGGCGTGGGATATTTCTTCGGGAGTGACGGCAATTGAGCGTATCTATCGCGATAGTGCTCGCCATACCGGCGCTGGCGGCTTTATACCTGTTATACAGGATAATAATCATAACCTTGCACTTCAGGCAACTGGAGGAGTTCTCCGCAGGCCTGGCCGCGGGCAACCTGCAAAGGAGGCTTTACCTGCGGGGAAGGCACGGGTTTTCAAGAATAGTGTCCAATTTAAGCGTGGTGGCCGCCCTCCTGGAAGAAAAGATGCGCGAAACAGACTTCCTTAAAAGAAGGACAGACCAGATACTAAAGAGTATACCTTCCGGGATCGTTGTGCTGGATTCCAAAAACCGCGTCAGGTCTGCAAATCCGGTTTTCGAGCAGATGTTTCACTACAGGCAGATCACCGGTAAAAAAGGCATCACAGAGGCAACTAACATATCCTCCGTAAATGCGCTGATCGAAAGCGCGAGAAACGAAAACTCCGGAAAGACCGAGACTTACCAGGTGAATTCCAAATATGTAGAGACCTCTGTTGTCCCGTTTTCGGGTGACCAGGAAAAATACGCGGGCGCAGTGATGATCTTCAGGGATGTAACAGGGGAAAAAAGGATAGACGAGATACGCAGGGACTTTGTGGCAAACGTCTCGCATGAACTGAAAACACCGGTTACCGCCATAAAGGGCTACGTGGAAACCCTGCTGGACGGCGCGCTGGACAACCGGGAAGACGCGGTGAAATTCCTGAACATAGTAAAGTTCCAGTCCGAACGGATGGACCAGCTTGTAAAGGATTTAATAACGCTTTCCAGGATAGAATTCGGCGCAGTGCCGATGGAGATCGCGGCGGTTTCCCTGTCTGGCATAGTGGACGGCGCGGCCTCGCTTTTTATGGAGAAGGCCAATGCCAAGGGGCTTTACATTAAAAAAGAGATACCCGGGCAATGCGCGGAAATCCAGGCGGACCCGATGCGCCTTACTCAGATAATCACAAACCTGCTGGACAACGCGATAAAGTACACGGACACCGGCGGGGTAACAATACGTGCAAGGGAAGACGAGCATTACAGGTGCGTGCTTACCATCCAGGACACCGGCATCGGCGTGCCCAAGAAGTTTATCTCGCGCCTGGGCGAAAGGTTTTTCCGCGTGGACCCTTCCCGCTCCCGCGAACTGGGCGGCACCGGGCTTGGGCTGGCCATAGTAAAGCACCTTGTGCTGGCCCACGGCTGGAAGATGAATATAGACAGCGAACCCGGCAAAGGCACCACGGTACGTATTTACATGCCCTGATTCGCTGGAATGGATGACCTGGTTTCCCAGCGGGCCGGCTTTAGTTTCCGGCGTGAAACCCAGATTTAACCTTGTCGTAACATTCCTGTAACATTTGCCCTTATATAATTTATTGCTGATTCACTCTAGGGGGAGCATTGAAATTCAAGTATAGTCCCATGGATTGGGTATTCAAGGTGGTCACCGCCGCGGCGGCCCTGACCATTGTTGTTATATTCGCCGGAATACTGTTTGTGCTCATTCGTGAATCGAAGCCGGCGATACAGGCTTTCGGGGTCTTTAAATTCATCTTCTCTACGGATTGGGACCCGGTAAAAGAGTCCTTCGGCGCGGCCACAAACCTTTTCGGCACGCTTGTGACCACATTTCTGTCGCTTCTTCTTGCCATGCCGGTTGCCATAGGCATAGCGATATTCCTTACCGAGATAGCCCCATCATTTCTTAAAGGGCCGTTCGGCGTAGCCATAGAGATGCTGGCCGCCATACCAAGTATCATTTACGGCATGTGGGGGCTGTTTACGCTGTCGCCTCTGATGGGAAACCACATAGAGCCGTGGCTTCAAAACACCATAGGGAAACTCCCGCTGATAGGCATATTGTTCCAGGGCACCCCGATGGGGGTGGACCTCCTTACGGCCAGCCTGATACTGAGCATAATGGTTATCCCATTTACCGCAAGCATAGCCAGGGATGCCTTCCAGCTTACGCCCGCCATCGTGAAGGAGTCCGCATATGCCATGGGGGCCACCAAGTGGGAAGTTGTTAAAAACGTGGTGCTGCCTTATTCCAAGCTTGGTGTTTTCGGGGGGGCGGTGCTGTCGCTTGGCCGGGCCCTGGGCGAGACCATGGCCGTTGCCTTTGTGCTGGGCAACAACCATCAGATAACAAAATCGCTTTTCGATGCCGCGGCAACCATTACCGTAACGCTGGCAAACGAGTTCACCGAGGCCAGCGGGCGCATTTATCTTTCGTCGCTTTTTTATATCGCCCTTCTGCTTTTTGTGCTGAGCTTTGTGCTGCTGACCGCGGCGAAGTTGCTGCTTTTTAAAACCGGAAAACAGGAGAACCCAAGGTAATCCGGGCGGCCTTATGAGCGAAAGGACCAGGAAAATCGAGAGCGCGCTTGCGCTGGTATTAAGCACCCTGGCCGCATTAGTAGGGCTGTTCTGGCTTGTTTTTATATTGGGCGACGTAATAATGAAGGGGGCCTCCGCGATAACTCCATCACTGTTCCTGCATAACCCCACACCCGAAGGCGTTGAGGGCGGCGGGCTTAAAAATGCCTTCGTGGGCCAGGGGCTGATAACCCTTTTTGCCACGCTTTTTGGGGTGCCAATAGGACTGCTTGGCGGCACATTTCTGGCCGAATACGCCGGGCATGGCAAGGTGACAAGGATGATAAGCGCGCTGTCGGATATAATGATAAGCGTGCCTACAATGGTTGTGGGCACGTTCATATACGCCGTTATGGTTAAACCACTGGGGCATTTCAGCGGATGGGCCGGTTCCGTGGCGCTGGCCGTTGTGATGGTCCCCGTGGTGCTGAGGACAACTGAAAACATGCTGCGGCTTGTGCCATGGACGCTCCGGGAGGCCGCCTTCGCCCTGGGCGCGCCAAAATACAAGGTGATAACACAGGTGGTATACAGGGGGGCGATTACAGGCATATTCACGGGCGTGCTTCTGTCCATAGCGCGCGTGGCCGGTGAGACAGCGCCGCTTTTGTTTACGTCCTTCAGCAATAATTTCTTTTCTACGGACATGAAGGGGCCGGTGGCGTCGCTTACCGTGACCATATTCCAGTACGCCATGGGGCCTTACGACGACTGGCACCAGCAGGCATGGGCCGCCGCCCTGGTAATAACGCTTTTTATTCTTGCAATCACCATAGTGGGGAGGATATTCATAAAACTGAGGTACGGTAATAAATGAATATTGATTTCGATGTAAAAGGACTTAATTTTTATTATCCGGGCGGGCACCATTCCCTTAAAAACATAAACCTGCAGGTGTACAAACACTCCATTACCGCCCTGATAGGCCCGTCTGGCTGCGGCAAGACCACACTGCTGAGGTGCTTCAACCGCATGCACGATCTTTATCCAGGCAACCGCTACGATGGGGAGATACTCTTTGAGGGCAGAAACATACTGACCCAGGGCGTGGACCTGATAAGCCTTAGAAGCCGGATTGGTATGGTCTTTCAGAAGCCAACGCCCTTTCCGATGACCATATTCGACAACATCGCCTACGGGCTGAAGCTGCGCGGGGTAAAAAAACGGGGCCTTTTGTCGGAAAAGGTGGAGCATGCGCTTATACAGGCGGCCCTGTGGAACGAGGTGAAAGACAAACTGCACCAGAGCGCCTATGCGCTTTCAGGCGGGCAGCAGCAAAGGCTTGTTATAGCAAGAGCGCTGGCCGTAGAGCCCGAAGCCATTCTTTTTGACGAGCCTACCAGCGCGCTGGACCCCATATCCACAGCCAAGATAGAAGAGCTGGTTGAGGAGCTTAAAAAAGATGTTACAATCTTAATCGTTACTCACAATCTTCAGCAGGCGGCCCGCGTGTCGGAGTGGACGGGGTTTCTGATGCTTGGGGAGCTGGTGGAGTTCGAAAAGACCGAGCAGATGTTCACCTCCCCAAGGGAGAAGCTGACTGAAGATTACATAACCGGCCGGTTCGGCTAGAATAAGCCGCGCTGATCTGGTGTTAAATACTGAAAAAGGGGAAAGGTAATGCCGGTAAGGGAAGAAGACTTCAGAAAACTCAGGGACAACCTGCTTTCGATGGCCGCCTTGACGCAGGCGGCAATACACAACAGCGTTGTGGGCCTTGTAGAAAGGGACCAGAAACTGGCCAACGAGGTAATCCAAGGCGACAGGCGCATAAATTCCCTGGACGTGCAGATAGACGAGGAATGCATAAACCTGCTTGCCCTCAGGCAGCCCATGGGCAGGGACCTGCGGTTCATAACCACCGCCATGAAGATAACGACCGACCTGGAGCGCATCGCCGACAACGCGGTGAATATTGCCGAGCGCGCCCTGGAGCTTGATACCGAACCCCTGCTTAAACCTTATGTGGACATACCAAGAATGAGCGAGATAGCCCAGAACATGGTGAAACACGCCATAGACGCCTTTTTGAACGAGGACGTGGAGGCCGCCATACAGGTAATAAGACGGGATGACGAGATTGATGACCTCAACGACTCCGTGCTTAACGAGCTTACCTTCATAATGACCCAGGACCCCGCCACAGTTTCACGCGCCGTAAAGCTCTCATATGTTTCAAAATACCTGGAGCGCATCGGCGACCACGCAACCAATATTGCGGAGATGGTTGTTTATATGGTTAAAGGCAGGATAATCCGCCACATGCTGCCGTCTGAATTCGAAAAACTGGAAGGCGACGTCTAGGCCGGCAGGGTTTTTTCTCCTAGGCGAAAAGCCTCAGGAAATCCGCAACCGCATTGCCGCCAGCCGCTGGCTGCACCCTGTTTATAATGGCCTGCACGGAAGGGTGCAGGAAACTTAAAAACGCATCCGGATAAAACCCTATCCAGAAGACCAGCGCCGCCATCGGGGCCAGGGTAATAAACTCCCTGGCGGAAATATCGGAAAATCCCTCCAGCTTCGGGTTGACAGACTGGAAAAACATCCTCTGATATAGCCACAGCATGTATCCCGCGCCTATGATAATCCCGGTTGCGGCAATCGCGCCGGCTGCCTTGTTGGCAGTAAACCCGCCCAGCAGGATCAGGAATTCGCCCACAAAGCCGTTTGTGCCCGGCAGCCCTATGGCCGCCAGCGTAAACAGCATGAACAGCCCGGCATACACCGGCAGCACGGTGGCCGCGCCGCCGTAATCGGAAATCTGCCTTGAATGCGTCCTATCATATATAATGCCAACACACAAAAAGAGTGCGCCGGTAACTATGCCGTGGTTCAGCATTTGCAGAATGCCGCCCTCCATCCCCTGGACGTTAAGAGCGAATATCCCAAGGGTCACAAAACCCATATGGCTTACGGAACTGTACGCTATCAGCCGCTTCAAATCCGTCTGCGCCAGGCACACTATGCCGCCATAGATTATCGCTATAACGGAAAGCACCATCATGGGCATGGCCATTGCGCGGGAGGCGTCCGGGAACATGGGAAGCGAGAACCTTAAAAACCCGTAGGCCCCCATCTTTATGAGTACGGCGGCAAGTATAACGCTGCCCGCCGTTGGGGCCTCGGTATGGGCGTCCGGCAGCCACGTATGCACGGGAAACATGGGCACCTTTACGGCAAAGGCCGCAAAAAACGCCCAGAACAGCCACATCTGCATGGAAAGCGGGTACTTCATATTGGCAAGGTGCTGGATATCGAAGTCCCTGCCCGCATGCAGGTACAGGGCGATTATGCCCACCAGCATCAGCACGCTGCCCACAAGCGTATACAGGAAGAACTTGATTGCCGCATACAGCCTGTTTGGCCCGCCCCATACACCTATTATCAGGTACATGGGAATGAGCATGGCCTCCCAGAACACGTAAAAGAGAAAGAAGTCCACCGAGCAGAAAACGCCTATCATCGCGCCCTCTATCAAAAGGAGCGCCATGTAGAATTCCTTCACCTTGTCCTTCACGGAATTCCAGGAGATGAGCACGCAAAGTATAATGACCAGCGTGGAAAGCAGCACAAAGAGCACGCTTATGCCGTCCACCCCAACATGGTAATCGATATTGAAAGGCGGTATCCAGCTGTACCATTCCACAAACTGCATGTTGGCGGTGGTCTTGTCGAAGAAGATAAACAGCGGCACCGACGCGGCAAATACAAGAAGGCTGGTAATAAGTGACAAGACCTTAATGAGGCCGGTCTTTTCCTTTTTTATCAGGCCGATAGCAAGCGCCGCAATCACCGGCAGGAATATGATGGTGCTAAGCACCGGATATCCCGCCGCATATCCAAGGTTTACCATAACCGTCTTATCCCCCCATTGTCTTCCAGAAGACCAGCGCAGCGGCGATGAACGCAAATATGCAAAAAGCCATAATCGCCGCGTAGTCCTGCAGCATGCCGGTCTGGAGCTTCCGCAGCTTACGCCCGAAGGAGTCTATCGCCCTTGGCACCCCATTGACCACGCCTTCAATCACCTTCCCGTCGCTTGTGCCGGCTATGAAATTCCGGGCCGTCCAGAACGCCGGTTTCACTATGATGAAGTTGTACAGTTCATCAACGTAATACTTGTTCCAGAGCACCTTGTGTACGGCCGGCAGCTTCTCTTTAAGCGCCGTTGCGGCCCCGGGCTTCCACACGTACATGTAGGCGGCTATCAATATGCCAAGGAGAGCAACAGCAACCGAGATGCCCGTTATCATGATTTCGCCGGAAGCAGCGGATTCAGTAATGTTCCCGAAAACAGGCGCAAGAAACGCACCGAATGTATTACTTACACCAAGCGCATTCCCGATAAACGGCGGCAGCCCCACCCAGCCTGCGGCCACAGCGCCCATGCCCAGTATAGTAAGCGGCATGGTCATCGATTTTGGCGATTCGTGAAGATGGTGCTCCAGTTCATGCCCTCCCCTGAATTTGCCATGGAAGGCCAGAAAGAACAGTCTGAAAGAATAGAATGCCGTAAGCAGTGCGGCCAGTGTGCCGAGTACCCAGAGCAATGTGCCAATGCCCCCGGCTGAATAGGCTTTCCAGAGGATCTCGTCCTTGCTGAAGAAACCGGCGAAACCAGGGATGCCCGAAATCGACAAGGATGCCGCCAGAAATGTCCAGTACGTAACCGGCATATATTTTTTAAGCCCGCCCATTTTCTGGACGTCCAGCTCGCCCTGCATCGAATGCATCACCGAGCCTGCTCCAAGAAACAGCAGCGCCTTGAAAAACGCATGCGTGTACAGATGGAATATGCCCGCCCCGTAAGCCCCCACCCCGCAGGCCAGGAACATGTAGCCAAGCTGGCTTATAGTGGAATAGGCTATTATCCGCTTTATGTCGTTTTGCACAAGGGCAATCGTTGCCGCAAACAGGGCCGTTACAGCGCCGGTCAGCCCCACCACGGCCATGGCCAAAGGAGACAGGCTGAATATGGGGTTGCATCTTGCAACCATGAATACACCTGCCGTGACCATCGTTGCCGCGTGTATAAGCGCGCTTACCGGCGTGGGGCCTTCCATGGCGTCCGGAAGCCATACGTGCAAAGGCAACTGCGCCGACTTGCCCACGGCCCCGCAGAACAGAAGAAGCGATATCAGCGTGGCAAGCGGCACGGATTGCCCAAACAGCATTACGGTTTTTCCGGCAAGCACGCCAGGTGCGGACTGGAAGACCGGCCCGTAATGCAGTGTGCCAAACGTAAGGAATATCATGAACACGCCAAGGCCGAAACCAAAGTCCCCGAAGCGGTTTACTATGAAGGCCTTCTTGCCCGCATCCGCCGCAGACTTCTTTTCGTACCAGAAGCCTATCAGGAAATACGAGCAGAGCCCGACCGCCTCCCACCCGAAATAAAGTTGCAGAAAATTATTGGACATTATCAGCATAAGCATGGAAAACGTAAAGAGGTTCAGGTAGGCAAAGAACCTGTAAAATCCCTTGTCCCCGCGCATGTAGCCGGTGGAATATATGTGCACAAGCAGGCTTACGGTGGTAACCACCACAAGCATAACAGCCGTAAGCTGGTCTATAAGGAAGCCAGCGCTCACACTGAAGCCGCCGGACACTATCCAGGTATAAAAGTCCCGCGAGACAATTGTGCCGCCGGCAACCTGCGCCACGGTGTACATCGCGGCCGCCCAGGACAGAAATACCGCCGGTATTGCCACCAGATGCGCCTTGTCCTTTATCAGCCCCCTGCCCAGGGTTATGTTGATTATGAACCCCAGGAGCGGGAGGGCCGGTATAAGCAAATAAAGGTGGTCCATTTATCCTTTCATCTGCTTTATCTCGTCCACATGGGCGGACAGCCTGTTTCTAACCACGGAAACAAGAATGGCAAGCCCCATGGCCGCTTCGGCGGCAGCCACGGTGATTATGAATATCACCATCATATGCCCTCTTAAATCGTTCAGAAAATGGGCAAACGCCACGAACAGGAGGTTCACGGCGTTAAGCATTATCTCTATCGAAAGAAACATCATTATTATGCTGCGCCTGGTCAGGAAGCCAAACACCCCCACCATGAAGAGCGCCAGGCCAAGCCATACATACCACTGCACCGGGACCATTTACCTGTCCTCCCTGCCGGCAAGCGTTATGGCCCCTACAACGGCAACAAGCAGGATTAGCGAGGATATCTCGAACGGAAGTATGTAATCCGTGTAGAGAACCCTGCCCAGTATCTTGGTATGCGTTTCAGCGGCTATAACCTGGGGCGTATAAGGGCCCATCGCGCCAAGCCGGACCTTGCCGGACAGGATTACAGCCAGAAGCAGAAGCCCGGTTGCAATGCTGAGCCCGAACGGCCACACGCTGGAGAAACGCTCCCCGCCGGTCTCTTCCCTGATATTCAACACAAACACCACAAAAAGGAAAAGCACCAGTATGGCCCCAGCATAAACTATCACCTGCACAGCCGCAAGGAATTCCGCGCCCAGGCCTATATACATCACGGCCATATGAAAGAACATCACTATTACAAGCAATATTGCATGCACCGGGTTTTTGTTTGTTACGGCAAGCAGCGATAAAAGAAGTATTGCCGCCGCCAGGTATCCAAATACAATTGGGTTCATCCGGTCTTTTTTCCCTCAGCCGCGCCATTTCCGCCGGGTCCTTTTTTGTGCCGGGCCTGTCCCTCATAGGCCTTGAACTGGTCTGCCAGCGGGGTCCAGAACTTCCTGAAATACTCCCGCCCTTTGTCCCCGGCCATGAACTTGTCCCAGTTATCAAGCAGTTTTTCCTTGGTCATGTACAGCTCATCCCTGGTGTAGGAGGAGTATTCGTAACTTTCAGTGAGCGCCACAGCGCCAACCGGGCAGGCCTCCACGCACATGGCGCAGTAAACGCAGCGGAGGAGTTCTATATCATAACGGTCTATTACTTTCTTGCCGGTATCCGGGTCCTCTTTCGTGTATATGTAGATGCACTGGGAAGGGCAGACCGCTCCGCAAAGCCCGCAGGCGATGCATTTTTCCCTGCCGGTGCCTGGGTCCCTTACAAAGGCGTGCTGTCCCCTGAACCCGGGCTTCACATCCGGCTTCTCCTTAGGATATTGCCGGGTGACGGCATGCGAGAACATGGACTTCAGCGTAAGCGCCATCCCTTTTGCTATATCGGCCAGGAATATGGTCCTGCCTATTTTTTTAAAATCAACCTTCACGCTTTCACCAACAGTTTCACTGCCCCGGTCAACACTATATTAAACAAGGCAAGCGGTATAAGGAACTTCCATCCAAGTTTCATGAGCTGGTCGTACCGGTACCTTGGCACCGTGGCCCGCACCCAGTAGAAAAGGAAGATCATCAGGTAGAGTTTTATCAGCAGCCAGGCAAATGGCACGTAAGGTATATGGAACGGGCCCGTCCAGCCCCCAAGAAAACATGTTATGGCCACAAGGGACATACCTATCATGCCTATATACTCGGCCACATAGAAAAGCGCAAACCTCATGCCGCTGTACTCCGTGAAGTACCCGGCAACAAGCTCGCTCTCGGCCTCTGGCAGATCGAAGGGCGTGCGGTTTGTCTCGGCAAAAGCCGACACCATGAAGACGAAAAACCCCAGAATCTGAGGGATGGCGAAGATGCCAAGCGGGTACTTCTGCTGCGCCTTTACAATCTCGGTAAGGTTAAGCGAGCCGGCCATCATCATAACGCCAACCAGGGAGAGGCCCATGGCCACTTCATAGCTTATCACCTGGGCGGAAGACCTCAGCCCTCCAAGAAACGAATATTTCGAGTTGGAGGCCCACCCGGCCATGATAACGCCGTAAGCCGAAAGCGAAGACATGGCAAGGATATAAAGCAGCCCTATATTGATGTCTGCAATCTCAAAACCGCTGAATATCGGGATAACCGCTACCGCGCTCATGGTTGCGAATATGGAGATAACAGGAGCAACAAAAAAAACCGGCTTGTCCGCGGAGGCCGGGATAACGTCCTCCTTGAAAAAGAGCTTTATAAAATCAGCTATCGGCTGCAAAAACCCGTGCGGCCCAACCCTCATAGGGCCAAGCCTCACCTGCATGTGGCCAATCGTCTTTCTTTCAAAATAGGTTGCCCACGTCACATGCACCATCAGCACGCCCACTATGACGGCCACCTTGATGATTATGATTGCCAGCTGAAGGGCAATGCCTGCGGCGCCAGCCGCACCCGATGCGCCCTGGATGCCCTGGCTGGTCCCCATCCATAAATCAAACAGGTTCATGCCTTCTCCACTTTCAGCCCATTGGCAACGGCAATGGGTATCATGGTCTCCGGGTCCAGCCTGTATCCGGCAAGCACCATAGCCCCGGCGCCCTTGAAAACATTACTGGCATATATCACGCCTTCCGGCACATCCGCGCACAGTTCCACTTTAACTTTAAAACCGCCGTTTGCTCCGGACAACTTCGCCATCTGCCCTTTTTCAAGCCCAAGCCTTTCAGCATCCCCATTAGACAGAATGGCCCTCGGCCCGCCGTCTATCTTTAAAAGCGCCTTGGAGTTGCGGCCCATGTAACCGTTGTGGGCAAGCGGCCTGTGCAGGGCAAGCCGGAATCCAGGCAGGCGCTTTTGCGCATCCGCATCATTTATCATCTGATTTATTAGATCACGGCTGTTTTCAAACAGTGCGGAGGTCCGCCTTATCACCGGCGGCTTCCCGTTATAAGGCCATACCGGCCCATTTTCAATGTCCTTGTAAGCAAGCCCGGCATGAACGCTGGAAATTTTTGCTATTTCGTCCATTATATCCGATGTTTTGTTGTAAGCCATGTCAAGCGAAAGCCTGCTGCCAACCCCGGCCAGCACCCGCCAGTTTTCAGGCCGGTCTGCTTTTATAATAGCTTTTTTAAGCAACTGTATTCTCTTTTCGAGGTTGGTGTAAGTGCCTTCCGTCTCAGCCCAGCCGGAGGCAGGCAGCACCGCATGGGCAAGCCCTGATGTTTCAGTGCGGAAAATATCCTGCACGATAAGCAGATCAAGTTTTTTAAGAGCTGGCGTTACAGCATCGCCGCCTGGAAGGCTGAACACCGGATTTTCGCCGAGTATCCATAGCGCCTTGAGCCCGCCGCTTGCAGCGGCTTCTATCATCTCCATTAGCGTGAGCCCTTTTACGGAGTTTGAACCCCCACCCGGCAGCAGTTCAGGCGCGCAGCCCACATCAGCCAGCCCCTGCTCGTTGGGGAGTTCGGACATCATAAACACTTTTGCATGGAGCATATATGCAATGGCAGCCAAAAGCAGAGCGTTTGCTTTTCCCATCCCGTAAGAGGCAAGTTCACGCCCGGCTATTATGCTTGGATTATGCGTTTCAGCCAGGATTTTGGCGGCTGATTTTATGTCCGGGGCCGCCGCTCCGGAAAGCTCCGAGGCCTTATCAGCGGAAGGCAGGATATCCTGCCACCTGCCGATTGCCTCTCCAAGCGAATTATTGTCACCCGTTACGGGCCTGATATTAAATATCTCTCTGAGCAGACCGGCCAGAACAACGCCTTCCTGGCCTGGTGCGCAATTGATAGACAGAGACCTGTGCCTTTTCATACCCGGGGCATATCCTATGGTTATAACAGGCTTATTCAGGCGGTATGCCGCCCTGGCCTGAAGCCCCAGTACGGGATTAAAACTGGCCGGGTCGCCGCCCACTGTTAATACCGCGCCGGATATCTTTATGCCTTCCATGAAGTTGGCAGTTGCGCCTGGCCCCAAAGCCTGTTCGATAACCTGCTGCACCGGCAGAAGCCCCAGCCTGGAAATGGAATCGATATTGTTTGAGCCCAGCCCCCGCATTATCTTCTGCAGCAGATAGCCATCTTCATTAGTGCATCCCCCGCCCACTATCGCACCGACTGACTGAGGGCCGTGCTCCCGGGTAATCTTTGCCAGACTTCCTGCAATGAAGTCATAGGCTTCTTCCCAGCCGGCCGGATCCAGCTCGCCGCACTTGTTGCGCAGGAGCGGCTTTGCCAGCCTTTGAGGGCTGGCTACGTAATCGTATCCAAAGCGCCCCCGGCAGCATAGCAGGCCCTTGTTAACGCCCGCCCCGAAATCCGGAGTCACCCTTTTTATCTCCTCGTCCCGCACCTCCAGCGCAAGCGTGCAGCCCACGCCGCACCAGGAGCATATAGTGTTTACTTTCCGGTCCATCTGCCATGGTCTGTAAGAGTACCTGTGCAGCCGGGACATTATGGAACCAACCGGGCATACGCTTAAGCAGTTTCCGCAATATTCGCAATCGTACCGTCCGCCGGAAAATGGTTCTATGTAGGACTTGTTCCCCCTGCCCACTGCGGATATTGCATAAGCACCCTGCACCCCTTCGCACATCCTTACACACCGGGTGCACAATATGCAGCGCTGCATGTTGCGGACTATTATGGGGTCGTCCGTGTTCTCCGGATATGTCCTTTTGCCTTCCTCAAACCTGCCCGCGGCCGCCCCGTATTTGACTGTGAGGTCCTGAAGCTTGCATTCCCCGGCCTTGTCGCACACGGGGCATTCAAGCGGATGGTTTATAAGCAGGAATTCCAGCATGGCCTTTCTGGCCTGGGCAACCTGCGGGGTTTCCGTGCGCACTACCATCCCGTCGGCCACGCTCACTGTGCACGAGGTCTGAAGGCGGGGCATCTTCTCCACTTCCACAACGCACAGCCTGCACCCGCCCCAAAGCTCCAGTGAGGGATGGCTGCACAGCGTGGGGATCTCGATGCCCGCCCCCCTGGCAGCTTCCAGTATGGTCACGGGCTTTTCAAGCTCTATCTTTCTGCCGTCTATGGTAACGGTAATCATGCCGCGGGCCTGCCACTGCCCGCGCCCGGGCTTTTAGCGGAGTTTTCATAAGGGCAGCGGCCACCCATGTGGGCCTCGAAATCCGCCCTGAAATGCTTTATGAAGTTCAGGGCCGCAAAAGCAGCGCCGTCGCCAAGCGGGCAGAAGGTCTTGCCTATAATGTTATTGCAGATATCCTCAAGCAGGGCAATATCTGAATGCCTGCCGCCGCCCGCCTCTATTCTTTCAAGCACCGTCCTTAACCAGCCTGTGCCCTCCCTGCACGGCGTGCACTTGCCGCAGGATTCGTACTCGAAAAACTTCAGCGCCCTCCATGCCACTTTCACCATGCACGTGGTCTCGTCAAATACCATCACCGCTCCGGAGCCAAGCATGCTGCCGTATCGGGGCAGGGATATAAAATCCATCGGGCAGTCCGTCATATCCGCCGTAAGCACGGGCGCGGAGATGCCGCCCGGTATTACCGCTTTAAGCGCCTTGCCGCCTTTGACGCCCCCGGCATGGTTATGGATTATCTCTTTAAGCGGGGTCCCCATCGGAAGCTCGTATAAGCCCGGCCTGTCCACATGTCCGCTTACCGGAAACAGCTTGTTGCCGGGGCACTGCGGGTTTCCTATTTTCAGGTATGCCTCCGGCCCCGCCTCCATTATGAAAGGCAGGTTGGCAAGGGTCTCCACATTGTTGACCACAGTTGGCTTGCCAAATGCGCCAACGCTTACCGGAAACGGAGGTTTCAGCCGGGGTTGCCCCCGCTTGCCCTCCAGCGAATTGATAAGAGCGGTCTCCTCGCCACAGATGTACGCTCCCGCGTTGCGGCAGATTGAAAGGTGGAACCGTCCGCCGCTGCCCATTACGTTTTCACCCAGGTAGCCTTTTTCGTAAGCCTCGGCAATGGCAAGTTCCAGTATTTTTCTTGCCGCCGGGTATTCGCCTCTCAAATAAATGTAACCCTGCTCCGCCTTCAGTGCGCGCGCTGCGATAAGCATGCCCTCTATGAGCAGGTGAGGGGCCTTTTCAAGTATGCGCCTGTCCTTGAAAGTGCCCGGCTCGCCTTCATCGGCGTTGCACAGCAGGTATTTTGGGGTTTTGGGGTCATGGAAGGCGAAAAGCCATTTCATGCCGGTGGGGAAGCCCGCCCCGCCGCGCCCCCTCAAGCCGGATTTCTTTACGATATCGATAACAGCCGCGGGTTCAAGGCCAAGGGCCTTCCTGAAGCCCCGGTACCCTCCCGCGCGCTCGTATCCGGCAAGGGTGGCCGAATCCGGCGCCTCCGTGTAGTTAAGGATATATTGCAATTTATTTATAGCCGTCCAGTATCTCTATTACGCTTCCGGCCGTGAGGTTGAAATGCTCGTCCTCGTCCACCAGCATTGCAGGGCCCCTGTCGCAGGCCCCGATGCACTCCGAAATTACAAGGGAGAACCTGCCGTCCGGGCTGGTGCCGCCCGGCTCCACATTAAATATACCCCCGATTATGCTCACAAGGGTTTCGGCCCCAAAAAGCATGCAGGCCACATTGGTGCAAATCCGTATCACGTGCCTTCCCATCTGCTTATTCCGGAACATGGAATAGAACGTGGCCGTACCTTTGAGGGTGGCTTTGGAAACGCCAAGTTCCTCCGCAACCGCTTCCAGGGCGGCGGGGCCCAGATATCCAAACTCCTCCTGGGCCGCGTAAAGCGACGGCAGGGCCGCGGCACGGGCATCCGGATATTTTTTCACCTCGTCATCAATCCGCCCCTTCGGCTTC
>JAJYLE010000048.1 GCA_021788025.1 Nitrospirota bacterium
CCACCGCTGATTGGGCCTTCTGCACGTTATCAAAACTTGGCGCCCATCCAGCCGCGCCGTTAGTTGCGCTTGCCACGGCGGAGGCCGCATCGGCCCTGGCCCCCCAGCATCCTATTATTAAAATTGAAAAGAAACCTGCCAGCCACAATCTCTTCATAGCGCCTCTCCTTTAAAGGGGACAATGTAAAAGTCTTAATATTGTGATATAAGCCCCCTGCCATTTCTAAAATAATGCATATGCCGGATTGGGATTTGCCCGGTTGTGCGTTGTGAATTATAACCGTAAAAAATGTAAAAGACCAAGGGGCGCGTTCAGTAAACGCCATGCGCACAAAGATTGAGCCTCAAACGGCCTGGCATGCCCCGCGAGGTCTGGAGAAAATGAAGGAATTTATAACCCTTTCCATCAACTGACAAGTGTATCCAGTTTTTTCCGGTTTTGGTATCATTAAATCCTGGTGCGCGTAATTATGATATGAAGGAGGGCAAGATGAAACCCTATGTTGGACACATTGAAAAAGCAACAGAGAAGAATAAGAATTTCAGGCAGGTTTTATTCACTGGCAAACATACCCAGTTAGTAGTTATGTGTCTCCAGCCCAAAGAGGAAATCGGCAATGAAGTCCATGATCATGTTGATCAGTTTTTCCGCATAGAGGAAGGCAGAGCAAGGTTTGTTTTTAATGGAACAGAAAAACATACCGTTGGCGATGGTGATGCTGTAATTGTACCAGCAGGAACATACCACAACGTCATCAATATATCTAAGGATAAGCCGCTTAAGCTCTATACCCTTTATAGTCCCCCGAATCATCCAGATGGCACTATCCATAAGGATAAAGCTGAAGCCGATGCTGCCGAAGAAGCTGAACATCGCTAAAATAAGTTTTAAGAAATATTGAGATCAGGGGAAGGCTGGACTGCAAAACTAAATCAAAGCCCTGGTATTTTTATCGCTGAAAAGCATAACTACCTTGCGGGATACATAATAGCCCAGACGCTGGATTTTGCAAATCAGTCTGCCTTGATCAGCTATATGGCCAGGTTTTCCGATGTTCAATTTAATGGAAGACCAGTGATCATTTCAAACAAAAACCTTCTGAATCAACCAGGTCCTGAACTCGCCAACAAGGGGCTTGCGGCTTGCAGCCCCTTGTGTTCAATCGTTTTTTACGCACCCTGAACACCCCGGTAAAAGTCCCTTGACATAGCAGGAATTAAAAGTATATAAAAATGTAACTTAATACTTATAGTTCATTACGCTTAAAGGGGCGGGCGGGCTTTATGAATCTCAAGAAAAAATCCTTGCTGTTTCTTTCGTTAATCCTTTTGCTGGCCTTCGGCCTGAACACAGCCGTCCTCACCCTTATCGCAACAGCCAAATATAAAAAGGCCATGCTCGCAAAAAGCATGTATATGGGGCAAAACCTCAAGGGCGACCTGGAGAAAGCGCTTGCCCTTGGAATCCAGATCAAGGACATTCCAGGCCTGGATGATAAACTGGATAGCATTGCAAAAAGCGAGAAAGACCTGGCATTTATTTCGGTAACGGGCCCTGACGGCACAGTCCTGGCCAGTGCGGGCCAGGCCCCTGCCCGCTTGCCCGGCCCGGAGCTTGCATCAGCAGCACAGGATGTAACTGAAACAGGCGGCCTCTATTATATAAAAATCCCCTTAAAGGATGCCGCGGGAAATATTGGAGGCTCGCTTGCGCTGGGGCTGAAATCTGGAGGCATAAAGGCACAGATCTACAGCCTTCTGTTCTGGGCGCTTGGCATATTGCTGGTGTGTTTTCTGGTATTTGTGCCAATGGTGTACTTCGCAATCTCCCGGTTCATAACCAGGCCCGTTATCTGGATACAGACGGCCGCGGCCCGGATAGCCTCCGGGGATCTGACACAAAATACGGTACTAACGGGCAGCGACGAAATAGCCGCGCTCAGCCAATCGATCAATACAATAGCCGCCAGCCTGAGGGAGATGATACATAAAATAAAAGAAGTTACCGAAGACATCTCCAAGGTGTCCTTCAAGGTGGAGGAATCCTCCGGCAAGATACTGGCAGGCGTGGAAGAGCAAAAATCCTCGGTTGAGATTGCAGGGGCCACCCTGGAAACGGTAAAGGAATCGATTGCTTCGGTATCCGCTGCCGCCGAAGGCCTTTCCCTGGCATCCGAAGAGACTTCGTCTTCAGCAACCCGCATGAGCTCCGCCATTTCCACAATAGCTGAAAGCGCGGAGGTCTTCGACGGGGCAGCCAGTGAGACTGCGTCCTCCATAGAACAAATGATTGCTGGAATAAACCGGATAGCTGGAGGCCTGGACAGTCATTACAGGGCTTCGGAGTCCATAGCGTCTTCGGTTGAGGAAGTGAATGCCGCTATCAAGGACATAGAAAAGAGCGCGGCGGAATCCGCCGTGCTAGCCGAAAAAGTGCAGCGCGCCGCTTCGGTAAAAGGGATGCAAAGCGCCCAGGCGGCCCTGAAAGGCATCGACGATATAAAACAGAGCGTAACCGGAATGGCGGAAGCCGTAAACGGGCTTGGGCGGCAATCACAGGAGATAGGCTCCGTTGTTACGGTTATAGATGAAGTTGCCGAGCAGACCGGCCTGCTTGCCCTTAACGCCGCCATCCTTGCCGCACAGGCGGGCGCGCATGGCAGCGGGTTTGCAGTGGTGGCCAGCGAGATCAAGGCGCTGGCCGAGAGGACTTCCGCTTCTACAAAGGAGATATCGGAACTTGTAGTTTCGGTCCAGAACATGGTGAAGTCCAGCATTGAGAAGGCGTCCTCCAGCATGCAGACCGTTGAAGCAGGGCTGGACATGGTCCGCCAAACCAACGATTATCTGAGGGAGATTGCCAAAAGCTCGGCTTCGGCTGCCGAAATGGCCGGCGTGATCCGCAAGGCCACATCAGAAGAGGCCCAGGTAATCAGGAACATTGCCGACACAACAAGGCAGATGAGCGGTGAAACGGAAAAGATATCCGAGGCGTTAAACGAGCAAACCAGAGGCAGCAAGCTGATACTTACCGCAACGTCCAGGATAAAGGCGCTCTCAACGCAGGTGAGGTCCGCCGCCGCCCAGCAGAAAACCGGGAGCATGGAGATCTCGCAGACGGCGGAGAACGCGGCGGGCCAGTCCGGCCAGATCGCGCGCTCAACCAGCCAGCAGAGGCAGATGAGCCAGGAACTCGCTGCTCATATGGAAAAGATAAACGGCGCAGCGGGCAGTCTGGTCCACTCAGTTACAGATATGGCCATGGTAGTTGATTCGCTTAAGGGAAAAGCCGCGGACCTGGCATCAGAACTGGAAAGGTTCAAGCTGTAACTTGATGAAGAAATTTTTTCATGGACATCGGCATGCAAAAAATTGATAATACATCGGGCGCTGGTCCGTGCGGTAATATTCGGCCAACCAGCGGATTTTAAAAAATAATATAGGCCTTTGCGGGGCCAGGTATTGGGGGAGGGTAAAAATTAACGTGGGAGGGGCGCAAAAACGGGCGGTTTTTAAGGCCCTGTTCTGCCTTATTGTATTCCTGTCCCTTTTTCTTTCAGGGTGCGAGGCCCTGAGGCAATCCAGACCAATCCTGCCCATGAGGCAATACGAGAAGATGGTCGCCGGCAGGCTGGATGCCGATTACGTGGGCACCAAGACATGCCTTTCTGCCTGCCATTATCACGACCAGCTTAAAAAGGATTTTGACGCAAGCACAATGGGCGTGCAGATCCAGCGGTCGTCGGGGCTGCCGCTTGTCAATTGCGAGTCATGCCATGGGCCTGGCAGCCTGGCAATAAAAGGGATTACGCCTGAAAAGGTGGCAGCTGACGCGAAGCGCGGCATCCAGACGGCATGCAATTACAAGACGTTCATAGATATCAAGCATCTGCCTCCCCAGGCCCAGGCGCTGATATGCCTGAAATGCCATACGGCAAATGCCACATTCAATCTGCATAACTGGAATGCCGGCCCGCATGCGCAGGCCGGCGTAAGCTGCATCGATTGCCATAAGGTGCACAACGGGCCTGACCTGAAGACGATGCAAAGGGACATCGCCGGTATGTGCTTTAAATGCCACAAGGAGGTGAAGGCGGAATTCTCGTTGCCAAGCCATCACCCAGTTAATGAAGGAAGGGTTTTCTGCACGGACTGCCATGACCCCATGGGGTCTATAAACGAGAAGATGCTCCGAAGGCCCACGGTTAAGCAGACCTGCACACGCTGCCATGGCGAAAAGGAAGGCCCGTTTGCATTCGAACATTCGGAGAACACGGAGGACTGCCGCACCTGCCACAGGCCCCACGGGTCCGTGAATGCAAACCTGCTTGTTGTGCCGGTGCCGTTTCTCTGCCTTCAGTGCCATGCCGGGCACAGGATTTCATCCAGCTCCGCGCCCGGTTCCGTAAGCACCTTTTATACAAGGTGCACCGATTGCCATTCGCAGATACACGGCACAGACCTGCCTTCAGCAAGCGGGAGCGGGTTTTTCCACAGGTAAAGGGGACATTATGGAGGGGATAAGAAAAATTTTTCCGGTGCTGCTGGCTGCAATGCTTGTATTTGCGCAGAGGGCGGTATGCCAGGAACTTGCCGGTGGCCAGGATGCCAGGGCGCAGGGCAGCCAGGCCCAGGTAGAAGCCCCGGTTCAAAATGCCGTTTCTGAGGACAGCCAGGAAGAGGAGCCAGAGGAGAGCGGATATGCTTTCCCGGTAATCCCCCCAAAATACAAATTCCATGCGGGATACAGGTTTGCCGGAAACTCGGGGTCCGCAAGGGGAGCCGATGAATACGATTTTCTTCATAACTCGGTAGTTTTTGGCGGAGATGCCCGGCTGTTTGATTATCCCAACAGGTTTCATCTCATAATCGATGAGGTCAACAGGAACGACTATTACGGCTACCTCAATTACTCCTACAAGGACCTGGTCTATTTTGAGGGCGACACAAGAGCAGTGTTCCATAACCTCGGCAATATTAACCTTATACTCCTTACGCCGGCGCCGTCTTCCGTGGGCGTTGACAACAGGGCCCCCGGCGCTTCGTTTGGATATAAGGCCGGCATGGACGATTTTGTGTTCAGGCTGAAAGCGCCCGGCTACCCGGCCCACCTTTATGTGAAAGGCAGCGTCTTTAACAGGGACGGGCTGATGGAACAGAGGTTCCTTGGAGGCGCGGGCTTTTTTAATGACGCGGTGCGCACATCCGAGGCAAGGGATATTGACTACACCACGGAGGCCTTCCAGGCTGGCATAAACGGCCACCTGGGGCCGCTGGAGGCCCAATACGAGCATGAGGAAAAACGATTCAACGCGAACGGCCAGCCCGTGCTGTTCGATAATTTTGCCGCCGCCGGTTTCCCGCCAGGATCAACCCTAAAGGCTGGAATTTATCCGCATAACGAGTTTTCGCAACTGAAGGGCTCGTCCAATATGCTAATGCTGCATACTTCATATACGGGAGAGATTGTGGCCTCGGCAACCATATGGTCGGTTGACCGCAAGAACGAAGAAAGCGGCGCGAAGGCGGATTATATTTTTGGCGAAGGGGAAGTCACATGGACTCCGGCGCCATCCACCGCCTTATTTTTCAAATACAGGCACAGGCAGGTTGACGAGGACACCCCGTCCGCAATAACGTTCGATAACGTCTGCAGCCCTTCAAATAATACGGCGGGGACCTACACCTGCTCATTGAAACCCGCCATCTCCTCCAATACAGATTCCGCCTCCGCAACAGCCAGATATTATCTTTTGCCTGGCGCGGTGATCAGTGCCCGGTACAGCTACGACAATATCCGTAGGGACAATGCCACCGTGTGGAACCTCCCTCAAAGCACGCAAAAAGACACAGAATGGATTGCCATGGACATAAATGCCGCACGGGACCTGGATATTAAGCTGAAATATACCCACAGGAACATCTTTCACCCGTCCGTCAACTCGGAGCCCAACAGGGCGGATGAGGGCCGGATATCGGCATCGTGGCTACCAGCTTCGTGGATAGACGCGCTTGTCTATTACCAGATAGGCCAGGAACATCGTGATACCCTGGAATTCGCAACGGAGCAGTTCGTGCCCGTTACCGCCCCCGGTGGAAGGGACGTGCGCAGGGACAAGCTTCTGGCAGACATAACATTCCTCGTTAAACGCAATCTTACAGTCTCCACGATATACTCTTATATGCGGGACAAGATACAGGAGCCGCTTGCATATAACAACGTTTCCGGAACAGTCCTGTTTGATCCCGATGTTCCTGCAGGGCAGCAGGTAAATTATTACGCAGTAAACGCAATGTACTCGCCTTTTGACATGCTTACGTTCAACGCGGGGATAGGCCATACGGTTGCCGGGATAGGCTTTACGCCCAACGCCCCCAACATTACACAGCCCGTCCCGATATCGTCTTTTTCCACTTTAGACATGCACGAAACGGACTATACCATCTCCGGGGACTACCGCTTCAAAAGAGGCATGTCCGGAAGCCTGAGCTACAGATACAGCGATTTCACAAACGAGGGCGGCAACCCATATACCGAATTTCAAAATGGCACGGCGCATATAATATTGGTCTCGCTTACCAGAAGATGGTGAAACAACTGAAAAAGGCAATACTCAACATATTTTTGCTTGGCCTGATGATGGTTCTTCTGCCTGCTGTTTCTTATGGTGCGGGCAATAAGATAATAGGAGTAATCATGGCCAAGGATGTCCCTTACTACGAGGCAATCCATAAGGAGTTCATTAGAAAATTGACCGGAGAAGGCAGCCGGGCGCAGGTAATTGTCCAGCGCCCCCCTGCTGACGACCCGATGTCGATAGCCAATACTGTGCGCAAGATGTCGGCCTATGGCGCCAGCGTGATCGTATCGTACGGCCCTCAGGCCACCTCAATTGCCCTGAAAGAAGCCGAAGGCGTGCCTGTAGTGTTCGCTGGTGTTTCAAATCCCGGTGCGTTTGCCAGAAAAGCTACCGGTATCAGTTCCAGAGTGCCGGCCGCTGGAATAATCAAAAACCTGAAAAGCATATCCAATTTTTCCACCCTTGGCGTGGTTTACCTGGGCAGCAGCGCGGACTCTGCGGCCCAGGCCTCAGAAATAAGGGGGCTTGAAGGCAATTTCGGATTCAAGTACGTCCGGTTGAACTTGAGGACGCTTAAATCGGCAAGGGTTGGCGCCGTTTTTCTGACAAACGAGTGTGCCACAACCGGATGCTTCAGGGCTGCTGTAAGCGCGGCGCGGCGTTCCAGGATTCCGGCGGCAGCAACCACAACCGGCGGAGAATCAAGCGGCATCCTCCTTACCATTGCGGCAGACCCGGCGGAACAGGGTGACGGGGCCGCCATGGCTGTTGCCCAGGTGCTGCAAGGACGCAAGCCGGCATCGATAGCGGTAAGGCAGCCCAGGAAAATAGATGTGATTATAGATTTGAAGGAAGCAAATGCTGAAGGGCTTAAAGTGCCATTCGACCTGCTCACCTCTGCCACAAAAGTATTACACTAGAAATGAGACAGATTCTATTCAAAAACCCCATTATTGCCTCCCTGGCCTTTAAAACAAGCTTGCATAAAGAGCCCCCGCCCATCGTCGCCCTTGACACCAAACGGACGCGGCGATAGCTTTTTATTAAGGGAAGCTGGCTCCCTTTCACTTTTGAAAATTTAATCCATCCCAATCGGGCATACCCGGAGGAAAGATATGGCTACAAGCATCACATATCAAAGCAATTCGGAATTGGCTTCAAACGGAAATGCCGGCATAAAGGAAAAGGCCGGCCAGTATGCAAGGACCATGGCAGAGGAGCAAAAATTGAAACTGGCAAAGAAAATGGATATACTGGCCGCCGCAATCGCGGAAACCGCCGGGCAGCTAAAGACACAAGATGACGGACAACAGGTTTCCGGCTACCTCATTAGTGTATCTGACAGCATGGAACGGGCCTCCGGCTATCTGCGGAAAAATACGATAGAAGACCTGTATGAGGCCGCTATCAATCAGATACGAAGCAGGCCGGCGCTTGTTTTGGGAGGCGCTCTGATAACAGGCTACATTCTGGCGCGGCTGATGAAAAACACAAAAAAAGCATGAGTGGCAGTACAAAGGCAGGGCCGTTATTATCCGCGATGGTTTTCTGAATAAGACGGGGCGGTTTATAACCGCCCCGCGTCCGTAATCGCAGCAATTAATTTTCTACAAGTGAAGTTTTAAAAGGCTCAGGCCTTGAAAACATCCAGTATGTAGAACGAGGAGAAGGCAATCTCTACCGCGCAGCACATCCTGAAAAGCTGCACCGGTAGCCCTATAACAGGGTGCAGAATCAGCCCGCCGAATACGGAATAATACGCAAAACCCAGTGCGCCTGCGGCAAGGCCGGATATCAGCCTGCTGTTTCCAAGCGGCATCAGCTCGTTTGCCAGCTTCAAAAGTGCGATTGCCGCCATGGTGCCGCCTACAAAGCCAAACAGGTGCCTGCCAATATTGCCTGCGGCAAAGACGCTTTGTGCAACAGTGCCAGACGCAAAAATATAAATCAGGTAAAGGACAAAAAGCACGGCCGGGATGGCCCTTGCCGATTTATTCTCGGACTTGTAGGTGAGCATGTTTACCGCAAACTGGAGCAGGACGGTAAATGAGACCACCATTAAGATTTGAGAAACGTATTTAAGGAACCACGGTTCCCCTGCCCCCGGCCCCGCCGCGGCAAAGACCGGCAGGTTGCCGCCGTCGAATATGAACCGGACCCAGTCAGTCCACTCCGCCAGCCCGTGCAGCAGGCCGAAAGCGGCAAGGATGGAAAAGGTGGAAACCATAGCTATCTTCGATGCTTTCCCAATCTCACGGAAGAGGACTACGGAGAGGACTATAAAACTTAATCCGTAAACAAAGAAAATGTAAAACAAGGGCGCGGCCAATACCTGACTCATCACTACCCCCTACATTAGTAAAGGCAAGCAACAGTCCGCAGTTTATGCTTGCGCACAAAACCCGCTTTCCAGCGCATGCCCGCTTTAAAACTAAAGGAGCTTTTCCAGCTCAGCCTGAATGCGCTTAGCTTCTTCCCTGGTACCAAACACGGAAATAGACCTGATCAGGTTGTCGATTAGCGTTTTGCGGTCTTCCTGAGTAAAAGCCTCAGGCTGCTTGTTGATCCTTGCAAGACCGCTCTTAAGGATGGAGCGTCCGATTATGCTGCCCACCCCGCTGACCAGCACGCTTTCCACTCTGGTAGTAAAATCGTCAGTCATAACCATTCAGTACATTAGCAGAGATGGTTTTTTTTTGCAAGGGTAATTGCCGGAATTTTGTTTCCCTTGCAGGGCGAAAAAAGAGGACTTAAAAAGTCTTTTTATCAGTGAAGCCTAGAAGCTGCATACCGCTTTCCGGGTCCGGAAGCCGCCCGGCCTCGATGCCCGTTATCTCCATAACCACGGCCTCAAGCACCAGAAACGCGCTTGAGTCCCGCCTAAGGCATCCGGTCTTCACCGTCCCGCCACGCCCCACAGAGACGTGCAGATGCGCCTTGGGACCGTCGGAATCCCAGAATATGGTGCCCGTGCCCAGCATCTCGCTGTTGCCGCTGATGTTGTCCCACACGGGGTCCGGCGGCATCTCATCACCCTTGGGGCCCACCACTACCCTGCCGCCCTTCACCCCGCCAACCAGAAAAAAAACCGCCGCCCGCACATTCTCCTTTCTTGCCAGTTCGGAAAGCTGGGCAATGAAATCCTCTCCGTCGTCGAACCTGGATACAAAAACCCGGCCAATGCCGCCCGAACGGTATTTCATTAAAAGACCTCCGTTATTTTTGGATTATGCGAATCACCAGAGAATGGATAGAACGCTCTGTATGTCCGAGTGAAGCTTGTGATACTTGCACTCCAGAACCATGCACTGGCCGGACCGGTAGCAATTGCCCGCTTTTATAACCACGTGCAGCTCAATACCGGACTTTCCCTTATGGGGACACGGCATGTGGAGCTTCCCCGTGCTCTCGGAAAAATGTTTCTTGTTTTCTGAGGAGTCCCTCATAAAAATTTTCCTAAAAACAGCCTGGCGCCCCCTGGCCCATAGTTTATTATAACAATTGGGCCGCTGGCGCGCTTATTTCAGGGCTGGCGGCCCTGCCGGGATGGCGTCCGGAAAAGTCTTTATCCAGGCGCGCGCGCGCAGGTCCTGAATCTGGTCCCTTAGCCTCCGGTTCACCTCTTTTTCCTCAAGCAGCTTCTCAATCTGGCCCCTTACCTGTTCGAACCCCACATTGCCGAAATTCGTCTTGTTTTTATTGTAATAGTCCCTTATGTCCTTTTCGGGTATTGTCACCAGGGCCCTTATTTTGAGGTCCATGTAGTCGCGCACAAGCGCATCTTCGTCGTTTTCCTCGGGGAAGTACTTTTTGGCCTCCACGGCAAGGAGCTTTCTGTTTATCATCGTGTTAAGCACCTCCATGTCCGTTATGTCCGGCACAACAGCGCGGGCCCTGGCCACATTGGCGCGCAGTTCGCTAAGCATTATCGCGTCGCTGCCAACGAATGCCACAACCCTGTCCAGCACGGCCGCAGAGACGACACAAGGAATGAACAACAAAACAAGGACAATAAAAAGAAGTGCCGTTCTTCTTTTTTGCCCCTTGTCCGCCAATTTCAAATTTTTTCTCCTTTAAAAGGCATTGCCTATGCTGAAGTGGAGCTCGCCTACGGACTCCCCGGGCTGCCTGCTCAGTTTTACACCATAATCAAGCCGCAGCGGGCCAACCGGTGTTGTTATCCTGAAGCTGAGCCCGGTAGTGAATTTAAGGCTGGTCAGGTTCATATTGAAAACGTTTGGCCACACGTTGCCCATATCCAGGAACGGGGCAATCCCTATGGTTTTTGTAATGGCAGTCCTCAGTTCCACATTGCCCTGCAGGAAGGCGTTGCCGCCAAGCGGCGTGCCGTCGGCGCCCTTGGGGCCAAGAGTGTCCTGGGCGTAGCCACGCACGCTGTTTCTGCCGCCCAGGAAGAAACGCTCCACTATGGGCAGCTCGCTTGTATTGCCAATGCCTTTTGCCATGCCAATTTTCTCATCCACAGCAAGCACGAACAACCTGGAGAGGTCCAAATACTCGCTGCTCTGGGCCACGGCTTTGATAAAGTTACTTTGGGACAGCAGAAACGGCGTGGCATATTTCAGCGATGCCCCGGCAAATATCCCGGTTTTGGGATTGAAAGGGTCGTCCCTGGAATCATAGAACAAGGCCGGGCTGATGCCGCTTATGGCCCTGGTGCCAACATCCTCCCTCGTTATGATTGCATCCGGGGCCACATCATAAGTGTTTACCCATGTAAAATCGTAATAGAGCTGTCCCTTTACCCTGGCGCCCAATTTCCGCTCTACCCCGGCGCTGGCTGTGTACCTTGTGAGTTTATATATGACCTCGCCCGTATCGAAGTTCTTTTCGGTGCGGTTTTCGGCCAGCAAAAACGCCCGGAACGGCTGCTTTGCGCCCAGAAACCACGGTTCCGAGAAATTAAGTATGGCCCGCCTCTCCATTGTGCTGCCCTCAAACCTGACGGACCCCGTCATGTCCCGCCCGAAGAGATTGTTATATGATAGCTGCGCAAACCCGCGCTCTTTTTCGTAATCGCCATAGCCAGCGCCAAACTCAACTGCGCCGGGCTTACCCTCGCTAACCTTGTATGCCACGTCAACCGTATCGCCATGCCTTCCAATTATCTCTGTGTCCACGCTGTTGAATATTCCAAGCTCGTAGAGATGCTGTTTCTCGGTAAGAAGCGTGTTGTAACTGAAGGGGCTGCCGTCCTTGTGGGCAAGCTCCCGCTTGATTACCCAAAGCTTTGTATTTTTATTGCCGATCACAACGCTCTTGCCGAAATAGAGCTTGTGCCCTTCGGTTATCTTGTAATCTATATATGCGCCGCCGTTTCTGAACTCCCGCGTTATGCCAACCTGACAATCTGCATATCCCGCATTGTTGTAAATTGAAAGAATCCTGTACCGGGCAGTGGTAACGTCGTACTCGTTATAGATATCGCCTGCCTTGATCCTCAGCGCGGCCTGCACCTGGCTTGCAAACTGCTGGCTGGCCCCCTCAACCTTCAATCCTGCAATCCTGTATTGCGCGCCCTCGCTGATGTTAAAAGTAATGTCCACCTTGCCCTGGCCGGCCGGGGCCACTTCCGGGTCCGACACCTTCGCGTCTATATAACCCAGGCTGTTCAAAAGGTCTGCAATCTGGGATTTATCCTTATCCAGCAGGTCCGGATTGTAAAGCCCGCCCTCTCTGAGCGAAAGCAGGGTTTTAAGCCTGGAGGCGTCTATATCAGTGCCGGTAAACTTTATGGATCTCACCTTCACATTTCCGCCCTCGGCTATGAAAAAATGGATCCGGTACAAACCATCCTGCTTGGAAATTACCGGTGCAATCTGCGCATTGGGAAGGCCTTTGTTATTATATAGCGTTTTCATCCGCTGCACCGCCTCGTCGATCAGGTCATTCCGGACCTCTCCGGCCTCCTCAAACGGCAGGGTGTTTCTCAAATTTTTTGTACTCACCGCGCTGTTGCCGGTAAATCTTGCCTGATATCTTGCGCCGGGCTCCACGCTTACATATAAAATGCCATTTGTCATGGCAAAGGGGCCAGTGAGGGGGTTAAGGTAACCCTCTTTCCTGTAATTTTGCCTCAGTTTCTCCAGGCGCGCCCTGACGGTGTACTGGTCGTACCTGTCGCCGGGTTTTATATCCAGCGCCCGCGCTGCTTCCGGGCCCCCCTGGCCGATTATCTTCAGCCCGCGTATTACGGTTACCCGGCCTTCATTCACGGTAATATTTAAATCCACCAGATACGGGTTTCTGCTTTTTTCACGTTGCACCCCGATATTTACGGAAGCGTCCGGATAACCGTACTGGGACAGGGCGTCTTGTAGACTTGCGGAGGCCCCGTTGATAAGGGCATACCTCATGAAGCCCCCAGGCTTAAACGGCAGATGGGCGGACAGGAATTTTCCCGGCACCTGCCCGCTGGTTTTGAACTTTATCTTGCCTATTACATCTTTTTCTCTGACCTTTACTATGATCCTGCCCGGATGGGCATCATCCGAATCAACTTCTATGTACTCGAAAATCCCTTTTTTAAAGGCCCTCTTTATCCCGCGCCTCAGGTGCACGGGGATTATCGTTTTTGCAGAGTTGAGGCATAACATATATATAAGCTCGCCTTTTTTTATCGAATAAAGCCCTTCCACATCTATCTGCTTTATGGGTATCTGGCCAGGCTGCGCCGCATTGACTATTGCAGCAGCAGATGGGCCAGAAACGGCAGCCCAGGCGGTACAAGGCGCAAGCAACAGGGCGCACATAAAAAGCAATTTAAATTTTGAAATTTCAAATCTCAAATTATTTTCTCTTTCATTTGAACCTGAACCTGAAGCTCAAGTCTCCGCCCGTGTCGCCCTGCTCGTCACGCAGGCCGATAAGGGAAATGTTTGGCGCAAGCGTGTATTCCAGCTTTATTACCTGCTCTTCGGAGCCTATCGGGGCCGAGTATGTAACATAAAGCTTGTCGCCCAGCAGGCGCTTTGATACGGTGACCCGCGGGGTAACAGACCCGTTGGCCTTCGATATGGACGGCTCTATCCGGAAGCGGTCTATCCCGGTAAGGCTTTTAAGCCGCTTGCTTACCACATCCTGGATCTTTCCAGTCAGAAAGGCGGTTGCCTCCGCCGCGCCTATGCCGCCCCCAATGCCCGCGCCGCCCTGCGTAACATCGCCAAGCGCCAGCAGAGAAAGTATGCTCATCTCTTCCAGATACGGATCCGAAGAGAAAGCCAGATTGAACCTGTCCAGATTGCCGGACATGCTCACCCGTATGGTATAGCCTTTCAGCACAGTGCGGGCCGCCACATCCAGCACGGGGTTTATCCTGTTGGGGTCTGCAAATATGACGGAGGCGTGTTCTATCTCGAACTCGTTGTTCCTGAAAAAGAGCTTGCCGGAGCTGGCCTCCACCCTGCCCAGGGGAATTGGGTTTGCAAGCGTACCATTAACCGTAAGGTCCATGGAAAGCGGGGCCTGCGCCAGGTTGTTATAAATCCTGATGTTTTTGGACCCCTGTATCCTTACGTTAAGCCGGGTGCCGCTGAAGGCGCCGGACGGAGGCAGGGACGCCTTCTTTTTAAAAATAAGTGACTGCCAGTCCACATCCCTCGCATAAACAGCTTTTGCTATCGAAAGGTCCCCGGCCAGCATATAGTCCTGTTTGCCCGCGTCCCCCTTGAATATGAGATTGCCGCCCGCCGTAAGGTCAACCCCTTTTATATTGGTGTTAACATCGCTTATTACGCTTTCCAGATAAAAGCGGGCCGGGCGGAAAAGCCCCGTCAGGTAGACCACCCCCGTCATGTCAACATCACCTCCGCCTATCTTCCCATTGAAGTTTTCAAGAACCAGCCTGTTTTCATCAACATGCAGGTAAGCGGACGTGACCATCAGGTCCTGAGGGATGCCCTTGAAGGCCAGGTCGCCGTCTGTAATTGTTAGCCTTCCGCCCAGGGTGGGGTTGTTCCAGTCCCCTCCGGCATGCATCGAAAAAACGGCGGAGCCCGACAGCTTGCCCAGGCCTGCTGTAAACACTTTGAACGGGGCCAGCGAGGTCTTTCCCTGAAGGCTGAAATCTATGCTTTTGCCGATCACCGCCCTGCCAGAAGATTTCAGGAACGTCTGGCCGCTGGACAGCGAAACATTTTCCAGCGTAACGGTCTTGCCATTGATGGACGCCCTTATTGGCGAATCGGCCACAAAACTCTGGCCATATGCGGCAAAATTGAGATGGTCCAGGACTAGCGAGCCGTTTGCGCCGTACCTGTTGCCAGACACCGAGATGCGGCCTCCAAGGCCCACAAGCAGGTCCTGTGGCGGGTTGGCCAGAAAAGCCGCGGCCAGGTAATCATATCTCCCGTTTTTCAGCTGCACGCTGGCGTTCCACGGCAGGTCTTTGGTAAGCATGGCTGAACCTTCGAATGCCAGGCTTCCCCCTTGCAGCCCGGCATTCACGCCCAGCTTTTTCCCGTTTAGGGCCACGTTGAAATCCCCCGGCTGCATTTTCAGTGTGCCGAAGAATCCGCCAAGCACCCTGCCATGAAGGGCTATCGAAGGATTGTCCAGAGTGCCATCTCCGCTGGCGGTAAACGAAACCATCAGTGAAATGGGCTTTTTGTTCTTTTCAGTTTTGGCCCCGGCAGGCACCTCATTGGCGCGCAGCAACTCAGCTGCGTCTATCACCGAGGAACTGGCCTGAAAACGGAAGCTGCGGTCTTGATTGAGCACCCCGGATACAGACAACTCCGACCGCCCGTCCTTAAGCAGGGCGTTTTTTAACGTGATGGCCCCGCCGCCATAGGAAAGGAAGGCGTCAGCGCTGGAAATGGCCAGCCCGTTATAGCTTGGCTCCGCAATATGGATATTGCCGGCTAAAACCGGCTTTACCCCTTGCAAGGCTAATTGGGCCGAAAGCTTGCCACCGGCGCTCATGCCCGGTTTGAAGAGCAGGGCCAGCTGCGCCACATCCGCGGAGTCCATCGAAACCGCCAGGGCGTAAGACGGATTTTTGAACATGAACGGCCCGGTGGCCTGCGGGAAATCCACACTGCCTTTCGCGCTTACGGTCTGGCCGCCAAGCTTTGCCGTAAAAGAACTTATCGCCAGGCGTTTGGCCGTGTAATCCAGCGCCGCGTCCACAGCGCCCAGCCTGAAGTTCTGATACCTGATATCCGCTGAGGTAAACCGGCCAGTAACACGCGGGGCCTTGAACGTGCCTGAAATCTGTCCGGAAAACTGCCCGCCGCCAAGCACGCCCGTTATGTCCGGCGCGGTCAAGTCCCTTATGTCCGGGGTTACAAGATTGAAGGCCATATCAATGGAATTGTATTTTATGTCCAGCGCCCCTTTTGCGTTAACCGCCGATTTTGCGGTGCGGGTTTCAAGAGATGAAAATATTACCTTGTCGCCTGCAATCGCAAAATACCCCTGCACAGTCCTTATGCCTTCCGGCATACCGCGGCCGGGCCTGGTACTTACATGGAGGAAATGACCGTCAGGGGCAAACACCCGGCCGGAACTGAATATGCTGCCCGAAAGCCTTCCATCCGGCAGCGGCAGGTCGGCATTTAGAAAACCTCGGGTGAACCGGTTTGTGCTGACGCCCGCCACATTGGCCTTCAGCACGATATTGTCCGGGCCTTTTAAATTCACGGCAAACCGGGCGTCCACCTTG
>JAJYLE010000206.1 GCA_021788025.1 Nitrospirota bacterium
CCGATCTGCAAAAATTAAAAACGGTGAGCAACCGCATATGGCCATGCCTTCAGCCCCGCCTCTTTGCGGCAAAAACAGGCATGAAAGCGGAATATTGCCTTAATTGCAAGCGTAGACAAGGCATGCGGATGCGCGTAAAAAATGCCTGGCTGCGCTTTACATAAAAAGACAGGTCTGGTTATAATCTATCGATGTCAGGCGAGGAAAATCTGAAGAAACCCGCAGCATGGCTCTCCAAATCCTGGTTTTGGCTCTTAGCTGTAATGTTTCTGGCGCTGATCGCACGGCTGTACCATATCACTTATCTCATTGACGACATGCACGCTTTCAAGCAAACGGCAAACGCCGGCCTTATACGGGATTATTACAGGCACGGCATAAACATTCTTTACCCTACAAAAATAACATTGGGCAAACCGGGATATATGGTGCAGGAATTCCCGTTATATACGGCTGTTGCCGCGCTGTTATACAAACTGTTTACACCCGATATAATAGTGGCCAGGTTTTTTACAATTTTTACCGGGCTTGTTTCCATTTTTTTCGTTTACCGGATATCATCCAGGTTTCTCGATAAAAAATCTTCCGTTTTTGCCGCGCTCTGCTTCGCTTTCATGCCGCTTGATATCTTTTTCCAGAGAACGCCCATGCAGGACCCGCTTACAGTTCTCTTTTCGCTTGCAATGCTTGATTTCCTGATCGGGGGGATAACCGGCAAAAACGTTTTTCTAATCCTGGGAATTTTAGCCGCCAGCCTGGGTTTCATGATGAAAAGCCCATTCGTGGCGCCGCTTTTCTTGCCTGTCTTTTACCTGGCCTGGAGCAGGAACAAAAAGATTGGCGATTTATTTGCCCCCAGGCTGCTGCTGTCTTTTTTAGTTCCATTCGTGGTCATGGTAATATGGCAGCGCCATGCAAACTTTGTTAATGAGACCTATGTCCATAAGGACGCTTATCCGTTTAATAATGTCTACCCTACTATTGTAGTCACTCTCCATCCATTCAACTCATGGTATTTCGGCACGCTCGCGCAGCGGCTGGATCCGGCCAATTACCTGACCATTTTAAGAAGGCTGGCCATGTACGTACTGACCCCCATGGGGACAGTCTTTTTTGCGATCGGGGCAATTCGCCTGGCAAAAAAAGAGAAGGAATCTTTTGCCTTCCTGCTAGTCTGGCTCATTTCCTTGTGCCTGGTGGCTATGATGGCGTTTAATTTGTTTGTTGTGCACAATTATTACCTTTTGCCATTTTGCCCGGTCCTCTCAATTTTCTGCGGAGCGGGGGGTGGATACCTGATGGATTTACTGAATAAATTCACGGGCAAAACAATTGCAGCCGCCTCTGCGGCGATCATCGCAACAGTGTTTCTTCTTGCAGGATTTTCTATTTCAAAGTACTTTTACAAGGATACGCTCTATTCCTATTTCGGAACAAATTTCCTGGC
This sequence comes from Nitrospirota bacterium, assembly GCA_021788025.1. Classification (GTDB taxonomy): domain Bacteria; phylum Nitrospirota; class Thermodesulfovibrionia; order Thermodesulfovibrionales; family JdFR-88; genus JAKAKS01. Next base: position 1,448 of record JAJYLE010000206.1, read on the forward strand.
CGAGATAGGGAATTTCATACACCAGAACACGGAAACAGGCAAACTGGTAGCCATAGTTTACCCCAGCGATCACGTAAACCTAAGCACCACATATTATCCGGTGCCTATGTACTACGCGGACAGGCATGGCTTTGTAATACCGTTGAATATGATGAACGGCAAAATGCTGGATTATATGCGGTCGCAACATGTCAAATACCTGGCCAAGATAGCCTTCAGCGGCTTGAGCGGTTACGATCTGACTACCCGCATTTTCGACATCTCCGGCGGCAAGCCCGTATTAAAAGCCTCTTGCACGGCCTCCCTGCGGCCCGGTTAAAAACAGCCATTCCGGACTTTCGCAAAAACTACATTCCGCTAAAGGCAGCCAAACTGAAACGGCAGCACCGGCTGGGTTGATGCGCATGGATCTAATAACGGGCATACGGGAAAATGGTGAGGGGTTCTGCTGTTACTCGTATCTAAGCGCGTCTATCGGGTCCAGCAAAGACGCTTTGTACGCCGGATAAAACCCGAAGAATATCCCAACGGCCCCCGAAAAACCAAAGGCGAGCAGCGCGGAGAAAGGCGACACCACCGCCGGCCAGCCCGCTATTTTTGAGATTGCGCTGGAACCGGCAACGCCCAGCGCTATGCCGATAATCCCGCCTATCAGGGACATTATGAGGGCTTCGGCTATGAACTGTATCCTTATGTCCCACGTCTTTGCGCCTATGGCCATGCGGATGCCTATCTCCCTGGTCCTCTCGGTAACGGATACCAGCATGATGTTCATTATCCCTATGCCGCCCACCAGCAGCGACACGGATGCGATGGCCCCAAGAAGCAGGGTCATTATCTTGGTGGACTGCTCCGCGGCCTGCATCATCTGGGTAAGGTTCCTGACAGTAAAATCGTCGTCCTGGCCCGGCATTATGTGGTGCCGCTGCCTCAGCAGGGCGTTTATCTGGTCCTGAGCGGCGTTTAAGTCCGCAGTGCTTCTGGCCTTTATCATTATCACGCGGACCATGCCCGGAAACGCCGTGCCGAAGAGTTTTCTTTGCGCCGTGGTTACCGGGACGTAAATAGTGTCGTCCTGGTCCTGCCCCATAACGGACTGGCCTTTTACCGCCAGCACCCCTATAACCTGGAACGGCACTCCCTTTATCTGCACCGTTTTACCAAGCGGGTCCTCCCCGCCAAAAAGATTGTCCACCACCGTCTGCCCCATCAGGCATACCTTTGTTGCGTTCTTCACGTCGGCATCGGAAAACGGCCTGCCCTCGGCAAGTTGCCAGTCCCGCACGTAGAGCATGCTTGGCGTGGTGCCAGACACCACGGTGGACCAGTTCTGGTTGCCGTATATCACCTGTGCGCTGCCGCTCAATACCGGGGCGGCAGCGGCCACGGCCGGGGCGTCTTCCTCTATGGCGTCGGAATCAAAGGTGGTAAGTGTTGGCTGCGTTCCAGCGCCCATCCTCAGCCCCCCGGATGTTGTGCTGCCCGGAAGGATTATGAGCAGGTTGCTGCCCATGCTGGATATCTGGGCGGTTATCTGCTGGGTGGCCCCGGTGCCCACGGCAAGCATGGCTATGACCGCGCCCACCCCGATTATGATGCCAAGCATCGTAAGAAGGGAGCGCATCTTGTTCACCCGGAGCGTGCGGAAGGCCAGGGCTGCGGTAAATGGCAGGTTAACCATTGGCCCGCGCCTTTCTTGAAGCCGTCATTTCGTCCGATATCACACGGCCATCCAGAAATCTTATGGTCCGCTTGCTGAATTCCGCTATGTCCGGCTCGTGCGTGACAAGGAT
>JAJYLE010000049.1 GCA_021788025.1 Nitrospirota bacterium
AAAGCCAAAATTCTTAAAAATCAGGCACTTAGGGCAGAGAAGGTAACGAAGCAGATGGAACAGATGGAACAAAAATTTGCGGCTAACAGGCTGAAATCAAAGGAAAGTCCCGAAGCGGCTGGAACATATAAAAAGAAAAGGGAACCGGCTACTTCTTCATCCCTTCGCGGAGGATGGCCACCTTGCCGGTGCGCACCAGTTCCTTTATCCCGATGGGGGTCATCAGGTTTACGAAGGCGTCTATCTTTTTTTCGTCCCCGGTAACCTCTATTGTGTAGGTGTCCTCGGAGGAGTCCACCACCCTGCCCCTGAAGATACCGGCCAGGCTTAAGACCTCGGCCTTCCGCTCCGCCTTTGGCTTCACCTTTATAAGCACCATTTCGCGCTCAACGTGCTCGAATTCAGTTACGTCAGTTACCTTGATAACGTCCACCAGCTTATTGAGCTGCTTGGTTATCTGCTCGATTATCAGGTCGTCCCCGCTTGTGACAACCGTCATTTGGGAATAGGCGGGGTCCATGGTCTCGCCCACGGACAGGCTTTCTATGTTGTAGCCGCGCCCGCTAAACAGCCCGGAGATGCGCGACAGGACGCCGAACTTGTTTTCTACCAGCATTGTGATGGTGTGCCTCATTTTACCGCCCTCAGTTTCTGCTTTTTCTCCTGTTTTTTCTCGTCAAACAGCATATGGTCTATTGGCGCGCCAGCCGGCACCATCGGAAACACCTTCTCTTTCCAGTCCACCACAAAGTCCATGAAGACGGGTTTTTTGATCTTGAAGAGGCCTTCCTTAAGCACAGGCTCCACCTCGCTGGGTTTTTTAGCCCTAAGGCCCACAGCGTTGTAAGCCTCGGCCACCTTCACGAAATCCGGCACAACATCCAGCCCCACATGGGAGTACCGCTCGCCGTAGAACAGTTCCTGCCATTGCCTGACCATGCCAAGAAACCCGTTATTGAGGATGGCCACCTTTACGGGCAACTTGTTGATCACCGCCGTGGCCAGCTCCTGGATGTTCATCTGGATGCTGCCGTCCCCGGCCACATCGATCACAAGCTTGTCCGGATGGGCAAGCTGCGCCCCTATGGCCGCCGGGAAGCCAAAGCCCATGGTCCCAAGCCCGCCGGAAGATATGAAAGTGCGCGGCTTATCGTACTTATAGAACTGAGCGGCCCACATCTGGTTCTGGCCAACCTCCGTGCAGATTATGGCGTCGCCTTTTGTAAGCTCGTATATCTTCTCCACCACAAACTGCGGCTTTATAACTTCGCTATCCTGGTCATAGGAGAGCGGCCTCTCGGCCTTCCACTGGTCTATCTGGGAAAGCCACGCCTTCCGCACGGCCGTCCACTGGCCCTTGGCCTCGGATTTAAGCATCTTGTTAAGTACCGTAAGCACACGCTTTACGTCGCCCACCACAGGCACGTCCACCCTTATATTTTTCCTTATCGAGGTTGGATCTATATCCACCTGCACTATGGTTGCATTAGGGGCGAAGGCGTCGGTTTTTCCGGTGACCCTGTCGTCAAACCTCATGCCCAGCGCTATAAGCAGGTCCGCTTCCTGTATGGCCTTGTTTGCGTAGTACGTGCCGTGCATGCCCGGCATCCCAAGTGAGAGCTTGTGCGTTTCGGGGAAAGCGCCAATGCCCATAAGAGTGGTGGTTACAGGTATCTGGGCCATCTCGGCCAGTTCCTTCAGTTCCTTTGTGGCCCCGGAGATTATGGCGCCGCCGCCCGCCACGATCACGGCCTTCTTCGATTTTTGAATCTCGGCGGCCGCCTGCGCGATCATCCACTTATTGCCTTCGTATTTGGGCTTGTACCCTGCCAGCCCTATTTTTTCGGGCCAGACGAACTCGGTTTTGCCGACCGTAACGTCCTTGGGCAGGTCTATAAGCACGGGGCCGGGCCTGCCGCTTGATGCTATATGGAAGGCCTCCTTTACCGTAACGGCAAGGTCGTTCACGTCTTTTACCAGGAAATTGTGCTTGGTGCATGGCCTTGTTATGCCAACGATATCGGCCTCCTGGAAGGCGTCGTTGCCGATGAGCACCGTGGGAACCTGGCCTGTAAATACCACAAGCGGCACGGAATCCATGGCGGCATTCGCTATGCCGGTTACTGTATTGGTTGCGCCGGGCCCGCTTGTAACAAGCACCACGCCCGGCTTGCCGGAGGCCCTGGCATAGCCGTCCGCTGCGTGGACCGCGCCCTGCTCATGCCGGGTGAGTATGAGCTTTACGTCCTTATTGTCATAAAGCATGTCGAAGATGTTCAGCACCACGCCTCCGGGGTACCCGAAGATGTGCTTCACACCCTCGCGCTTCAGGCATTCAATGAATATTTCAGCGCCGGTAAGCTTCATAGTTGTACAACCTTCTTATTCCAAAATAGTTAATGATTTTAACATATTACCTCATCACAGCGCCATCTGCCGCGGAGCTTACGTTTCTTGCGTACCTGGCAAGCCAGCCAGTTTTTATCTTGGGAGCGGGCTTTTTCCAGAGGCTAAGTCTGCGCTCTATTTCCTTCTCCGGCACTTCCAGCCGGATGGTCCTTTTCTTGATATCTATAAGTATTTCGTCCCCTTCTTTTACTGCGGCTATCGGCCCGCCTTCCATAGCTTCCGGGGATACGTGGCCAATGCATGGCCCGCGCGTGCCGCCGGAAAACCGGCCATCCGTTATAAGCGCCACGGAATCAGCAAGCCCCATCCCGGCAATGGCCGCTGTGGGAGAGAGCATCTCACGCATGCCTGGGCCGCCTTTTGGCCCCTCGTATCTTATTACCACCACGTCGCCGGGTTTTATCGCGCCGGCCATTATGGCCTTCATCCCCAACTCCTCGGAGTCAAAAACCCTGGCCTTGCCCTTGAACTTCATCATCCCGGCGCTCACGGCGGACTGTTTTACCACCGCCCCGCCTGGGGCCAGGTTGCCCCTCAGGACGGCTATGCCGCCTTCCTTGTGATACGGGCGGTCCATGGGCCTTATTACCTCCTCATCGGAGATTTCGGCCCCGGCGATAATATCAAATACTTTTTTACCGCTTGCGGTTATATGGTCGTTAAGAAGCGGTTTCAGCGCCTTCATCACGGCCGGGATCCCGCCGGCCCATTCCAGGTCCTCAAGATAATGCCTTCCGCCAGGAAGCATATCTGCTATATGCGGCGTTTTTTTGGAAAGCTCATCAAACGACTCGATTCCCACGTCCACACCGGCTTCGTGGGCTATCGCGGGCACGTGCAGGCAGGTGTTGGTGGAGCCGCCCAAGGCCAGATCCACAACTATCGCGTTTTCCAGCGACTGTTTTGTTACAATCTTGCGCGGGGTAACGCCCTTTTTCACCAGTTCCACAATCCGCCTGCCGCTCTCAAAGGCTATGCGCTTTTTCTTGGCAGACACGGCCAGGGCGGTGGCCGCGTAAGGCAGGCTCATCCCCATGGATTCGGTGAGGCAGGCCATGGTATTGGCCGTATACATCCCCTGGCAGGAACCGCCGCCAGGGCAGGCGCACAACTCCAGTTCCTCAACGTCCCTGTCCGATATGAGGCCTTTTTTATATTTCCCGACCGCCTCGAACGTATCGTTGACCAGCGAAAGCCTTTTCCCCCTAAGGCGGCCCGAAAGCATCGGCCCGGCGGTGACGATAATAGTTGGAATGTTCACCCTAAGCGCCCCCATTATCATACCGGGCGTTATCTTGTCGCAGTTGGTCAGAAGCACCAGGCCGTCCAGCTTGTGGGCCTGGGAGATGGTCTCCACCATATCGGCTATAAGTTCCCTGGAGGGCAGTGAATAATGCATTCCGCTGTGGCCCATCGCTATGCCATCGCATATGCCTGGAATCCCGAAGAAGAACGGATAACCACCTCCGGCGTGGACGCCTTTTTCGATGTATCTCTCCAGGTCCTTCATGCCAACGTGCCCCGGTATCAGATCGGTAAAACTGGTAGCCACCCCTATGAAAGGTTTTTCCATTTCAGAGGCGGGCACGCCGGTTGCGTACAGGAGAGCCCTGTGCGGAACCCGCTCTATGCCTTTTTTTATTTCGCTGGAACGCATGGCCTAACTGTTACCTCCTGGTTAGTTTGTAAAAAAATTCCGCCTGCCTGACTCCCCTCGCCGGAGAGAACGGACAGAGCGGAACATGAATTTTTTTATACTCCGGGCCTGCCCGGCCCTTTAGTGTATACTGTGTTCTTTCTTGTATACCCTTATGATCTCCGCCATTCGGTCTTTTTTGAGGAGTTTCATCTTCTGCAGCCGTTTCTTTTCCACCTCCTCATCGGCCGTAAGATGATGCTTTACGGACATATCCAGCAACTGGGTATCAAGGTGCTTATGTTCGTCTGAAAGTTTCCTGAACTCCTCGCTCTCTCTGGACAGGATATTGGCAATCTGTTCATCCCTCATTCAAATCGCCTCCTTTCGGTCAAAACTTAACACATGCCCCGGATAAAATACAACCCGTTTGTTCAGTCCTTGTCCTTTATAATCCGTACCTGCATTTCCACCCTTTCCAGAGGGTTGTCCGCTCTGTCCCTGGGCTGGCTCACGATCTTGTCAGCAACATCCATACCGGATACCACCTCGCCGAAAACCGTGTACTGTCCGTTCAGAAACGGCGCCGGGGCAACACAGATGAAGAACTGTGAGCCGGCGGAGTTGGGATCGGGCGTCCTTGCCATCGAAAGAGTGCCCCGAAGATGCGGTTTGGAGTTAAACTCCTCCTTCAGAGTATAACCGGGGCCATGCACGTTTTGGTTTGCGCCTGGCTTGGTTGCCGGATCGCCGCCCTGGATCATAAAGCCCGGGATCACCCGGTGAAACGTAGTGCCATTATAGAAACCTTCTTCGGCAAGCTTGATGAAATTATGGACGTGGTTGGGGGCAACGTCCGGAAAGAACCGGACCACTATAGTCCCGAATTTGGTTATGATCTCAGCCTCTGTGTGTTTCATTGTGTTTATCTCCTGCCGGGAAAATATCCTGTGTCTGGCATAATTATTTTTGTTGATACGTGCGGATGACATAACTGGAAAAATCAGGACGGCCATCAGAGATGCCAATATGATCAGATTTCTTTTGAGAGGCGGTAAAACCCCTTTTACCTTCATTTACTCTCCTTTATGATCTTTTCAGCCAGCAGGGCCGAATTTTCTATGCAGTCGTTCAGGGCGATTCCCCTGTATGCGTTGCCTGCAAGGTATAGCCCGTGATGCCCGGCCATTATGGAGTCAATTTCACGCAGTCTTTCCGTATGTCCGGGCTCGTACTGAGGGATGGCCTTTTCATGCCTGAATATCCTTACCATATCCGGTGTGGCCTTAATTCCAAGTATAACCCCAAGGTCCGCCATTACGGTATCCAGCAGTTTTTCGTCATCCAGCATGGCCACCTTACCCATTCTTGCACCCCCGGCCATAATCCTCAATAGCACCTGCCCTTCAGGCGCCCTCTCCGGGAAAATGCTTGAATCGAAAAGCACGCCAAGCACGCTCTTCCTTTCACGAAACGGCACCAGAAAACCGAATGAGTCCACCGGAAAATTTATCTTCTGCCTGCTGAAACCCAGGCAGATAACCGAGACCGGCGGATACGCTATGGCAGACAGAAGAACGGAGAGCCTTTCGTCAATACCGCGAAGGATTTCAGCGCTTTCATATGCCGGGCAGGCAAGCACAAGAGTTTCTGCCTCTGCCGGGGCCCCCTCCTCAAGTAAAAGCCTGTATCCGCCTTGAGTTTTTTCAATTGAAACAGCCCTGCTGTTAACAGTAACCTTGTCATCCAGGGCCAGCCTGAGCATTTTTATTATCTCTTCCATCCCGCCAGAAAATGAGGTCAGTGCGCCGCCGGGGCCGGGGCCAACCTTTGCCTTCCCGGTCTTCTTCGCCTCTTTCCCCATGGCGATCATCCCTTTTATCAGGCTGCCATGTTTTTTCTCAATAGCCTTTATCCGTGGAAAACAGCTCTCCACGCTCATCTTTTCCGGATCGCCCGCGTAAACACCCGATGCCATCGGGTCTATAAGGTTTTCAAACGCATCTTTACCTAGGCGTCTTCTAGCAAAATCGGCCAGGGTTTCGTCAGAAAGGTTTGGTTTTATAAAAGGCTCCAGCACAAGCCTCAGCTTGCCAAGAGGGCTTAATACACCGGAGGAAATAAATTCACCTGGCCCTTCGGGTATTTTTCTTAGCTTGCCGCCCCTGAGCACGAACCTTTTCCTTGCGGCATCCGAACTCCTGAGTGCTTTCAGGGAAAGCCTGCCCGCAAGCTCCAGGGTCCTGGGCTTGTTATCCAGGAACCCGTTTACGCCCCACTCACACAAAAATCCCTGCGCCTTTTCGGTGCGTATCTTGCCACCCGGTCTGGGCGCGGCCTCGAAAACTGTTGAATCTATCCCGCCTGCTTTAAGAAAATAAGCAAGTGACAGCCCGGATATGCCGCCCCCGGCTATAATCGCCTTCACCAGCCCAGCTCCTTGCGTTTCATGCAGATTATATCCTTCATTGCTTTTATAAGCAAAGGTTCCGTATTCAGGGATTCCATCCTTTCAAGCCTTATATTGAGATTTTTAGCCAGTTTTTTATAAAGGATATCAATCTCATAAAGCGTTTCCACATGATCGGAGATGAAGCTTATGGGGACAATCAGGACGTTTCTGGCCCCCTGCCTTGCAAGCTCTTTCAGCATCTCATCCGTGTACGGCTCAATCCACTTTACCGGCCCTGTCCTGGACTGGAAAGAAAGCGCGTAGTCCATCTCCAGAACCCCCCTGACCGCGCTTATCGTGCCCCTGATATGCTCAACGTAAACATCCCCCATTTCGAGGAATTTTACAGGCAGGCCGTGAGCGCTGAAAAGCACAAACACATCCTCCCCCTGGCCAAACCTGGCCATACCCTCCTTTATCTTCAATACAAGTGCGGATATATAGTCCGGCTGCCTGTACCAATGGGGGATAACCTGGCATTCAAAACTGTATTTGGCCAGTTCCCTTTTCAGCACCCTTAATGAAGAACCGGTTGTGGCAAGCGAATAATGCGGATACAGCGGCATGGCTATAAGCCTCTTTATCCCTTCGGCCCTGGCCTGCGCCAAAGATTCGGATACAAACGGATGCCAGTAATTCATTCCAACATACACCCTGAAACCGTCCTCGGCTGGGCCAGCACCCGAAGGGCAATCCTTCCCAAGCGCCTCTTCGAGCGCCGCGGCCTGGGCCCACGATAAATCGTTCAAAGGCGATTTGCCGCCTATAAGCTCATACATCTTTCTGGCCTTCGGAGCGCGCATTGCCGATATAAGCCTGGCAAGAGGGCGCTGAAGAGGTTCGGGCCCCAGCCTTACAATCATCCGGTCGGAAAACAGGTTGTAGAGAAAAGTTCCGACCGCTTCAAGGCTGTCCGGCCCGCCCATGTTCAAGAGCAATACGCCTACGGGCGGCCTTTTGTTTATCTGCGTGCCTCCGCGCTTATTTCGTGCACCGCATCCACAAGATACTTTACATTCTCAGCGGGTATCTCCGGCAGCACCCCATGGCCCAGGTTAAACACATGCCCTTTGGCCTTCAGGCCTTTTTCTATGATGTCCTGCGCCTTACGCCTTATGTCCTCTTTGGGCATCAAAAGCGCACAGGGGTCCAGGTTGCCCTGAAGGACGGCCTTTTTCCCAAGCGACCTGGCCGCATCGGCCATATCTATTCTCCAGTCCACGCCCAGGACATCGGCCCCGGCGGATTTTATTTCTTTTAAAAGCCCGGCGCAGCCATTTACAAAATAAATCACGGGCACGTCCAGGCCCTTGAGTTCCTTTATGATCCGTTTTACATACGGCAGAGCATAGGCCTTGAAATCAGCCGGCGACAGTACACCCGCCCACGTGTCGAATATCTGCACCACCTGGGCACCCGCCTTTATCTGCGCCTTAAGGTATGCCGAGACCGTATCGGTTATCTTGTCCATCAGGCTGCCGTAAAGGCCGTTGCTCTGGTACATCATCTTCTTGGTGGCAAGAAAATTCTTCGAGCTTCCGCCCTCTATCATGTATGTGGCAAGCGTAAACGGAGCGCCGGAAAAACCTATGAGCGGCACCTTGAGCCCGGCCCGCAGTATCTTTATGGTTTCCATTACAAAAGACAAATCGTCTTCGGGCACGGGTACAGACAGCCTGTCCACATGGGCCCGGCTCCGGATAGGGTCGTGCAGGACAGGGCCTTTCTTTTCGGAGAATTCCAGCCTCATGCCCATAGCTTCAACCGGGATTAAAATATCTGAAAACAGAATCGCCGCATCCACGCCCAGCAAGTCCACAGGCTGGAAGGTAACTTTTGCCGCGAGCTCCGGGGTCTTGCACAAGGTGAGAAAATCAACCGTGTCCCTGACTTCCCTGTATTCCTTCATAAACCTGCCCGCCTGCCGCATAAGCCAAACCGGTGTATACGGGACGCTTTCCCCCCTGCAAGCCTTCAAAAAGACATCGTTCATCAAGAAGTCCTCCAGTTATTTATTTTTCGGGTGCGGGTCTTGCGGCCTTCCGCGGGATGTAGCTGCAGAATGGTTCCTCGGCCAGATAATCACCCGAAACCGCATAGGCCCTGGCCCTGCATCCCCCGCACACGTTTATGAATTCGCAGGAACCGCACTTCCCCTTGTAGGATTTAAAATCCCTCAGATCGGCAAAAAGAGAAGATCCTTCCCAAATCTCTTTAAAGGATTGTTTGTGGACATTACCGGCAGCCATCGGGAAATAACTGCATGGAAGAACGTTGCCGTCCACGTCTATTAGGCATATGAGCTGCCCCGCTATGCAGCCTTTGGATCCGCCGGTTGAAAACTTGAGAGTGCGTTTTTTGAATTTCGAGCCCTCCGGTCTGTCCTTCTCTTTACGGGCCATCTGCAACACCACTCTGTAATAATGCGGTGCGCAGGTGGGCCTTACCAGCATTAAATCCTCATTCTTTTCCATCTCGTAATGCCAGTCCAGAATCTCCTCATATTCCTCTTTGGATATAAGCTCGTTCATGATGTCTTCGCCCCTTCCAGTGGGCACTATCATGAACATGTACCAGGCGGTTGCGCCAAGCTCCCTCGCCAGCTTGTAAACCTTGGGTATCTCCTCCTGGTTACGCTTTGTGAACGAGGAGTTTATGATGAACTCGATCCCGTGCTTTTTGAAAAGCCCGGACGCCCGCACCACGCCATCGAACGCGCCGTTTACGCTCCTGAAATCGTCATGAACACCGGCGTTTGAGCCGTCCAGGCTTAAGGACACTATCCTTATGCCGGAATCCTTTATCTTTCCGCAGATATTGTCGTCCACCAGAAGCCCGTTTGTGGCAAGGCACATCCTAAGCCCACACTCCGTTCCTCGCCGGGCAAAATCGAATACGTCCGGCCGCAGCAGAGGCTCCCCGCCGGACAGCACCACAACCGGTTTGGCGTAAGAGGCTATATCCTCAAGCATCCTGAACCCTTCCTGGGTTGAAAAATCCGGATGCCCCTTTACCTCGGCCTCGGAGGAGGACCGGCAATGGACACACTTAAGATTGCATCTCCTAGTTATCTCCCAGGCTATCCACTTCGGCGCAAATTCCATAAGGCTATATTATACCCTCACTTCCTGAGCTTTTTCCTTCCCGTCCCAAATCCTAGACTGAATGGCCGTCAAAAGCGGGCCAAAACTGCCTTTATCAAGCGCGGATACGGCCACCGCCCCGTACCTTGTGGCGGTAGCCACCGCCTCTATAAGGGGCAGCCTGTCTGCCTTGTTAAAAACAAGGAGCCTGGGCTTCCCGGATAACCCGAGATCATCAATTATATTCAGCACCGACTCTATCTGATGCGGGAATTGCGGGTTGGATATGTCCACAAGGTGCAGGATCAGGGTTGCGTCTTCCAGTTCCTCCAGGGTGGACTTGAAGGCGGCCACAAGGTCCTTTGGCAAATCCCGTATGAACCCTATAGTGTCGGTTATGATTATCTCCCTCTCCTTGGGGAACCTGAGCCTGCGGCTTGCAGTATCCAGGGTGGCAAACATCCTGGCCTCCACATGGGTGTCCGAATTGGTAAGCGCGTTAAGCAGCGTGGATTTCCCTGCGTTGGTATAACCAACGATGGAGACCACCGGAACGCCCCTTTCAACCCGCCTTTGCTTCCTTTGCCTTCTGGCCTCTGCTAGCGTTGCCAGCTCCCTCTCCAGCAGGTGTATCCTGTCCCTGGCGCGGCGGCGGTCCACTTCCAGCTTGGTTTCACCGGGGCCCCTTCCGCCTATTCCGCCCATCAGCCGGGACATGGCCGTGCCCTTGCCGGTCAATCTTGAAAGTCTGTATCTGAGCTGGGCCAGTTCCACCTGCACCTTGCCCTCACGGCTGTGCGCCCGGCGGGCAAAGATGTCCAGTATAAGCTGGGAACGGTCTATAACCTTTAATTCGGTAAGCCCGCTTATGGATTTTACCTGCGAGGGAGAAAGCTCCTGGTCGAAGATAAGCAGGGTAGCCCGCCTGTCCAGGGCGCTTATAACCACGTCCTTAATCTTGCCCTCTCCAAGCAGGTACTTGGGGTTGATCTCTTTGACCCTCTGTATCACGGTGTCCAGCACGGCAACGTCTGCTGAATGGGCAAGCTCCTTCAGCTCATCCATCGACTCATCAAGGTCGTAGCGCGGCCTGGAAGACACGCTAAGCAAGATGGCGCGCTCCCGCCTGTCGGACTGGTCAAAGCCTTCCCGCCTCGCAAGCCCGCTTTCTAAGCCCTTAATAAAATCAGCAAAATCAAGGCGCAGCCTGGAAATATCACGGCTTGAGATAACCTCTATTCCCATACCCGCGGCCGTGCCTTTGCCCTCCCCGGCATCCTGCGCATTGCGGTTGCCGGGGTTGATGTATGCTACCTTTATCCCGGCAGGCTCGCCGTCCGCGGACACGCCAAGAACGGCCAGCAGATCGAACCTCAGCAACGCAAGGTCGGTAAAATCGTCCCTGGAAAGGTCCTCGTTCTTAAGATGGGTATGGATCAGGCGCAACCCTCTTAAGGCCCTGCGCCCCAGGGGGTGATCATCCAGCGCAGGTATTATAATACCCCTGGCATCCCCGGATATCACATGAGTTACCCCCCCCTGCCTGTTGATAAGCACGCCTATCTGGCGCCCCAGCTGGGCCGAAAGCGCGGTCATGTATCTGGCAAGCTCCAGAGTGACTACTTCGCGGGTAGGGATTTTCCTTCTGAATATCTTTTCAAGAGAGCGGACCTCTACGCCCTTAAGTCCTGTTATGTTGCCTGAGATGGAAGGTATATTTCTTACCCCTTTCTCTAATTATTCTAACATGCTGGAAAGCGCGCTAAAAACATACATACCCGGAGGAATAAACCACCTTCATCCAGCCCCATGTTAAAATCCAGTATGACCGTCCTGGATAAAATTATTGAAAAAAGAAAAGAGCGGCTGAAGGAGGCCAAACGGGCCATTCCAATCGCCGGCATAAAAGCACGCATCAGGGAGGCGGCGCCCCCGGAGGACTTCCACGCGGCCATAAAGAAAGACAAACCTGGCGGCATCCGGCTTATAGCGGAACTTAAAAAGGCCTCGCCATCAAAGGGGCTGATACGTCCGGATTTCAACCCTGCGCAGATCGCGTCTGTCTACGGGGAATTCGCTGACGCCGTATCCGTACTGACCGAGCCGGACTTCTTCCAGGGGGACGTAGGGTACATAGATGTTGTAAAAACCCGCGCAAAAAGGCCCGCCTTGCGCAAGGATTTCATATTCGACGAATATCAGATACTGGAATCCAGGGCCTTCGGGGCGGACGCAATATTACTGATAGCCCGCGCGCTTGAAAGGGCCCAGGCAGCCGATTACCTGGCTATGGCCGCGGAACTGGGCATGGCCGTACTCTTCGAGGTGCATGATATGTTCGACCTTGAAAAGGCGCTCCGCATAGATGCAACGATAATAGGTGTAAACAACCGGGACCTTGCCACGCTTAAAACTGACATCAACAGGACACCGCAGATGGTAAAAGAGATGCCACCAGGCAGGACGGTGGTGGCCGAAAGCGCCGTGGAAAACAGGGCGGACATGCTGTTCATGGAAGAGGCCGGGGCCGACGCCGCGCTGGTGGGCACGGCCATAATGAAAGCCGCCGATATCGTTTCCAAGCTGAAGGAACTGAAAGGGATTGCCGGCTGATGGTGAAGGTGAAGATATGCGGCATCACCAATATCGAAGACGCCCTGGCCGCGGCGGATTCCGGGGCGGACGCCATCGGGTTCATGTTCTATGAAAAGAGCCCAAGGCACATAACCCCTTCGCGCGCTGCGGAGATAATTAAAAAGCTGCCGCCGGTAATAACCACGGTTGGAGTTTTCGTGGACATGCCGGGCCGGGAAGTCCTTGAGATTATGAGTGATGCCGGGCTGGATGTGGCCCAGTTCCATGGAAGCGAGTCGCCTGAGGACTGCGCAATAGCCAAGCGGGCCATAAAGGCCATACGCATAAGGGAACTGTCGGACCTTAACGCAATGCGCCACTACAAAGTTTCCGCGTTCCTGCTGGACGCCTGGAGCCCCGACGCCCCTGGAGGGACAGGGCAGATGTTCAACTGGAGCGTGGCGCTGGACGCAAAACCGCTTGGCCGGATAATACTTGCCGGAGGGCTTACGCCGGAGAACGTGGCCGAAGCGGTCCGCATGGTAAGGCCTTACGCTGTGGACGTTTCAACCGGGGTGGAATCCGGCAAGGGGATTAAGGACCATTCAAAGATGGAAAAATTTATCTTCCGGGCCAAGACCAGCGTTCCCCCTGCCGGCAACTGAGGCTTAAATAACAGTCACTCTTTCATCTGTACCTGCAGCTCGCTTTTTACTGACCTTACGCCTTTTATCTTCCTGATCTTCCCGACCAGCCGGTCCTCTGCTATCCTGCTGTTTACAAACCCGGTAAGCACTACCTGGCCCTTTGTGGTCGTCACATGCACCTTGAAATAATGCACGTCCGGGTCGTTGGCTATTATCGTCTTGGCATGGGTTGTAATGGAATTGTCATCGATCTCCTGCCCCGCCGTCTCGCCAGTTATAGACGAACATGCCGGCATAAGTGCCAGAACAAAGGCCAATAAAACTGTAACCATTAATGCTTTTTTCATACTGTCCTCCTGTATGGCTTATTACTTCCTAGTGTAAATGGAATAAGAATTATGTCAACAATGGCAATTCCGGAGAATGAAAGCCGTGCAGCTGGCTTACTTTTCCGGCGAGGCAACCCGGATTACCGTCTTTAAATTCCCGCGTGGATTGAAATCCCCGGCAACCTCAAGACGGCGGGGTTTTAGCTTGCATTCAAGCTCCTCGTAAATCGTGTTTACGACCTTCTCGTGGGAGATATAAGAACACCTGAATGAGTTCAGGTAAAGCTTGATGGACTTGAGCTCCACTATTTTTTTATCGGGGACATACCTTATCGATATGGTGGCGAAATCCGGATAACCAGACCTTGGGCACAAGCAGGTGAACTCCGGGAATTCCATGTGTATTTCGTAATCTCTTTGAGGGCTGGGGTTGTCCCACAATTCCAGCTTGGCTTCGGATACGGCCTTTTCGCCGTATTTAAGGGCGATTTTTTTCTTTTGCCGCGCTGCCGCACTGTCGCGCTGCCGCACTATTTTTTCAGTCTTTCTGGCCTTCATTTTCCTTTACAAAAATCCCCTTTGCCACGTCCTCGTCTATGGCGATGGTTGTCTCGTCTATTTTCAAAACATATGACGGTCTTTTCTGAAGCAGTTTTATTATGGAGCCCGTGACAAGCCCTATCGAGGCCAGCCTGTCTATCATCGGGGTCCTAAGGAAAACAACCTTGAACTCGCCGCCCACGCCGGAATCCGACAGGGCGGAGACAAGCGGCGTTATCTTCCGGGTGTACAGCCTGCAGCAGTTGCCCCTGGGTATCGGCCTTCCATGCGGGCAGGTGGGCGGGTGCCCAAGCAGAGTGCATATGGCCTTTTCCACCTCGGAGCTTATCGCGTGCTCAAACCGGCAGGCGTCCTGCTCGTAATTGTTCAAATCCAGCACGTCGGCAAAAAGGCGCTCCGCAAGCCTGTGTCTTCTTATGATGTCCCTGGCGCGGACCCTGCCGCTTTCAGTGAACGCAACTTTCCCATCCGTTACGGTTATAAGCCCGCTTTCCGCCATTAAGTCTGAAGCCTGCGGTTCGCCCATCTCTTCGTTAAGAAGGCCCGGTGAAACCTTGTTCTCGCCATTCTTCTCTATCAGCTCCCACAGGCCTTCCAGTGCTTCATCCTCAAACTGGGTTTTTTCCGCTTCAGGGGCTACCCTGGGTTTACAGACTTTTTCTGGAGTATTTTCTTCCATTGCTTATTTTAACCTTAAACCCTGAAACCAGACCAGCTTAAAAACCAGTTCAGGGCGGCCCCGATGACAATGGCAAGCGGCGTGATAATAGCCATCATCGAGATCGCGGTTTTCATCCCCCTTTCTTTAATGATGATAAAAAAGCTCGCCAGGCACGGGATAAATACTGTAATGGTCACCAGGCTCACCAGAGCCTGAGCGGGCGTCATCAGCCCTTTCTGGAACATCGCAAAAAGCCCGGCCGCCCCGTAATCCCTGCGCAGAAACCCGATAATGAACGCCTCCGTGGTCTGCTGCGGCAACCCAAGCAGGCCTACCACAACCGGTCTGCAGGCCTTTTCAATGAGCACCAGAAGCGAAAGCTTGTCCAGCGCAAAAAGTATCAGCGTGCCAAGAATGAAAAGCGGCACGGCCTCTTTGAGATACCATACGGACCTGCTCATGGTTTTTAAAATTACGTTGGACGGCTGCGGCCTCCTGAATGGCGGTATCTCGAGGAAAAACTCGCTCCTTTTGCCGGGCAGTACGCGGGCCGCAAGCCATCCCCCGGCAACCAGAATCAGAAGCACTGTGAGCACCCAGATTATCATGGCCCTGCCCGAAAGCGAGGCCAGCATGCCAAGAATGACGCCAAGCTGGGCGGAGCACGGTATGGCCAGGGCCAGAAGGAAGGTGGCTATCAGCCTGTCGCGCCGGCTTTCAAGTATCCGGGTGGTCATCACCGCCATCGTGCCGCAGCCAAGGCCAAGCACCATCGGCAGCACTGCCTTGCCGCTAAGGCCCATCACGTTGAATATCCTGTTGGACATAACGGCCAGCCTGGGCAGGTAGCCGCTGTCCTCCAAGATTGCAAACGCTATGAAAAAGGTAGCGGTTATCGGCAGCACTATCGCCATGGAATAAGTGAGCGCCATGGTTATAACGCCATATTTGCCTATAAGCAGTTCCTGTATAAACGGCACCGGGATGAGTTTATCGATTACCGCCGTAAACATCGGGTTTAAATACTGCCCGAATATCACCTTCTCCATGAAATCCACCATAACCCCTGCCCCGAAGACGCCCACGAATTCGTATATGCCGTAGAGCACCGCCAGCAAAACGGGGATGCCCCACACAGGGTGCGTGCTGATTTTGGCTATGAAATTCATCACCTTGTTTTCTTCTTCCGGGCTCCTCTTCATAAACACTGATACCAGTTGCGATGCCTTCTTGAGCCTGGCCTCGTTTATTACAAGCCCGGCGGACTTGCCCAGCTTCTGCACGCATTCCTCCCTGAAGGCGTCCAGGGCGGCCATTGAGGTATCGTCCATGTTTGCCTTAAGCCATCTCTTTAAAGACTCGTCACCGGCCAGCACCATCAATGAAACAGAGCGCCTGGATATGCCGGACTTTGGCAGCAACCCGGCTATTTTGGAAGCGTATTCCTCAAGCACCGGCCCGTAATCGATGGACAAGGCCGGCTTTTTAGGGGTTTCAAGTATCGCCTGCCCCAGTTCCTTTATCCCTTTTCTCTCCGGGGCCACCGTGCCGGCCACGGGAATGCCCAATTCCCTGGACAGCCCTTCTTTGTCCACGGTTATGCCGCGGTCCCTGGCCTCGTCCTCCATGTTGAGGGTCAGCACAACAGGCAGCCCCATCTCGGCCAGCTG
>JAJYLE010000207.1 GCA_021788025.1 Nitrospirota bacterium
CCATTGATGAGTCCTGTACCAATCCGCTGTCCACTTTATCCCTTCCTTTAAGGTGGTCTTTGCGGCAAAGCCGAAATCACGGCCCGCTTTGCCTGTGTCACAGCACCAGTGTGAATAAGCCAGTTCCCTGGCCTTGTCCCTGTTTACTATGCCTGTACCAGGCATGAGCCCCGCTATACCCGCTATAACCGGCACCAGGGCTGACGGCAGCCGCAGCTTTAAAGGCAGACGCCTCCTTCCAAGGGCCTCCGATATGGCGGCCGCTATCTCGCTTCCTTTGTGGCACGGGCCATCGGAAAGATTATAAATCTTTCCCGCTGCGGTCTGGCTTGTTGCCGCCTGGATAATCCCGGCCACCAGGTCCTCCACAAAAACAAGCGAATAACTGCTTTCTCCCCAGTACGGGTAAACGCCTTTTGCAATCATCCTGAACAGGACCAGAAAGTCCCTGTCCCCTGGGCCGTATACCGCCGGGGGGCGAACTATTACCGTTGGAATGGATTTTGCCAACTCCTCCACGGCCTTTTCGCCCAGAAGCTTGCTCCTGCCGTAATCGGAAACAGGGGCAGGCTCCTCATTTTCGCGCCTCAGGCTGCCATCCAATGAAGGCCCCGAAGCAGACAGGCTGCTTATGTAAACAAACATCCGGCAGCCCGGGTTATTTTCAGCCGTGGCCTCCAGGAGGTTCCTGGTGCCCTCCGCGTTTGCCCTGTAAAAATCCCCGGCCTTTTTAGCCTTGGTGACGCCCGCCAGATGAAAAATATAATCGGCGCCGCGCACCGCCTCCCGCAGGGTCTCCTTGCGGGTACAGTCACCCTGGATTACTGATGCCCCCAGTCCTGCTAGTCTGCCGGAGACAGTGGGCCTCCTGACCAGGCATTTTACGGAAAACCCCTCGCTGGCCAGCCGGGCGGCCAAGTGGCCGCCAATGAACCCAGTGGCCCCGGTTACGAAGGCGTTCATGGGTGATTATTATACTAGAACCTGTCTCAAAATTGCTTCCGGCTTACATCTGCTCCAGCCTGCGGATTCGGTCCTCAATGGGTGGATGCGTGCTGAAAAGCTTTAAAATGGCGCTGCCTGAAAGCGGGTTGACAATAAACATGTGGGCCGTGGCCTCTGTTGCCTGCATGGGTATGGCCTTGGAGCCGTACTCGAGTTTCCGGAGGGCGCTTGCAAGATAGCGCGGATTCCCGGCTATACGGGCGCCGCCCTCGTCGGCTGAATATTCCCTGGCACGCGAGACGGCCATCTGTATGATAAGGGCAATCAGGGGAGCAATTATCATGAGCAAAAGACTGGCTATCGGGCTGCCGCCCCGCCTGTCTCTCCTGCCGCCAAAGAACATCTCAAGCTGGGCAATCTGGGCCAGGTAGCTAATGGCCCCCGCTATAGTGGCTGCAATGGTGCTTATAAGGATGTCCCTGTGCTTAACGTGCGCAAGCTCGTGCCCAAGAACGCCGGAAAGCTCCTCCGGGGTAAGAAGCCGCATTATACCCTCGGTTACGGCAACTGCCGCGTGGTTTGGGTTCCTGCCCGTGGCAAACGCATTTGGCTGCTCCTGGGGGATGATGTATACCTTTGGCATCGGTAGTTCGGCTTTCGAGGCAAGCCTCCGCACTATTGAATACAATTCCGGCGCTTCGGCCTCTGTGACCTGCCGGGCGTTGTACATCTTCAGCACCATCTTGTCGCTGAACCAGTAGGCAAAAATATTCATTGCAAAAGCAAAGATAAGAGCGAACTTCATACCCTGGTCCCCGCCCAGAGCTCGCCCGGCCCAGACAAAAAACAGGGTGAGCAGTGTAAGCAGGACGCCAGTTTTAAAACCGTTCATGGATAAGTACCTCCTTATACATACTTATTAATAATAATACAATTAAATTGTGTTTGAGATTTGAAGCTGCTCAGGCAATGCCGGAAACGGCTGAAATTGCGTTTTCAAGCTCTTCCAGCTTGAACGGCTTGCGGAGTACTCCTATGCCGCCGTTTTTGTAATCTTCGGCAATCTCGGAGGTGATATAGGCGGAACAGACAATTATCCGGGGGCGCTTCTGTTCGGGGATTTCACCCACCTTTGATATGAGAGTTGAGCCATTTTCCCCAGGCATCCGGAGGTCAGTGAGCATCAGGTCGAACCCGCCGCCATCCAGCGTGGTAATGGCTTCAGCCCCGCTTGAAACAGCTTTTACGCTGTGCCCAAGCCTTGTTAGGGCCCTTTCAAGGAACCATCTGACTAATTGTTCATCGTCTACGACAAGTATTTTCACGCGATTCCCCCGCTTATTGTAAGCAAAAACCGGGCTAGACGGAGGAAGTTTAAGCCGGGAAATATAGTTTGATATTGCCGGAAGCCACTTTAGGCGTCTTTTTCGGGTAAAAATCCGAATTTCTGCATTCTGTACCGGAGTGTGTCCCTGGAAAGGTTAAGGAGCCTGGATGCTTTGGACTGGTTGCCCCTGGTTGAATCCAGGGCCTGTCTTATAAGCTCCTTTTCTACCTCCTCGATATCGATGCCGGAGGATGGAAGCCTTATATCCATCGGCTTGGCGCCTACTGAATAAGCCGTTGCCGCCCCGGAGGATACTTCCATCGGAAGGTGCTCGGGCAATATATAGACCTCGTTTTCCAGTATCATGGCCCGCTCTATAACGTTTTTGATCTCTCTTACGTTACCCGGCCAGTGGTATTCAAGGAAGAGCTTTTCTGTTTCGCTTGCCAGCCCTTTTGTGGATTTCCTGAATTCCCTGTTGAACAGGTCTATGAAGAATCTGGCAAGGTGCAGGATGTCTTCCTCCCGGTCCCTCAGAGGCGGCAGATATACCGGGATTACCTTCAGCCTGTAGTAAAGGTCTTCCCGGAAATTGCCGTTTCTGACCTCTTCATCAAGGTTTTTGTTGGTGGCGGCTATTACCCGTAGGTCCACATCGATATCCTTTATGCCGCCTACCCGCTTAAAACTCTTGTTCTCGATCACTTTTAGGAGTTTGGCCTGGGTGGACAGTTTCATGTCCCCGATTTCATCCAGGTATATGGTCCCTGAATCCGCCAGCTCGAACATGCCCTTTTTCATGGCTTTTGCGTCCGTGAAAGCGAATTTTTCATAGCCGAAAAGTTCGCTTTCTATGAGGGTCTCCGGCAGGGCCGTGCAGTTTATCTCTACGAACGGCTTGTCCTTCCGTGCGCTCTGGTAATGGATTACCTTAGCAACTAAATCT
>JAJYLE010000208.1 GCA_021788025.1 Nitrospirota bacterium
ACTGAACTCCTCATAAAAAAAGGCGCCCCTGTAAACGCCAAAGTTTCAAAACATGGCCCGTGGCAGGAACCGAATGCGACAAATGGCCATACAGCGCTAATGGGCGCGGTGCAGAACAGACATAAAGACGAAGCCAAGCTCCTGATAGATAATGGCGCGGATGTAAAAGCGACAGACCATGACGATTATACGGCACTGATGGGGGCAGCCGCCAATGGATATGCGGATTTGGTGGATCTTATGATAAAAAAAGGCGCTGATGTCAACGCTAAAAATAAATATGGCTGGACTCCGTTGATCTTGGCGGTCATAAATAATTTCAGAAATAATCACATAGATACGGTCAGACTCCTGCTGGTCAGGGGAGCTAATGTGAACGCAAAGAACAATAATGGTGATACGGCGCTGGATATTGCTAACGAAAACGGAGATGAAGAAGTAATTCAAATGCTTAAGGCGGCAGGTGCCAAGTAATAGTATTCGAGACATTTTTAACGATAAATCTGTCTGCGAGTCCGCAAGCATTGGGAATGTTTAATGACAGGAGTAATCAACAGCCGGGAATCCCGGGGCCGCCTTACTTAATACAGCGTCTCTTTCAACCAGTATATGTGAGTCAGGCAATCTGCCAGCAGGGCAGACTTTCGGCCGTAACCTGCTAAAAATGTAAGCATCTGCTTACATCACATGTACTGGACGCAACTGGCAGGATTTCTGAAATGCCCTGGGCTCTCTAGTGCTGTGAGAATCTGTGATTACCTTATATATTGTAATGCTCCCCTTCCGGGTGCACTCTCTTTATAAACGCGGTTTCAAAAATCTCCGCTTCTTCCAGCGCGCGTTTTACATAGCCAAGCCTCTTAAGCACCGGCACAAACCGCATGGTGGAGGCGATGTAATCCTCCGAAAGCTGGGCGCAGTATTTGGGGGACATCTGCAAGACATCTAAAACAAATGTCTTGTCCACAAAGCCAACAAAGGCCGCTATCTTTGCGGCGCATTCGGAGGGGCTTTCCCGCAGCATGGCCGCGGCGTTTTCGTGCGCTTTAATAAAGGCCTCGATAATGCCAGGGTGGGCCTGCATGAACCCGGTGTCCGCCGCAATTCCGTAGCTTGGGTTGGCAGGCCAGATGAGATGCGGGGGAAACAGCACCTTGCCGCCCGCGTAGCGCTGGACGCTTACAGCAAGCGCCGGGGTGCCGAATGCGGCCTGCACCAAACCCTTTGTCATGGCCTCGGTTATTTCATCGGCCCATTTATAATTGACAACAGAAACGGACTGCCTGAGGCCAAAGCGCTCCAGCGCGTCTGAGAGTATTACGTCATGGATGGAACCTTTGCCCGGCACTCCTATTGTTTTGCCTTTTAGCTGGCCAAGCGCGCCGTGCAACCCTGTAATCTCCGGATAGGCCTTAAGGCTTTTTGAGCCTGACATTACGGTGCCTTCCATATGCCCGCCAGCCACGCATTTTATTGCGGCCCCCTGCTCTATCCCGATGATCGCGGGCGGCAAGCCGATATATGCCATATCTATCAGGTTTTCCCTGAACGCCTTTACAATGGCAGGGCCGGTGCCAAAGAGTTTCCATTCTATTTTTGTGCCCGCCAGCTCTGCGGCAAGGGTTTTACCGCCTTCGGCCATAAGCAGGACTGCCGTGTGATAGAAGGTGGAAAGGTGCCCTATACGCAATTCATTTGTCATTTTCCTCAACAGCTCCGGGAACGGTGGCGGCGTATTGCCCTTCATCCGGCTTTCGCCACTTCCGCATAATTGCCACAATTGATACCACGCCAACAAGCCCAATAATAAGGGCTGTGCCATATGCCGGTGCGCCAGGGTACTGAAGCCACCATACGTCCAGTGTGGCGTAAAGGGGATAATAATTTAAAAGGACCACCAGAAGCAGATAATCCTCCGATTTGGGCGCCGGGTGCTCAAGAGCCAGTCCGTCCGCCAGTCTTTCAGGGAAATCGCGGTCCAGCATTGTGTTAATAGAAATGGAAAAAAGCCGCAGCTGATTATATAGCTGAGAATATTGCGGAACAAAATAACTGCTGGTGTACTTCCATGTGCCTACCTCTCCAAAATTTCTTAACGGGGCATTGGGCCAGTTATCGTCGCTTATGCCGAAGTGCAGGCAGTTGCCAAGCCACGCATTTGCGCCTACGGAGGCTATCTGCATAAAGATGCTGGCTGAAACAATGGTTATAACCAGCATCTTTTTGTTCCTTGCAATCGCCTGCCAGCTGTCAAACAGTGCGGCCGTTGCCATAGTCATAAAAAGCGCGGGCAGCATGAAGAACCTCGGCCCGTAGCACCAGTCCCCGCTCCAGCCGAAATACGAGCAGTAAAAAAGAGTGTATACCACTATGTATGCGCATAGCACAAGAAAGAAATCCCTGCCGGCCTTCTTGCGGAATTTTTTTATGGATAAGGGAAACAGCAGCAGCACCGGCGAGAACAGGAATATGCTTTTGCCGGGGCTTGCAAGTATGCCGGCAAGCCCCATTGGAACGTATTTAAGGCTGAACCCCGCCCCCTTTGAGGCCTGATCTGCAAATATGCTTCCATATCCGGTCTGGAAGATATTGCCGAAACGGTAATAATTGTAATAGAGCATGACGCACGCAAACGGTATTAAAAGCGCAAAAAATATGACCGCGGCCTTTGGAAGGCGGACCCCGCCCTTGCGCAGGGCGTCTCTTTTAAGATAAAAAAACAGCCCAAGGGGCAAAAGGCTTACCAGCACGTCCATTTTTGTAATAAAACCGAACCCTATGGACAGGGCCGAAAGCACCAGATGCCGCAGGCGAAACGATTCCGTATATTTAATGGCAAAATAAAGCGCGCTCACCGTAAAGAGGATTGCCGGGGCATGCTCATGCGGGGTTTTGGAGCCATAATGCCAGGCGATTGTGCCTAACCCGTATGAAAAAGAGGCCAATGTGGATCCCTTCAATGAAAAACCCCGGCCAAGCAGTATCTTTATTATTAATATGCATGTGAGGGCGGTTGCAATGGCGTTTACCAGGAAAAAGCCATACGCGGTCCTCCTGGTGAACAGGTAAAACGGAAGCACAAAAATGTCCTGCCCGAATTCGTGCCAGATATACCTGCGCCCCCCCCTGCCCAATATCCCCCAATTGCCCGAATTCACATATAAATGGCCTGTCTGGACGAAATTCTCCAGCGCGGATACCCGCATGAACCCC
>JAJYLE010000050.1 GCA_021788025.1 Nitrospirota bacterium
CTGAAAAATTATACCCTCATAAAATCCAAATCTCTTTAAAATCAGTCATTTATGAAGGGGCTAAAGATGAAACAAATGGAACAGATGGAACAAAATTTTGGCAATAAGTTGCTGAAATCAAAAGAAAATAAGAAAAAGGCTGGAACATATAAAAAGAAAGGGCGGGAAAAACACTTAAATCTTCGTAAGGGTTCCGGACCCGTGCTAAAGCAGGGCAGCCGGAATGACCGGAATGCTTTACTACAAAAAAAGCGGGCCGGGGGGAAGAAACCCCGGCCCGCCAGTTCAATCAGCAATCAATTACTGCGCGGCTGCGTTAGAGCCCGCTCCGCCGCTTGCGCCTGCCGCCTCGGGGTCCTGATGGCATTGCCAGCAGGGGAGTTTCACGGCCATGTAGTTATGGCAGCGGTCGCAGAACTGCTTCTTGTTAGAGTGGCAGCCAAAGCATGTATCCAGCGCCATGGGATACGTCTGGCCGGTTGTAGGGCTTGTAAAAGTGGTGTTGGTTGCGCCGCTTGTAACGGCGTCCATCCACTTGTGCAATATCTCCATGTGGTTGGCCTTCATGTACGTTGTAGGCTCTATGCACTGCTTGACAGCCAGCTTCTGGATGGCAGGCGTGTCAGTGCTTGGGTTGGGCTGCGCGTTGCCGCCAGTTGCGCCCTTGACGAACGGAATGGCGATAAGACCAGCAAATATCGCAAGCCCCAGGATAATCTTCCCGCCGTTGTACATTATTGGTCACCTCCCGCTTTATTGGGAAGGGGTTCGCCGCGAAGGTCGGTTGTCCTTTCCTTCTCCCCTTTCATCACCAGCGCGTTTGCAACCAGCTCGGAAAGGCCGGCAACCTTTACGCCGGGCACCCAGTAATCCATGCTGGTGGTAAGGGTGGCCCTGTCTATGGCGCACACGTTGGCCAGCAGGTTCACGCCGTGCTTGTCATGCACGTGCTTCACGGCGTTGGCCCTGGGCAGCCCGCCTTTCATCCTGAGGTCTATGTCCTCACCGGCGTTCAGGCCGCTGCCGCTGCCGCAGCAGAAAGTCTTTTCGCGGATGGTATGTTGGGGCATCTCGTAGAAGTTGTTGCATACGCTCTTCAGCACGTAGCGTGGCTCTTCCAGCAGGCCCATGCCCCTGGCGGTATTGCAGGAGTCGTGGAACGTGACCTTCAGGTGGTCGTTCCTGGAGGGGTCCAGCTTCAGCTTGCCATGCTTAATGAGGTCCGCGGTGAACTCCGATATATGCACCGCCCTTGTGCCCCTTGTGTTCTCGAACACTGTGCCGGTTATAGGGGATTTGGGCACCTCGAGGAAATCGGCCTCCGGCCCGTTCCATGTGTTCATGTACTGGCTGAGCACCCTCCACATATGGCCGCACTCGCCGCCGATTATGTATTTCACGCCCAGCCTCTTGGCCTCGGCGTATATCTTGGCGTTCAGCCGCTTGCCCATCTCGTTGGTGGTGAAGAACCCGAAGTTGCCGCCCTCGGAGGCGTATGTGCTCCAGGTGTAGTCCAGCCCAAGCTCATGGAAGAGCATCAGGTAGCCCATGCAGGTGTACGTTCCGGGGTCCGCAAAGAGGTCGCCGGAAGGGGTGACAAAGAGTATCTCCGCCCCTTTCCTGTTAAACGACGGGTTTATCCTGATGCCGGTTACCGTCTCGATGTCGTCCAGCATGAACTCCACGTTATTGACGATGGTGTGCGGCTCCAGCCCAAGGTGGTTGCATTTTACGTGGCAATTGGCAACCGGCCCCATTATCCACTCGATATTAAGGCCAAGCAGGTTAAGGAACTCACGGCCCATCATGGTTATCTCGGCGTGGTCTATGCCGTAGGGGCAGAAGACAGAGCAGCGGCGGCATTCGGTGCACTGGAAGAAGTACGACCACCATTCCTTAAGGACTTTTATGTCCAGCTCCCTTGCGCCGGCCAGTTTGCCAAGCATTTTCCCGGGTGTGGTGAAATATTTCCGGTAAACGCTGCGCATAAGTTCCGCCCTCATGACGGGCATGTTCTTGGGGTCTCCCGTGCCGATGTAGAAGTGGCATTTGTCCGCGCACGCGCCGCACCTTACGCAGATGTCCATGAACAGCTTGAAGCTGCGGTATTTGCCCAGCCTGTCTTTCATGGCCTCAAGGACGGTGCCCTGCCAGTTTTCGGGGAGTTTCCAGTCCTCCTCGGAGGGGTTCCAGTCCCTGGCGTTGGGGAAGCCTACGGTTTTTATGCTCTTGGCCTTGGCCCCCCAGCAGAACATGCCGGGCTTTATCTCTGCGGGCTGGTCCAGCCAGGAGCCCTCCGGCATCTTCTTGTAATCTATTTCGGAGATGATCTCGTTTGGTTTCATTTGTTTGGCCATGGGCTAGTCCTCCTCCTTTTCTACAGGGACGCCGGCCATCTTCATCTTCGCCCTGAAATCGTTTTCGTATTCCTCGTATGTATGCACTTCCACCGGGTAGTTCCAGGGATTTATATGCCTTACCTCCCTGCTGTTGTTGGCCAGGTTCCTGGTGGGGCTTAAGAACACCCCGCCAAAGTGCACCAGCTTGCTGAACGGGAAGTACGCTAGCAGGGTGGAAACCAGGAGCAGGTGCACGTAGAAGATTGAGCCAACACTGGAGGGGACAACCGGATGGAAGCTTACAAGACCCATCGCCAGGTTTTTCACGCCAACCACGTCCACCCTGTGGAAATACCTCATAACCACGCCGGATATTCCTATGCCAAGGATAAGAAAGAGCGGGAAAGAGTCGTTGGCAAGCGTCATATATTTCACCTGCGGTATGAATATCCTTCTAAGGAGAAGATACGTTACCGCGGTTATGAACAGGATGTCCGTTACGTACAGCATGGGCATGCCAACCTGCAGGAACCCGTGGAGGGCGGCAGACAGCTTGCCCGGATTGGTTACGGCCGGATAGGTGGTGAGGAATTTAAGCCCGTTGTCCACGTGCTCTATGGACTGGACAAACCCCGGCACCCGCTGAAAGAAGAACCTGAGGTGCCTTATCACTATTATAAGGAAGGTCCAGTGGAACATCATGCCGCCAAGCCAAAGCCATCTTGTGGATTTGTACACTAGCTGCGGGTTGTCCGGCGTGCCATGCATCTCTGTGCGCAGGTTCCTCCAGAGTGTCCTGAAAACCAGCACCTCCAGGAGCATCCTTATGAACGTGCCGCCCGCGCCGGAGGGGTTTTCGATCTTGTTCTGTTTTATCCAGGGGAGCGATTTCTGCTGTCCGCAGGTGGTTGGTATCCTGAACGGCACTGGCGCCTTGCCCCAGCCAACTACCTTTGCGATCATGCCCAGGACGAATATGGCAAGCGCGGCGTAAGGCACAACCACCCCAAGCAAAAACTGCAAATGGGCCCCGGCCCCGGCTATAGCCAGCAGCACCAGAACCAGGACCGCAACCAGGGGGACTAGGAATCTCATCTGGTTACCTCGCCTTCTTCTTTTTTACCCCCTTCGGGGGCATTTTCTTTATTCTCTTCTTCCTGGCTTTTAATAAGCCTGGCTTGCTGCAACAGGCGGAAGGTCTGCCTCTCCAGCTCGTCCGCCTTAAGTTGCAAAACTTTTTCCCGGCATTGCATGAATATATCGAAGGAAAGCAGGGCCAGCCGGTCAACCTCTTTGTCAAACGCGGTCAGTTCGGCATTCATTCCAGGCCCCTGCGCGGCGGATCCAAGCACGCTTCTTGCCACCCCTTTAAGCTCGAAGATGAATGAGACCGCACTGGAAGCGGCAAACCCCTGGACCGCCCTCACCCGGAGTATGGAGTCCAGATAACCTGAAACCGCCGGGGCTGCTTGCCCAGGATGGGAAAGCGCCTGTGTTATTCCATCCAGGATAGCGCCCGTGCCCTCGATTATTGCATGCCCGACGGGATTGCTGAAACGGTCTTTCTGGCTTCGGAGGAAATTGGAAGTCTCTTGCGGGTAGCCTGCTATTATGTGCTCTACCCACCTGTCGAGCACGGCCTGTCTTTTTTCGGCCAGCAGGTCTGTTAATTTCATGGCTGGTACTTTTCAGCTCCTGAAATGGGAGCACGGGTAACGGTACAAATCCGGTTACCCGCGCTCACCTGTTTTTTATTCCTTTATACGCAGCCCGTAGGCTTGGGAAGCCCGGCATAGCGGCAAGCCTGCTTGGCAGGGCCGGCCGGATAAAGCTCATAGAGATACTTGGTGTTGCCTTTTTCAGGCCCCATGCTTTTGGCTATCTCTTTCACCAGGATCTTGATCATCGGCGCGATCTGGTATTTTGCATAGTATTCCCTCAGGAAGTTGATAACTTCCCAGTGCGCATCGGTAAGCGTCATACCGTCCTGCGCGGCAAGGGCCGGCGCCATGTCCGGAACCCAATCGCCAAGGTTTACCAGATAACCGTCGTCGTCAACTTCGATAGCCTTGCCCTGAAAATCAAATGTAGGCATGTCTTTCCATTTCCTCCTTGATTTTAGCGTCTCGTTTTTTAATTGTAAAAAACCGGAATTTGATAAATCAAGATTATACCCTAAACCAGATTGTCCATTCCCGTCAAATAAAAAAAATTAATCTTCATTTTAATGAAGCTTATGGACAGTTTGACTTTTAGGTTTAAAAATTTTTAGGATAGAGAACATGGAATCAACTCCGCTTCAGCTCATCCTCCAGGCCAGTGTTCTAGTAAAGTTAGTTTTGGGATTGCTCATGCTGTTTTCCGTAGTCTCATGGGCTATTATCATTTATAAGCTCAGGTTTCTGAGCAAGGTGGAAGCCCAGAACAAGATATTCGTAAGGGCATTGCGCGCAGGCGACCCGAAAACAATACTTGCCCACACCAGGATGCTGGAACTGAGCCCGGCTGCCAACCTGTTTAAAAGCGCTTATACCGAGGCGGGCAACAGCCAAAGCCTTAAGGCGGCTTTGGACCGGCAATTGTTTCTGGAAACTGATACCCTTGAACGGTATCTGAACTTCCTGGCCACAACGGGTTCAACAACCCCGTTTATCGGCCTGTTCGGGACTGTCTGGGGAATAATGAATGCATTCAGGGGAATCGGCATGAAAGGAAGCGCATCTCTTGCGATTGTTGCCCCAGGCATTGCCGAAGCTCTTATAACTACCGCGATGGGGCTTGTAGCGGCGATCCCCGCCGTAATCGGCTATAACTACTACCTGGGTAGGACAAGGCGTATCGTTTCCGAACTGGACACCCTGTCTGCCGAGATCGAGATGGTGCTCGCAGGCAATGAGCGCCAGGCATAAACCAGGCACAGCCCTCTCCGAAATAAACGTCACACCGCTGGTGGACGTTATGCTTGTGCTGCTCGTGATATTCATGGTCACCGCGCCACTGCTTCAGCAGGGAGTGGATGTAAAACTGCCCCAGGCCCACGGCAAGCCACTTGCCACAGAGGAACGGATAAGCATAGAGGTCTCCAGAAACGGCGGGATAAACATGAATAACGCGATTGTCAGCATGGACCAGATGACAGCCAGGCTTAAGGCCCTTGCCCCTACAAACCCGAACGTATTCCTCAAGGCCGACAGGGATGTGCCTTACGGAATAGTTGCAAAAATAATGGGCGATATTAAATATGCAGGGATCCAGAAGCTGGGCATCGTAACTGAACCGCTTCCGCAAAAATAAGGGTTTTTTACATTGATTACGTTTGAAAGGGCAGTTTTTGCGTCCATATTGCTGCACGTCTTTATTATTGCGGCATTCTCGATTGCCATCCGGAAACATCCGTACATACCTCTTTCATACGAAGTTAACCTTGTGACCGGGTCCGGAAGCACTCCTTCCGCCCCGCCGAAGGCTATTGCCGCCCCAAAACAGCCTGAACCCGCCGTACAGCCCGAAACACCCAAACCCGCCCCAAAAGAGATGTTCCTGCCACAGCCCAAACCCAAACCGGCTCCCATGCCAAAGGTGAAAGCGCCGGATCATGCCGGGTATAAACAACCCGACAAATCGGACCATCAGGACCAGGAGGCGCTAAATGACTGGATGGCCTTACATGAAGGGATCGCCGGAGCGGAACACAGAGTGAAAATCAGGACTGAGATCAAAGTAGGAAGTAATGATAATCCACCCGCCGGGCCACAGAATGCAAGCAGCGAAGGCCTATATGCAGACAGGCTTAAAGGCTGCATTTCTAAATATGTGATATATCCCGATATGGGCGAAGGAAATAAAGTTATAGTTGATATTACGATTCTAAATGACGGCGTGCTTCCTTGTAAAATTGTGCGCAGCTCCGGCAACCCAAAATTCGACAGTGCTGTTGCCGCGGCAATAAACAGGGCCGGGGAATGCGCAGGGCCTCCGCCTGCAAATTATTACAAAACAATACTGGAAGCTACAATTCATCAATAAAGGAAGATGATGAAAAAACAAAGAAAATCCAGGCTGGTGTTCACACTTTCTTCAATTTTTGCTTTTATCATTATCGCCATGATAGCGCTGGCTCCGATGGCGCAAGCTGATAATATCCAACAAATAGACATATATGCGCCAGGGAGGCCTATTCCAATTGCCATAAGCCCTCTTGCCGGTCTGCCTGGCGATGAGATATCCTCAGTTGTCATTCAGGACCTGGACGCCACCAGTGTTTTCACGTTTTTAGACCCTAAAGGGTTTTCCGAATCCCCAACGGAACCTTTTAACCAGGCGGACTGGCTGCCAACGCAGGTTGTGGCTGTGCTGAAAGGGACTGCCAGCATCTCGCCGGAGGGGGACATATCGGCCACGGCAACCCTGTATGATGTGCAGTCCGGGGCTGTGCTTTTTTCAAAGAGCTACGGCGCATCGCTTGGTATGCTGAGGTCCCTTGCCCATGATATATCGTCGGACGTATTCAAACAGCTTACCGGGTATGCCGGCCCGTTTAAATGCAAGCTGTCCTACATATCCGAAAAGCACGGCAGAAAAAACATTGTAATAGCAGACTGGGACGCATATCACCCTAAAACCTTGAGATTCAATGAGCGGCTGCTGATGCCGCCAAAATGGGGCAGGGACAATAAGTCTCTTTTCTACTCCGCGGAAAGAGGCGGGGCCTGGGGCATTTACCGGCTGGACATTGCTCACCTGAAAGAAAGCCTTGTCTTTTACAGGCGGGGGACAAGCCTGATAGGCGACATAAGCCCTTCCGGCCAGATACTGTTTTCATCCTCCTATCAAAGCAGTCCGAATATATATATAATTAATCCTGAGGGTAACGGGGGCTACGGCCCGCCGCTGAAACTTACGCACACTCATGGGATAAACGTGTCTCCGGCACTGTCGCCCGACGGCAGGCTGATTGCCTACGTATCGGACCGCGACGGCTCGCCGCAGATATATGTTATGAACACAGACGGCAGCAACATAACCAGGGTAACATTCCAGGGTAATTACAATACGGCGCCGGTTTGGAGCCCGGATGGCAAAAGGATCGCCTTTGCGGGCAGAGCTGGCGGCGGCCAGAACCAGATATTCACGGTAAAGCCGGACGGCTCAGACCTGATGCAGCTAACATCTTACGGAAACAACGAGGATCCCTGTTTCTCGCCCGATGGTTCGATGATTGCTTTTTCATCGGACAGAAACGGGGTAAAATCGATATATATAATGAGGTCTAACGGGGAAGGCCAACGGCGCATAAAAACCGCTAACGGGGCAAATGCGTATGGCCCGAGATGGAGTTATAATTAACTAATCGCCCGAACCGGGCGAAAAAAAGGAGGGCTTAAAAATGAAATTTTTTAGCATTTTAACCTTATTAATGGGCCTGATGCTGGTTGCCAGCGGATGCCATAAGCAGGCCATCGCGCCTGAAAAAGCGCCGGCCCCTGCTCCTGCACCGGCACCCACGCCTGCGCCCGCACCTGCACCCGCGCCTGCACCTGAGACTAAAACCCCGTCCGGCGGGATAGCAAAAATCACCCCGCCGTCCACGGAAAAAGTAGTGCCCGGCATTCCGTTTAACGACATACACTTCGATTTCGACAAGTACGATATAAAGTCTGCCGATAAAGACACACTTAAAAAGTTGGCCAACTGGCTGTCCGAAAACCCTGAAAACAAGGTCCGCATAGAGGGCAACTGCGACGCCAGAGGCACGCGCGAGTACAACATTGCGCTGGGCGACAGAAGAGCCGGGGCGGCACGCGATTACCTGGTGGCCCTGGGCATCAACACTTCCAGGATCGAGACGATCAGCTATGGCAAGGACAAGCCGCTTTGCACGGAAGCCACTGAAAGCTGCTATGCCAGGAACAGGCGGGACCACTTTGTGATCCTGATAGGTACGGCACCGAAATGAGACTGGCTCTTCCGGCCCTGCTGGCGATTGCGCTGCTTCCTTTGTTTGCGGGCTGCGTCAACCAGGACGATATAAAGGCGGACCTGAACGACCTTAAAAGCCAGACATATTCTCTTTCGGCCGACGTGGCCAGCATGAAAGCGGAAATGGCAAAGCAGAAGCAGGACAGTGCCGGACGGGACAGCACAATCCAGTCCATAAGGGACTCCCAGGCCAACCTGCTGGACCAGATCAATTCCACGCAGAAGGAGGTGCGGGGTATAAGGGGCCGGTTTGATGAGGAGCAGAAACTGCTTTCAGAGCAGTCCGGCTCCTCCGTGGGCCTCTCGCAGCGGCTGGACAAGATCAAGAGAGAGCAGGAGGGGCTTGTGGCGCGCCTGGCAAACGCCGAGTCCGCGATTGCTCTGCTCCAGAAGAAGGCTGCCGCCACACCAGTCCAGGATTACGAGGAGGCCACAAACCTGTTTAACCAGGGCAAATACGATGAGGCCAGGTCCGCATTCAAGGCCTTCATCGGCAAGTACCGCTCGGATCCGCTGGCCGGCAACGCCCAGTTCTGGATTGGCGAGACGTATTTCAAGCAGAAGGACTATGATTCTGCCATACTGGCTTACGAAAACGTGATTAAAAAATATCCTTCGGGCGCAAAGATGCCCGCCGCTCTCCTGAAACAGGGAATGGCCTTCCAGCTGATTAAAGACAAGAGGGCCGCGGCGGCGGTTTTCAAGCAGCTGGTGAAAAAGTATCCGGATACCGAGGAAGCCGCAGCTGCAAAAACGAAGCTGCGCGAAATGAAAGTTAAGTGAACTCCGGAATCAGGGGGGGCCGTTCCAAAGAGGACCAGCCCCCTCTGAGCCACTTGGACAGCCGCGGCCATGCAAGGATGGTGGACGTCAGCCAAAAGCCCTCAACTGTGCGCGAGGCCGTAGCCAGGGCCTCTGTAAAGCTCCAGAAAGAAACCCTGAAACTCATCCGCCAGGGCGCCATGCCCAAAGGCGACGTGCAGGCCGTGGCAAGAATAGCAGGCGTAATGGCCGCAAAGAAAACCCCGGAAATAATTCCCCTGTGCCACCCCATCGCGATAACCTCGGCACATTTAGACGTTTGGATTGACGAGGAGGAAGGCCACGTGGGGATAGAAGCCGTGGTGAAGACCTCCGGGCAAACAGGGGTTGAGATGGAGGCCCTTACAGCCGCCGCAGCAGCAGCTCTGGCGGTGTATGACATGTGCAAGGCCGTGGACCGCGGGGCCGTTATCTCCGATATCAAACTGATGAGCAAAAAAGGCGGCAAAAGCGGCGCTTACAAAAGAAAGGCCTGAGCGCAAACCAGCCCCGCGATTCCGTTTTCTTGCCATGCCGCGCACAACCTAAATCTCCTTTTTTTATATGTTCAATCATAAATCCACAACACCCTGTGTTTAAAGCATTTTACCAATCTCCCTGTTCAATACTGTTCAATCTTGCAGTCCTTAAACGGCCATAACCCAATGTTTTTTCCGTTGTTTCTAGTTTTGACAGCCTAACCTTAAAAATCTCCCCCCAATTGCCGTAAGCCCCGGCTGCCGGATTGCCTAACCCGGAATCATCATTGGCTCCGATTCTTACCTGCCCATATTTTTTTGTCCTTAGGCTGCAAGCTTGCGGTTTTATTATCGTCGCGCTGAACGCATTGCTGGCAATTGTCCTTCTCGGGGAAATGGATTATTGAACTCCTTTTCCACTATAGGAAGACCACTTGGATCCATCATCTTCTCCCCAAGTAGCCTTACTTATAAAAAGAAAAAAATGGGCATTCCTCGCAGGTGATCACGGAGCAATCGCACGGCTATCTGGACATGTAGGTAATTGTTCCAGGCACTGAGGAAATAATGCGCTGGATTCTGACTTGGGGGTCAAATGCGGAGGTCCTTTCGCTGAAATCATTAAGACAGCAGATTAAAGCTGAGGCCAAAAATCTTCTCAGGGGGTCTTCGCGTAAGAGTGTGGGTCATTTTATATCTCCTTGAGCATGCAAGTAAGAAACTTTCAGCCTAAGATATTCTTCATCTCTTAAACCGTATACCCTTCGCTGGATGACTCTGATCTTATTGTTTAGCCCTTCGACGAAACCTAACGAGACTTTGTCCTCCGGTCTGCTATAGGCGGCGATGCCGTCCCAGTGCCGCTCGATCATTTTCGCAAACTTCTCGTAGGGCAGAAGCCGCTGCCATTTGAGCGCCTGCTTCCAGTTGTCGAAGAACCGTCTGGCCCATCCTTCAGTTTGATAACTCCATAACTAGCCAAAGGACTCCTTTAAAGAGATAAGCTGTATTAAGCCGCTTATTTGCCTTCAGCAACCTCTTGAGCGCAATACGCCCATCAAGAGTGAGATTCTCGCGGTTCGACAAGAGCGTATACTTTTGCCCCTTGATGTACGAGCGGTCTTTTCCCGACAGCCTCGTATATTCCATTTTACGCACCTTATCCAGGTCCTCTCCAAGATGTCTCATCACGTGGAACTTGTCATAGAGAATCGCCGCACTGGGCGCGTTCGCCCTGGTGGACTTGGTAAATGCCTTCCACATGTCCATGACCGCCAACTGTATCTTCTTTGTTTTCTTCGGTCTCAGCCATGCGTAGAACATATCCATGCTTGCCTCAGACCGGTCTTCCCCGCTAAACCAGATAGGACGCCCGCGCTCCAGGTCGCTTACCACAATCCTATAGGTGTGCCCCTTCCTCAACGATACTTCGTCTATCCCTATGGCGCGAGGAGCGGCACGGGATTGCGCCTGAGCTGCTCTTGCATGTACTCCTTCTCCAGCGCCTTGACCGCATGTCAGTCCAGTTTCAGCTCCTTGGCCACATCCTGAATGCTCATGGCGCGGCATTTCCTCCCCACGTAGTAAGAAAACCGCTTCGTGTAAAAGGGATTGTTCGCCAGCCAAGGGAGTTTCTCCCGCTTCACTTTCCCGCACCCTTTGCACTGTACTCGCCGCACTTCCACTTCCAGATATATCCGGGCATCCCCGCAGGACAAATCCCGTATACGCCGCGTTGTCTTGTCGTAATAACTTCGATGTGCTTTGCCGCATGAACCGCATACCGTTTTTTTTGAGTCCGCTCAAGCCGTATGACCCTGGCCTTTGGATCTCCGAATATCCCCTTGACCGCCGCCTTCGGACGAAACCCGGGGAACCGGTATTCGTCCAGCAGACTCCTTCTTTTTCGCATCCGGTTAGCATACGGATTTTTTCACCTTTATAAAAGACCTGTTTCCCCTTATTTCAAGCGGCTCCGCGACACCTCATGCCCTCTAATTCACCCACACTCTTCCACGAAGCTCCTGAAAAAGGAGATAGCATTAAATGGTAGGCGGACGCAGGCTTCTTTTGGACGATCCAGAAAATGATGAGGTAAATGGCAGGACAAATAATAATGCGAACAGGTCGGTCAAAGCCAGGAGAATCACCTGGCTGATTTCCGACACATTCAAACAGACCGACGCAAAAGTTCTCGAACTGTCAGGTGGCCAGCTCGATATAGCTGGGACCGCATTCCTTGGTTTGGCGGGGGTTGGCCTATACCAGATAGCTAAAGGTAATTTTGCCGCCCTGCCCTGGTATGCGGCATTCTGGTACGCGTTAAACATCTTTTTAAAGGCCGAGCGGGAGCCTCAGAAGGATCTCAGCCCGGTTATATAAAGAATGGAGGCTCTAAATGGCTGAATATGCAGAAACAAGGGAAGTTTCCATAGACTTAAGCAAGGCTGGAACAACTGTTAAGCAAGGCATAGTGGCAAGCCTGAAGGTATAAATGAAATAGAGGCGGAGATAGTCTCTCTGGTAAGGAATACCGTGTCTGATACATTGAAAGCCACGGGAGGGGTGGTCACCGAGACCGTCGGTGTAGCCTTCGATGTAATGAAAGGCGCAATAGCGGCCACCGAGGAAGTTGGCACGGGTCTTATTCTAAGCACGAAAAGTGTTGCCAAGGGTGTCGTAATGGGTGTAAGCGACGTAGGCAACGTAATCCCTAGATCAACTCTCCAAGATTTTCAATCTGACAGGGGAATGCTCGATTATATGAGAATGCGTACCTACATTCTGTCTGGGAAAGAGGGCCATAAGCGTGCTTCTGCCGGCCCGCTTTCCATGAAAGAGTCAGGGGGCAATGAGGAGATAGTTCCGCCAGTGGATGCAAAAACTCTCGCCCGTGAAATCTCTTTTTCTCAGGCCCTCCTCCTGGAGCATGGTGAATTTCAGGTCTTATGCGCGGAGGCCTGGCAGATACCCAGGACTCTTTGGGAGATAGGGCGGCCACGAGAGATGACCTTCAGGCAGACATCCGAAGGGACCGGCAAGACGCTGGATCTGGATGAATTCGACTCGCATTATTTACATCTGTTTCTATGGAATAAGGACAAATCGGAAATCGCAGGGGCTTACCGTTTGGGCCAAACGGACAGGATATTGAAATCACAGGGAATAAGAGGACTATATACTGGCACCCTCTTCAGATATGATCAAAAGTTTTTAAACGCAGCCGGCATGGCCCTAGAGCTTGGAAGATCCTTCATCAGACCTGAGTACCAGAAATCATATTCCGCGCTTCTACTGCTTTGGAAAGGGATCGGGTATTACGTTTCAAAAAAACCCGCAGTACAAATTCCTTTTCGGCCCTGTCAGTATCAGCCGCGAATATATGGCAGCCTCTAAAGAAATTATGATGAGTTATTTCAAAAAGCACCACTTTGAAGAAAATCTTGTAAGATTAGTAAGTGCAAAGGACCCTGTTAGGGGTAGCCGCTCCAGGATTTTACATGCACACGGGGTTATCGCAAAAAGCATTGAGGACCTATCGCTTATGGTCTCCGAAATAGAACCAGACGGAAAGGATATCCCAATTTTGTTAAGGCAGTATCTTAAGCTTGGAGGCAAGCTTCTCGGGTTCAGCAGGGATAGAAAATTTTCGAATGTGCTTGACAGTCTGGTCCTGGTCAACTTGGCAGAGGTAGACTCCCGTATTCTGCAGAAATACATGGGAACAGAAGGAACGGAGCGGCTTCTTGCATTTCATAGAGGACAGCTGCGGGCGAGCGCATAATCGATTTTTGCTTTTTGAGTCGGGCATATGAAGAGAACGTGTTTCTGCGCGGTGAATAGAAAATCGTAAAGACTATTAACCTGCCAGGCCCTGCTATTCCCGCGGCATTCTCAATCGTCATTTCAGTGATGGTTTTTAACAGTATAAGAACGTCTCTGTAAGCCGCTTCGGAATTAGAGGTGTTAAAAGGCACCTTCTTCAATACTGATCGTAACCGATGCCGGAGATAGGGCGCGTGCTCCGTTACGGCGTAACTTGAGCCAAGAGGAAATATCCTGATATGCGGACAAGAAGGTTCCGAATCAAAAGTCAGGCAGATTACGCGTTTATTTCCAAGAGAAATCTTGCTTATCTGAAATGCCAAAGAGAGTGAAATCGTGATTTTAAGAGTCTCTATAACCAACAAAATCCAGGGGCGTGATGATTTGAAGGTCAAATGGTAGGTCGTCTATATCGAGGAGATCCTTATCCCCGGTTATCAATATCCCGGCCTTCGCGGCAAGGCAGCATTCGATGACCATGTTATCTTCGGGGTCTCTGCACAATGATACCCTCTTTGAGGGATGGACCATCTTCGCATTAGCGACAAAAGCGGCTATGCCCGCAATTAAGGCCTTCATCTGCTGATGAGTTATTTTTCCCCGTTTCTCAAGTTTGAGAGGGGTATCGCGGTATTCTTCGATAAGGAGTGGGGAGACAAAAATTTCAGAGTGCTTAAAAGCCTTCCTGACCGCCTTTTCCGGAATGCCGTCAAAGGCAAAAGCCGAGATAAGCACCCCGGTATCAATTACTACCCTACTTCTTTTTCTCGTAAGCCTTTCTCCTGACGGCTTTAACGGCATTGTCAACGTCTTTCATAGTGAGCCTGGTCTTCTTGAAAGCTTCCCCTGCTACTTTAAAGGCCGCATCGAGCCTGTCTTCCGGCGACAACACGGACAGTATGTAATCTTCCGGGGCGATTTTCTTTTTAACGGCAGACAAGGTCATATAAAACACCTCCTTCATCTCTTTGTTCTATTTTAAATGAAAATGGCGGCAAAATCAGTGGAATAAGACGTTGCCGCTGAATGTCTGATTTTCGGTGGAATGACGGCCGCCCATCCGGGTGGCCGCCTGGCTTGCGGTTTGAATATTTTCCCTGGCGGCCCGGCCCCTGGCTTTTTGCCATGAATGTACGGTTAGCTGACAATGGGACGGACGCGGAATATTTGGTGCCTGAGCTTGATGCAAAGCTCATGACCAAAGTTCTGTCCCCGTCCCTTAACTTTTGTGAGGTTTATTGCCTGACAGCCCCTCTTCACGTCTCCGTCTGTATTTTGCTGCAGCGGCCCGCACTCTCATCTTTCTAACCATCGGCAATGCCACATTCTTGGGCATTCCGAAGTAGTATTCGACTTCGTCTGCTACCTTTAGAGCTGAAAGCCTCTTCCCGGAGTTCATATACCTGTTCAGGACATATCCTTCCGGTTTTGTGAACCCCAGTTCTTTGGCTGCATTTTCCAGCGTCATTTTACGTGTCTCCTTCCTTTATGAAACTGTTACAAAGATAACAAGGTAATCGGCTATGACATTGTTACCAACGAAACAAACTTCATTATTTGTCTATGACGAGCCCGCGAATATTAATATCAACGGGGGCAACCCCCCATGCTTCCAGAAAGTGGATGAAAAGACCGCCAGAAAACTGGCCATAAAACTGGCCATAAAAATGGCCCGCAAACTGGCCAGTTTGCGGTTGCCCCCTCCGCTATATAACTACAAGGCCAAACCGCATGAAAAAGAATTCAGGTAAAACATCGGATTTGACGGCCCTGGATTACGCCCGGCTTTATTTGTCGAAGGGGTTTTCCATTATTCCTGTGGCAAGGGGCACGAAGAAGCCCGCCCTCGCTTTATGGAAGGAGTAAAAGCCGCCTGAAGCTGAGGCGGGGCGATTTATCCCCGCCTCAGTTGGCAAATTAGCAGAAGCTACTGCACCGTAAAGCCATATCCTGCGTAGCTTATGGGCATGAATACACCGCCGCCTATATATTGGAGCTCAACGGCGTCATACTGGCCGCCGGAGAGCGAACCAGCGGTCCCGATGGTTGTGGATGATGTGAACACGTATATTCCGCCGTAAGAAGTGGCAACCAGATGAGTGCCGTCGGAGGATGAAGCGACGCTCCACCAGGCCGCAAATGGCGCGCTCATCTGAGTCCAGGTTGAACCGGAGTTGCTTGACGTATATATTCCGCCGCTCTGAGCAACGGCAACCAGATGAGTGCCGTCGGAGGATGAAGCGACAGCCGCATAGTTGGCAACTGGCGCGCTCGTCTGGGCCCAGGTTGAACCGGAGTCGCTTGACGTATATATTCCCCAGCTGCCATTACCAGTAGAAGCTGCAACCAGATGGGTGCCGTCGGAGGACGAAGCGACAGCCTGCCAGTAGGACACAACTGGCGCGCTCGTCTGAGTCCAGGTTGAACCGGAGTTGCTTGACGTATATATTCCGCCGTTAAATACAACAGCAACCAGGTGAGTGC
>JAJYLE010000051.1 GCA_021788025.1 Nitrospirota bacterium
CCATCATTTCAGTATCAGGTCTTTCCATATTGAAACAAATCTCCTAGCCGGTGATCCCCATTTTTTTCATCAGCTCCATTATCTGACCGTAGTCGCCGTCCTCAGCCTCCATGAAACCCGTATACGAAGCATCTATCGATTCGATTATGGCCTTTTGCCTGGGATTATGGAAGCTAAGGGCAAGAAGAGCTTTTCTCAAGCCGGCCTCCACCTCAGGCTCAATACCTTCCCTTACGGCTATATTGAATTCGGGTATATCCGGTGAAACCTTTATAAAGGCAAGCCCCTCGCCCCTGAATTTCTGCGCTATGGACTCCATTATCCCGCCAGCATCAAAATCGCCCTTAAGCACGGCGTGCGCCACGTCATGATGGTGGCCAAGGAAATTGTAATAGGAAAGGTCCTTCAGCTCTATGCCCTCTTCCTGCAGCACTGCCCTGGGCATTATATGGCTGGACGTTGAATTAACATCTCCAAAAGCAAACGACCTGCCCCTTAAATCCCTCAGGGATTTTACCGCGCCCTTTGCCTTGGCCACTATAACCGAATGGTGAAAGGGTTTACCGTCCCTCAGCGCCTTTACCAGCACCCGGGCTCCGTATGCGGTGCGTGCCTGGATATAGGTGGACGGGGTAAGGTAGGAAAAATCGGTTATGCCCTTGCCCAGTTCCCCCACGGCCGATTCAAAATCCGGGGCCACTTTCAGTTCAACTTTCCTGCCCAGCGCTTCCGAGAGATAAGCGGCAAGCGGGCTGAATTTCCTGTACATCTCCGCCGGAGACTCCAGCGGCACAACCCCGAACCGCAGAGTGCCGTGGTCCGCCGATGCAAGCGTGAAGTGCTGCATCTCCGCGTTCATAAGGTCCGCCTTCTGCAAAAGCCCCCTTAGCGTCCTGTTTATCCTGAAGGAAAGGTCCCTGGATTTTGCGGGTATCTCCTTTATTTTCTCAACAGAAGCCCATATCTGGCCGGCCCCGGTCTTCTGCTCGTTTATCGCCTTTGCGATGTGCTGGCTCTTTTCGGACACCACGTCAAGCGCCTGGGATATCTGCCTGCTGCTTTCGGCCTGCTGCTCTGTGGTGCTGCGCACCTGGACTGAGGCATCCTTCATCCGCTCCGCCGCGGAGATGATAAGCGCCACCCCTTTGGACTGCTCGGACGTGGCCCTGGCCATCCGCCCCACCATCACCCTCATGCCCTCAACCGACTCCGATACAAGCCTTGCGCTCCTGGCCTGCTCGGACGTGGTCCTCTCTATGGAGCCCACCATCTCCGAGGAGCGTTTGGAGCTGTCCAGAATTTTCTTCAATGAGTGGTCGGCCTCGTCCACCAGTGAAAGCCCCTGGTCAACTGCCCCCATTCCTTCTTTCATGGAGTCCACGGCCGTCTTCACCTCGGCGCGCACTGCATCTATCAATGACGCTATCTCCTGGGTGGAAACGCCTGTCCGTTCTGCCAGGCCCTTTATCTCGTCGGCAACAACCGAAAAACCCTTTCCCTTTTCACCGGCCTGTGCGGCCAGTATTGCCGCGTTCAGCGCCAGCAGGGTGGTCTGTTCGGTTATCTCATCTATAACGGTAAGTATCTTGCCTATCTCCTCGGACCTCCCCCCAAGTTTCTTCAGCGCCGAAGCAGTGGAATCCACGGAGACTTTTATCTGCTGCATCCCTTTTTTTGTCTTCTCAACGGCAGAAACGCCAAGCTGGGAAACCTCAATGGCAACGTTTTCAGAAAACCTGGAGGACTCCTTGGCCTTCTCTTCCACTTCCTTTATGGACTGCATTATCTCTGTAATGGAGGAAATCGTGTTGTCGGAGGTCTCGGCAAGCTCGTTTGCTCCTCCAGCCACTTCCTTGAGCGTGGCGGAAAGCTCTTCAATGGAGGAGCCGGTCTCATCAACAGCGCCGGTGAGCATGTTTGCCATCCCGGATATGCTCTCAATGGAGGCCGCAATCTCCTCTGTGGATGCGGCGGTCTCTTCCATGGAGGCAACAAGGCTGTCCACGCTCTCGGCTATCTCCGTTATGGCCGCATTAAGCTGCTCAACGGATGTTGATATGTCCGCTATGGCCTCCGATTCTGTCTGGGTGAACCCGGACAGCTTGTCCGAATCCTTCTCCACATTGGAGGCGGCCAGGGCGATGTCCCTTGAAAGGTCCTTCACCCTGACAAGGACGTTGCTGATCGAAGACAGGGCGGCCCTTATCGATTTCTGGAGTGAGCCCAGCTCATCCCTGGAATCCACGCCGCCGTCATACGACAGATCTCCGATGGCCAGCTTGCGCGCGGCGGACTCCATCTTCTGCACCGGGGCTATTACAACCCTGTTCAAGATCATCCAGAACAGGAATCCCAGGCCAACGGCCCCCAGTATGCTGCCGCCAAGGATCATGTATGTAAATTCCGAGATGCTTGCATATTCCTCATTGAGGTTGGCCGAAACCTTCACCACACCGCGCAGCGGCAGGTTATCGGAATGGCACTGGCGGCAGGCCCGCTTGTTTTCAAGCGGCGCATAAAGGACGGACTCTCTGCCACGCCTTAATATCAGAGGGCGCCCGCCGTTCCCTTTCAGCTGCTGGATGATGCCGGCCTCGGTAACGGGAGACTGCGGATTGAATGCCTCCCTGCCCTGCCAATTGTAAACGGTAACAGAGTCCAGCGATTTTATTTTCTTGTATGCGGGAAGGGCCAGGGCGGCTGCGCTGGGCTGGCCGGTAAGCATTGCGCTTTCGATGTTCGCCCTTATAAGCTCGGATACGGCAACCAGTTTCTGGTCGCCAATCTCATAAATTTCCTTCCGCTGTTTTGAAAGCACAACAAGATTTATGAGGATAATGCCCAGAATCAGAATGACAAAGCCGGCCCCGAAAATCTTGAATTCCAGCTTGTCCCTAAACCGCATCTTTGACACTCAAAACCTCGCCGGTCTTCATGACCGAGATAAAACTCCCATCCACCAGGGCCACGCCCTCCAGATATTTCACTTCTATCTCGGACAGGTGGGCAGGCGGCTCCTGTACCGACGCGGCCGGTATCCTCAGCACGTCCTCCACCATATCAACGCTTACGCCTATGGAACCCTTTGGCCCGCGCAATATGAGCACGCGGGAGTATTTTCCAGACACACTCTCGCCTTTAAGGCCCAGCCTTGTCTTGAGGTCCATAACGGGTATTATCTTTCCCCTCAGCGAGCTTACCCCGCTGATGTACGCTACAACCCTGGGCACCTTAGTTACCTGCTGAGGCTTTAAAATCTCCTCTATATCTTCTATCCTGAAGGCGTAATCCTCGCCACTCAGCTTGAAGGTGAGCAGCTCAATATTCTTCTGGCGGGTTTTTTCTTTTTCCTTTTCCTGTTCCGCTTCATCCTGTTCAGCGCCCGCCGTTTGCTTAGCCTCTGAGGGTCCCGTCTGTTCTGAGGCAACCGGCTGTTGCCCTTCCTGCCGGCCGCTGGAATCCTGCCGCGCCTGCTCCTTTATGGCAGCCGCGGTTTCGCCCTCAGTTGACAAGCTTTGTTCCCCGGATACGGACTGGTTTACGGCATGGCTTTCAGCGGCCAATTCATCCAGCGAAAGCGTTTCGAAGCCATCGGACGCATTGTTGGCTGACGGCTGGGTTTGCGGTTGGGATTGCAGGCTGGCCTGGTCCTCATGCCCGGCATGGGCAGCCGGTTCTTCCGGAGCGTTTATTTCGACAGGGCGAGCGTTTACTTCCCTGCCTTGGCCGGAAAATGCTTCCGGGTCAACGGCGCCATGGCCGGACTGCGCATCTGAAATCCCTGATTCTTCAGAAGATTTTTCCGCAGTGCCGCCTGCCCCT
Source organism: Nitrospirota bacterium (assembly GCA_021788025.1). Classification (GTDB taxonomy): domain Bacteria; phylum Nitrospirota; class Thermodesulfovibrionia; order Thermodesulfovibrionales; family JdFR-88; genus JAKAKS01. Next base: position 3,823 of record JAJYLE010000051.1, read on the forward strand.
TCAGCCGCCTTTTGCCTGGCCTCCCTCAGCTTTTTCCTGATCTTTGCGAGGTCCATCTGCCTCCCCTTTAAAGGTATTAAATTGTCACATAAACATTGCTGAAAAGTAAAGAAACATACAATTAAATACAGGGCCGATTACCAGCCCTGTATTTCCCCGGCGCACGGCATCGGTATACGGCGCATGTAACGGCGCATTGACTTGCATTGGCAGGGCGCTTAAACTTAAAGACCATGTTTGCTTCAGTTGAAAACAGCTTGCGCCAGGCACTGAAGGCCCTTGGCATGGAGCCACCGGAGCGGATAGAAGTCGGCGCCCCAAGAGAGGAAGCCTGGGGGGACCTGTCCACGCCCATAGCCATGTCCCTCTCAAAACAACTGAAAAAACCGCCCAGGGAGATAGCCCAGGCCATAGCAGCAAAGCTCAGCGAAACTGGCGGCGCGGCGTTTGAAAAAGTGGAAATCGCCGGACCGGGTTTCATAAACGTCATCTTCAGCAGGGATTTCATCATGGAGAAACTGGGCCGGATACTTTCAGAGGGGCAGGCCTTTTTAAGGGCTGATATTGGCAAGGGGAAAACCGTGCAGGTGGAGTTTGTAAGCGCAAACCCCACCGGCCCATTGCACCTTGGCCATGGCAGGGGAGCGGCCGTTGGAGCGGCGCTTTCAAACCTGCTTGCAGCGGCAGGTTTCAAGGTAACAAAGGAATATTATGTAAATGACGCGGGCAGGCAGGTTGCGCTGCTTGGCGTGTCCGTGTTTGCAAGATATCAGGAATTATGCGGGGCAGATTATCCACTGCCGGAAGATGGCTACCGGGGCGATTACATCATGGACATTGCCCGCCAGATTAGAGATGCCGAAGGGGGCAAATACAAAGGCCAGGATTTCGCGCAGGCGGGAACTTACTTCGCGGAGAAGTCCTGTGCGATGATGCTTGCCGCCATAAAGAAAGACCTGGAAGGCTTTGGCGTGGTCTTTGATATCTGGCAGAGCGAGAAAGAGCTCTATGAAAAAAGGGAAGGCATGGAAAGCGAAGTTGATGGCGCCATCAATTTCCTTCGTGCAAAGGGTTTCGTTTACGACAGCGAGGGTGCGGCATGGTTTAGGGCAACCCTTTTTGGCGATGAAAAAGACCGCGTGCTAAAAAAAGGCGGCGGCCAGTACACGTATTTTGCCTCCGATATCGCTTACCACAAATTGAAAGTGGACGCCGGCTATGACGAGCTGATAGACATCTGGGGGGCTGACCATCACGGCTACATACCGCGCGTGAAGGCCGCGCTGGAAGCGCTTGGTTACAACAGGGAAAAGCTTCGCGTGCTGCTGGTGCAGATTGTAAACCTCTTGCGCGGCGGCAAGCCGGTGCAGATGTCCAAGCGGGCGGGCGAGTTCGTTACCCTGAAGGAAGTAATAGACGAGGTTGGCGCGGACACAACCAGGTTCATATTCCTTACCCGCAGGCCGGACAGCCATCTGGATTTCGACCTGGAAACAGCGAAGGCAGCATCGGCGGAAAACCCCGTATATTACGTCCAGTACGCATTTGCCCGGATAAACAGCATATTCAGGCATGCGCGCGAAAAAGGGATATCCGAGGATGAGGCGCGCACGGGCCAGGCGGACCTCCGGCTGCTTTCAGAACCTGAAGAATTGAAGCTGGCCAAAAAGCTGCTTGCATATCCCACGGTTTTTGAAGGCACCGCGCGCGCCCATGAGCCGCACCGGATTACCTATTACCTTCAGGAATTGGCTGGGCTATTCCATCCTTATTACAACCGGCATAAGGTGGTTACCGATGACGCTGGACTCACCCGCGCACGCCTGGCACTGGTTGAGGCCATAAGCATCGTCCTTAAGGACGGCCTCTCAATCCTGGGCGTCTCCGCCCCGGAGCGGATGTAATTTAAGCCGTAAAGATATTAGCCGGCATGCAGGGTACGCAAAAAATCAAAATATACAATTAAGCATTGCGCCACTTTAAATCCTGAAAAATGGCTGCGAGTTCAATCATCTATCGCATCAAGCCTGATTGTGAGATACAGGGTCTTGCCCGCAAGCGGATTGTTCAAATCCAGCACCACGGTATTTTTCTTTACCGCTAAAATCTTTACCGGTATTTTCCCTCCGCCGGGGCCCAGCCTGTAGGAAATGGACATCCCGGGCCGTATGCCCGCCGGCAAATCGCTCCTTGGCAATTCAACTACTTTTTTTGGGTCATACTCGCCAAAACCTTCCTCAGGGGTCAAGACAACTTTCTTTTGCTGCCCCGGCCTCATCCCGATGACGGCTGTGTCGAACCCGGGCACGACCTGGTGCGCGCCTACCCTGAATACAAAAGATTTCATTTCTCTTGTGTCATGAATTACCCTGCCATCCGCCATCAGAACATATTCCGTGGTAATCAAATCACCTTTTTTTACTACATCGTCCACCGGTTGTGTCCCGCTTGCGGCGCACGAGGCGCAAAGGAGAGCTGTTAAAAATACAGCGCCCGTCCAAAAAATTTCCTTTATACGCGGCATAAGGATGCCGGCTCCATTTTCCATTGTCTATTGTCCTCCATCCAAACTGACTCCGGGCACAAAGGCGTATCGGAATCCTGTTCGCTCATTTTTAATGATTGCCATATCGTTATAACAGTATATCTTTTTAGATTTCAACTTGCTGTTATCTAACAGGACCTATCTTGGAACTGCATAACAAAATCAGGGCAAATAACTGATGATTTAAAATTTGTAATGATATAAAATATCACGATGCTGGAAAAGACAAGCAAGATATGGATGGACGGCAAGCTGGTGGGCTGGGACGAGGCGAAGGTGCATGTGCTTACTCATTCCCTGCATTACGGGCTTACCGTATTTGAAGGCATCCGCTGTTATAAGACGCATAAAGGCCCGGCCATATTCAGACTGCCGGAGCACGTAAAGAGACTCTTCGGCTCCGCCCACATATTCCAGATGGAAGTGCCTTACTCCGAGGAGCAGATATCAAAGGCCATACTTCAGACGGTAAAGGCAAACAGAATATCGGAATGCTACATAAGGCCGATTATATACCTTGGCTACGGGGTGATGGGCCTTTACGCAAAGAACTCCCCGGTAAACGTGTCGATAGCTTTGTGGCCATGGGGGGCCTATCTTGGCGACAAAGGCCTCAGGGAAGGGATAAGGCTGAAAACGTCCTCTTTTGTCAGGGGGCATGTGAACTCCAACATGTCCATGGCAAAGGTTGGCGGGTATTACGTGAATTCCCAGCTTGCCAAGAGTGAGGCTGTGGCCTGTGGATATGAAGAGGCACTGCTCCTGGATACAGAAGGTTATGTTTCCGAGGCAAGCGGGGCAAACGTGTTCATGGTAAGAAATGGGATTTTAAAAACAACACCGCTTACTTCCATACTGGAAGGAATAACCAGGAACACCATCCTTGATCTGGCCACCGATATGGGGCTCAAAGTGCGGGAAGAAAGGTTTACGCGCGACGAGGTGTATATTGCCGACGAGGCGTTTCTTACCGGCACTGCTGCGGAGATCACGCCCATCCGGGAACTGGACGGCAGGACTATCGGCGCGGGCAAGCCAGGAAAGATGACCAAGGCGCTACAGGAAGCCTTCTTTTCAGTCGTAAAAGGCAAGGCGCGTAAATACTCCCGCTGGCTTACCTCCGTTAAATAAAGCAACCAGATACATTACTAAATAGATTATTAAATAGAATTGGCCGGGGCGTCTGCCCGCCAGAAGTTCTTTATCGCGTTTAACCGGGGGGGCCTTCAGTGCCAAAGCTGTTTGAAGAGACCCGAATCAAATCCCTGCTTTTGAAAAACCGCATAGTGCGGTCGGCCACTCATGAGGGCATGTCCGATGAGGCCGGATTCCCGGGGAAAGAGCTTTTCGCGCTTTATGAAAGGCTGGCCAGAGGCGGCGCCGGGCTAATCATAACCGGCTACGCCTTTGTATCACGGGAAGGCAACTCCAATTTCAAAGGCATGCAGGGAATAGACCGGGACGAACACATACCGGCATACCGCGCGCTGGTAGACCACGTGCACTCGCATGGCGCAAAGATAGCGATGCAGATAGCCCATTGCGGAAGACAGACCACCCGCAAAGCCGCCGGGACACAGCCTATCGCTCCGTCGCCCGTAAAGGACAAGGTTTTGTTTGTTACCCCCATGCAAATGAATGAAGACGACATTGAAAGGATAATAGAGGCCTTTGCGCAGGCGGCCAGGAGGGCCAGGGAAAGCGGCTTTGACGCGGTGCAGATACATGGCGCTCACGGCTATCTTGTAAACCAGTTCCTTTCCCCTTACACCAACCGGAGGAAGGACCGGTGGGGCGGGCCGGTTGAAAACCGGATGCGGATTGTTTCTGAAATTTACAGCCGCTGCCGCAAACAGATTGGCCATGACTTCCCACTGATGATAAAAATCAACGGACACGACAATATGAAAAAAGGCCTGAAGATTGACGAAGCCGTTATAATGGCACAGGTGATCGCCGCTATGGGCTTTGACGGAATTGAAGTAAGCTGCGGAATTTTTGAGGACAACCAGTCCACTATCCGCGGTGACCTGCCGGTTGAAGCGATACTGGATGAATGGGACATGTACAAGAGAAAAAATCCCGTTTACCGCACTTTCATGAGATACCTTGGCCGGAAGATCGTAAAACCTGCGCCGTTTAGCCAGGCGTATAATCTGGAGACCGCCATGGCCATAAAGAAGGCGGTGGACATTCCGGTGTCCGTTGTTGGAGGCATGACAGACCCTTCATCAATGGAGCGAATAATCGCAGGCAGGGCCGCAGATTACATCAGCATGTCCAGGGCGCTTATCGCGGATCCGGAATTTCCTGAAAAAATACGAACGGGCAGTAAAGCCCTCTCAAAGTGCATACATTGCAACCTATGCACGGCTTACCTGGCTACAAAACCGTTGCGCTGTTACAGGGGCAAGCGGAGTCCTGCCAATCAGGCCGTTTAGCCCCGCAATCAAGCTTGTAAAAAAATCTCTTCCTGATAGAATTTAGACAATTTAAAACAGGAGGTATTCAGATGCCGGAAAGAAAATCAGAGGCCATATGGAACGGAGGGCTTAAAAACGGCAAAGGCACAGTCAAGCTGGGCAGCGGGATTTTTCAGGGCCCTTATTCGTTCCAGTCGCGGTTCGAGCAGGGACAAGGCACAAACCCGGAGGAGTTGATCGCGGCCGCGCACGCGGGCTGCTTTTCAATGGCCCTTTCCATGCTGCTGGAACAGGCCGGGTACAAGCCGGAGCAGATCAAGACCACTGCAAACGTGCATATAGAAAAATCGGGCGACGGTTTCAGGATCACAAAAAGCGAGCTGGAATGCGATGCTCAGGTGCCCGGCATAAACGATACTGAATTCCAAAAACAGGCGGACGCGGCAAAAAAGAACTGCCCGGTCTCCCAGGCGCTTGGCGGCGTGCAGATAACGCTTAAGACGAGGCTGGCCACGCTTAAGGCATGAGGTTAAATATCGCTTGAAATCCAGTTATTAAATGGGCGGGCCAGGGCCCGCCCATTTATTTCAGATTGCACCATAACCGCCGTTCCTTCCGATTGACTGTACATGCCTTGATTGTTAGCCTTTAATCAGCAATGGCGGGAAGCAGACCCGCAAGCCGTCCGGTGTTGCCGGATTATTTTCAAGGAGGCATACCATGCCAAAGACTTCCAAGCAGGCGGCGAAAACCGTAAATATCAACAGCGCAAGCCAAAGCGAGCTTGCAAGCCTCCAGATGGTCGGGGCCACCAGGGCCAGGGACCTTGTCAGTTACAGGCAGAAGAACGGCCCTTTTGAAAACTGGAACGGCCTCAAGAAAGTGCCCGGCTTCTCAAGCCAGCTTATACAGGACCTGAAAAGCAGTGGAGCAACTCTTGGAGGCAAAGAGGAAGAGGGCGAAGAGGAATGGTGAGGGAGCGGAACTAACCGGACCCAACCTCCGCCCTTATACGGCATAGGGGGCAATCCCCCTGTGCCGTTTCAAAGACGGGTTCACTGGCAGGTGATAAACTATACACATGCTCTCCACGTCTGAAATTAAATCAAGGCTGATCAAGAGACTCTGGGCAAGAGATTTGAATTCATACCGCTGGCCATCGCGCTTTGCGGTACTGTCGGCCAGGCTTTTGCACGTTGCGGTAAACGCTTACCAGGACAACCAGTTGTCGAATACGGCAATGAGCCTTGTGTACACAACCTTTCTGAGCCTTGTGCCGTTTCTGGCGCTAAGCTTCTCGGTGCTTACAGCCTTCGGCGTCCAGAACCAGATAGCCCCATATGTCCTGACGCTTCTGGCCCCGTTTGGAGAGCAGGGCCGGATTATAACCGGCAGGCTGCTGGACTATATAAATCACTTAAAGATCGGCGTGCTGGGCGCCGCAGGGCTTGCGGGTCTGCTGTACACATCCGTGTCGCTTGTTCAAAAGATCGAAAACGCCCTCAATTACATCTGGAAATCGAAACAAACAAGAAGTCTGATCAGGAGGTTCACGGACTACCTGAGCGTAATCCTGATAGGCCCGGTGCTGGTGTTTACCTCTTTCGCGATGACATCGGCCTTCATGAACAGCAAGATCGCGTACAGGATTACTTCCATCGGAGCGATTGGCCCTGTCATCTATTTTTTAGGAAAACTCACCCCGTATTTTCTGGTTTCGGCCGCATTTGCGTTCATGTACGCATTCCTGCCCACAGCAAGAGTAAGCATAAAGGCCGCCTTAACGGGAGGTGTAGTGGGCGGCATCCTGTGGCAAAGCGCAAGCTGGCTATTTGCGGAATTCACCATTTCATCAACCAGTTATCCGGCCATCTACTCGGGTATTGCCATCATTCTTCTGTTCGCAATCTGGATAGGGCTTAACTGGCAGATATTTCTTATAGGCGCGGCTGTATCTTTCCACATGCAATATCCCCAGTTCCCGTTTATTTCGCAGGAGCCTCTTGTGCTTAGCGGCAAACTGCGTGAAAAACTCTCCATATTATTTATTTACCTCATTGCCAGCAGTTTCTACTTCAACAAAACGCCCTGGTCTAAAGATTCTCTGGTCGAATATACCGGAGCGCCACTGGAAGCCGTGCAGCAGGCGCTCAACACCCTGGCAGCAAACGGGCTTATTACCAAATCCGCGTCGGGAGAAACCTTTGTGCCCGCCAGGTCCATAAACAGGATAAAGATAGCCGAAGTAGCAGAAGCGGCACGGGCGGCCTGGGAAACCGAATACCCGGTAAACTTTATCCGGGCATTGCCGCCCGTTGTAGAAGAAGTGTCTGCCGGGATTTCAAAATCGATTTCAGCCTCCCTTGAAAACAAGACCGTGGAGGACCTTGTGACTGGCTCCATGGCAACGGAGCGCAGTTATTCCATTTATTGAAACAGCCTTTTCAGCGCGCCAGGCAGCGTAGTATTCTGATTGCCCCCTCCCGGCAAAAATCTTTTCTTTAACTCTTGCTCTATCTTTTTCCCGGCCTGCTTGCCAAGGGCGGCCTGGTTTATGGAAACGGCTGGTTTACTGGCTGTGCCTTTCACCACAAAAGGCAAAACAGTCCAGCCGCTCTGATTTTGCAAATATGCCTTGTATCTTCCGCCGGGCAGCCTTGCCGAAACGCCCGGCGGGAGTTTCAAATCGAAAGCGGCCCCAAGCGCCTCGTTATACAAAACCAATTTGCCGGCTATGGGGTTTATCTCCATGTTTTGCGACAGCATCGAGCCGTTAAATGTGATAACCCCTCCTGCGGCGCTGAAATTCAGCCTTGATGTGCCAAATGTCGGGGCCGCCAGTTCCGGCGCCTGGAGAATCGAGGCAATCTGGCTTGTAATGGCAGATTTTTTTATCTTGAGCTTGCTCAGATTGGCCTGGCCGTTTCCGTTGAGTGTCCGCTTTGGGTCCGCCATGCTCACCGACATTACAGCCTTGAAGGAACCGGCTATGTCCGCCCTGGCCCCCTGCTGGAAACCTGAAGATACGGGGTTTAATGAAAAATTACCTTTGGCCATCCGGTAGACTGCAAGGAAATCCTTGAACGTAATGCCTTTATATGTGGCCGCGCCCACGGTTATCCTGCCACCAGCTGTAAATTTTGACGTTGCGGCAGAAGGCGGCGCGGCCGCTGCCTTGCCTTTTTTTTGCGCTGGCTTCCCGGCGGAAGACGGGGATGTTTTTTTCATATTTCCAAGTGCTGCCATAATCCTGTCCAGGTTCAGCGTGGCCGCCTTGGCATTCAAAGTGGCCGCAGGGGCCTTCATGTAATTTTTAACGGCCCCGGTAACGGCTATTTTGTCGTTGCCGATAACCGTATTCAGGGCCAGCGTCATATCGTTGTTGAAATCTATCTTTCCCGATGTATCAGCTTCCAGCCCGCCTATTACGGCTTTCATCGATTTTATATTCAGTGTCCCGGATACGGCGTATCCCGTGCCAGCCTGCTGAAGCCCGAACCTGGCATCTGCGGCCACCTCCATATTTGGAAGGGCCCCAAGCCTGTCTATGAACTGGGCCTGCGCGTTTCTTACAACTATGCTGTTTGCTTCTATGGCAAGCGGAAAGGCCTTCTTCTGCGCGGGGGCCTGTGCTGCCGGCTTCTGCGCTTTCATCCGCGCGGCTATATCGCTAAAGTTATATTTGCCGTTTTTCTCCCTGATCACAATAACATAAGGGGAGTCCAGTTCTAATTTTGAGATAACAAGCTGCTTATGAAGCAGAGGCCAGAATTTATAGCTGAGCAGGAACTCCCCGGCCTTAAGGAAATCGGTTTTGCCGCCGCTGTTTTTCAGCGATATGTCTTTTACGATAATCCCCTTGAAGATTGAAATGTTTATCTGCGCTATGCTGGCCTTCCTCCCGGTTGCGGCCTCAATTTTTGGCAGCACGATAGTTTTAAGCCGGTCCGAGGTGAAATAGCTTTTAACAAATATGGACGCGGCGGCCACCAGCACTATCAAAACCACTATCACGGCCGCAATCACATAAAGCAGCTTTTTCATTTGAGCGCTCCTTGCCGGGGGGATTGGGGTAAACCCTGCTTAAATGCTAGAAAAGCGGGCCTGAGGTGTCAAGGAATATTGATGCTTAAAAACCTGGCCCAGGCCCTATTCCTGGAATTCCGTTCTCACCAGGGCAAGTATGGAGGAGTACGGGACGATAACGTATTTCTTGTTTTCGAATTCGATGTCCACGGCCTCGCTCTTGAGATATATGGCGTAATCGCCCTCGGACGCCTCGATGGGGAAGTACCTTGGGGGCCTTCTTTTCTGCGTCCAGGGCTCGTCAAAGGCGCCGGACTCCGGTATGGGATACCCCGGCCCGGTCCTAATCACCTTGCCTCCACGCGCCCTTTCCTTCTCCTTCACATTCGGGGGCAGATAAAGCCCCGCCGCGCTCTTTTCAGAGTCCTCATCGGGCTCTATAAGCACACGGTCCCCGGTCATTATCAGGTTCTTTATCGCTTTCATCAGGTTATTTTAACATGGGAAGAGGGCAAGGCCCGCACACATACGGGCCTTGCCCAGGGGGGGTGAGTTGCCTAATCTATCTTTTTAAACGCCTTCTTCTTTGCCTTGCAAAGCGGGCATTCATCCAGGGCCTCTCCCTCAACGGTATAACCGCACACCTCGCATACGTAATACTGCTTTTCGGCCTTGTCTTCCAGGGCGGCAAGCGCTTGTTTGAAAAGCTCCGCGTGCCCCCTTTCGGAATCTATCGCGTACTGAAAACTCCTCAGCGCCTGGCTGTTGCCCTCGGCCTTGGCGTCCTCTATCATGCGCGGGTACATTTTTTCAAACTCGAAGGTCTCGCCGTTGATGGCTGCGCCAAGATTTTCTTTTGTGCTCTTTACCGCCCCCAGCGCCTTAAGATGGTTGTGCGAATGGATTGCCTCGGCCTCGGCAGCGGCCCTGAAAAGCCTTGCCGCGTTTTTAAAGCCCTCTGCATCCGCCTTCATCGCAAACAGCAGATATTTCCTGAACGCCTGTGATTCCCCGGCAAACGCCTCCATCAAGTCCTGCACAGCCTTTGATTCAGTTGCGGCGGTTCCAGCCATAATTATTATTTTCTCCTCTTTATATCCTGGAATTTACAGCGGCCCAGTTGATGTTTTTGAAAAAAGCCTCTATATAATCTGCCCTCTTGAGTCCGTAATCGGTAAGATACGCGTGCTCGAAAACATCCATGATAAGCACCGGAGTACAGCCCGCCGGATGGGAGACGTCGTGCTCGTTGATCCAGAAATTTATAAGCTTGCCGGAGCGCGGGTCCTTGTAAAGCGCCACCCATCCGATACCGCGCATCATGCCTGCCGCCTTGAATTCCTTTTTCCAGTTGTCAAAGCTGCCAAAGCTTGCCTCTATCTCTTTCACTATCTTTCCGTCAGGCACACCGGAACCGCCCAAATTCTCGAAATAAAGCTCGTGCAGCCTCATGCCGTTGAATTCCCACCCAAGCCTTCTTTTCATCTCGGAAAATTCCGGTGTGGGGGCGCCGTCGCCCGGCCCGGCAGCCAGTTTTTCCATAAGCTTGTTGGTATTGGCCACATAGCCCTGGTACAGCGTAAAATGATTTTTAAGGATTGCCTCGCCAAACCCCTCCATCTTGCCTACCAAGGCAGAATAGTCCCTGGCCTCATAACCCATCGATTCTCCTCCTTTGACTCCCCGCAAAATCAGCGCGGGTTTTTCAGTGTAGTGTCAGTTCTTTTTTAAAAACCTTGAAGCCGCAAACCTCGCATACCGCTTCTTTTATCGCCCAGATGTCCACATCGCTGCCGCACACCGGACATGTAACGAAGATAAACTCAGCAAACGTGCTTGTCCTCATTTGCCTTCCTCCATCCGCTTTCTGAGAGGCGTTCCATACGGTCCATTGTCCATCTCCTGAACTCCCGCACGTACCTCAGCTTGTCCTGCCCGCACATCTCCAGCAGTTGCTTCTTTTCCTTCGCGGATTCTTCCACGTCGCCCGGGTAAACACCCTTCCATGTGCACCACCCCTCGTCAAATATATATTCCGGCGTCAGCCTCACGTTTCTTGGCAGCTTGGTGGCGGCGAACGCGGCTATCTCCATGTCATAATCTATTACCCATCCGTTGTCCGTCAACATGGTGCCGGAATCAAGCGCCACGCTTCCGGAGCAAACAGGGCAGTACAGGGCTTTTACGACCTCCGGGGGCATCATCTCGTCCTTCAGGTTTATGCTTGCCGCAGCGCGCCCGCATTCGCATATGATCTTATGGTCTACGCACATTTCAGTTAGCCCTCCTGGCCTGTTTTTTTCTGGTCTTTATTTTGTCCGCAAGCGGGACAGATACCGTAAAACTCCACATGATTGCCCGTGATCTGGTAACCGCCTGCCACCTGGCCGGGCAGATCAAGGACAAAATCATAAACGATATCTGACACCCGCTTGCACCCAAGGCAAATTAAGTGATGATGGGGCCTGGTGTCCGGATCGTACCGTTTCTTGGCCGGGTCGATCGTAAGTTCCAGCAGGCTTCCCTTATCCTTCAGGGCCGCTAGCGTGTTATACACCGTGGCCACCGAAATTGAAGGAAACCTCTTTGCAACGGCCTCGTAAATCTCCTCCGCTGAAGGATGCGATGTGTTGTCCTTCAAAAAGTCCAGTATCGCCATCCTCTGCGGGGTTGCCTTCAGCCCTATGTCTTTAAGCATCCTGTTCATTTGTCATTATTCTAAGTTAAGAATTATTCTTTGTCAAGATAAATTTTTAATAAAAATTATTTTTAGCTACAACTAAACTTTAGCCCGGTTTGTTCCTGGAAAACATGATCAAAGTCATAATTGCGCCCCACCCCGGCCCCTTTTTTTTATATGTTCCAGCCGGAATACGGATATGCTTGATTTAAAAAGGATTTTACGCGATTTTCCTGTTCCATCTGTTCCATCTGTCCCAAGCTTGTTTTTGAAGCATCCCTCCGCGCA
>JAJYLE010000209.1 GCA_021788025.1 Nitrospirota bacterium
GCCAAACCAGAAAATACGCCGCCCATGAACTGCCGATTATCAGCCCCCTGTGCGCGGCGGCCAGTGTAAATCTTATGTCTGCAGGCGAGATGAAAAGGCCGGTGAGAATAAAAGCCATATTCAATATCATCAGCGCCAGGGATTGTTTTTTTGAAAGATTATAGAAGGCGTATATAAGGAGAATGGGATATAGAATAATATCGGGGAAACTAAGCGGCGTACGTATATCTATCCAGAAGAGAATGGCGCTGGCGGCCAGGGCAAAAAAGAATTTTAACTTCAAATTCTTACCTGTGAGGGATTGCAGCGGTCCCCTTATCTGCCCCCGCTTAAGCTGCATGTATTATTTTAAGCTAAACCTTTCTAAAAATTCCTTCATTCCTTGCAAATAACCGCCGTATGCTATATTTCCATATGGCTGAAAAGGTTGTTTTTGTGACGGGCGGGACGGGAGGTTTTGGATCTGTCCTTGCCCACGCGCTGGCCAAAAAAGGATATAACGTGGGGTTTTCCTATTTAAAGAATGAGGCAAAGGCGCGGGACATTGAAAACGCATGGCCTGGCAGGGCGGCCGCGTACAGGGCGGATGTTTCGGATTTTGAAAACGCGCGGGCGATGGCCAAATTCATTTCAGATAAATGGGGCAGGCTGGATGCCCTCATAAATTGCGCTGGGATAACCAGGGACGGGCTTCTGGTAAAGACAAGCATTCCGGACTGGCAGGAAGTAATGGATGTAAACCTTAAAGGGGTCTTCAACTGCGTCAAGGCCTGCCTGCCCCTGCTGATTGATTCCGGCGGCGGGCACATCATAAACATCTCCTCCTATTCCGGGGTGAAGGGCAAAAAAGGCCAGGCCGCATACTCGGCCAGCAAGGCCGCGCTTATCGGGCTTACTGTTGGCGCGTCGGCGGAATTAGGGCAATACGGCATAAAAGTAAACGCCGTCCTTCCGGGCTATATGCCAACTGGCATGGGCCCCGCGGCGGGCGAGGCGATGGAGAAGGCGAAACAGGATAGCATGCTTGGTGCGCTGTCCTCCCCCGAAGACGCGGCGGGGATTGTGGTTTCAGTTCTTGAGACCAGCTCCATAACCGGGCAGGTTTTTCCGGTGGAGAGCAGGGTGATGTAAGTCTTTTTTGTCATGCCGGCGAAAGCCGGCATCCAGCGGCTTTGCTTCTGTTACTCCCGGTACATTTGGCTAATGTTAATTGCTAATCTGTTTTTTTCGCGGGCGGTGTTCGTCTTCGCTTAGGCCTCGTCCCGCTTGCCCGGGCACGTCAAAAGCTTAAATCGTTAAGGATTCGGTTGATTGGGCAGCTAAACCGGGGTGGAAGTAATACAAGAGCAGTCAAACCAATGACAGACACCACAATCCACCATCAGATTTTTTGAAAAGACCCCGGGTGAGGTTTTTTAAGAACCAAAAAAGATTTACGGTGGCGGTTGCCCTTAGCTTTATGGGCAAGTCGCCGCCCGAAACAGCATAAATTCTCTTCTAAAGACGCACCTGTCCTCAGTCCCCTGTTAAGCTGACTTCGCCCAAGCCCGGTTTTTTATCAGCCGGAAGCCGCCAGTTCGGCAATACGGCTGCGCACATCGAGCAGCAACCTGCTCGAAAGGTGATCTCCTGCAAGCTTTACGAACAACCCGCGTGAATGCTCGATTACCCTTGCCGCGATATTAATAATTCCAAAACGCACCGCCTTCATTCTCTTGTCCATCCAAGATTCTCCAAGCGCAAGGCGTTTCATAAGCGCATTGAGATTATGCGCAATGACCGCTATCCACCACCAGGCAGCGTTTTCCCCGAAATCTCCAGAGGGAAACCGCCCCCCGGCAAAGTCGTTCTTTATCGCCGCATGCGCTTCCTCGCTTTTGCCGCACCGCTGATACAGCCATTGAATCAGTTCCTGCCCGTTCCAGTCCATGTTCGTTACCACTCCAAAGACCTTATATCGTTTGTCTTTTATCTGCGCCACCGGGCAGGGATAATCACGTTTTTCCAACCCTGGCAAATCAGCCTGCTTTATCTCTTCCCGTATCGCCAGATAGCGATATGCAGGCCCTTTCTTGCTATAGCCAATGGAACCGGGCACAAAGCATATTTCCGCCCACTGACGCTCATCTTGTTTAAGAGGCCTCCATTGATCTTCAGCTACTTCCGCAACTGCCTTGCGGAACTCCGATGTAACAGTACAGCTTACCGCGAACTCTATGCGCCCGAAACGCTTGTTGCCCCCTTCTTCGCAGTACCTTAAAAGATCAAGCTTATAACCTGCCGTATCCGAGCGCAGCCGGACCTTCTTTACCCCTACCGGAAGGCATTCGAGCGCCTCCGTAAACACCCTCAGAAGTTCTACACCCGCATTCACGTTGCCGTCCCTGAATTCCGTGTGCACAATAAGCCCGCGCTCATGCCAGTACGTGTTCACCGGCTGGTATGCCTTCTCACCTTTGTAACTGTACAAGGCGTTTTTTTTGAAAGTGGCCGATAGCGTGGCGTCCATGTCCATAGTGGCCGTTTCTTCGGTTGTTTTATCAAAGCCGATCAAGTCTTTGTTGATTGCGCAAAGCGCCTTTAAATGCTTATTGGACGCCGGAATGAAGGACTTCCCGGAAACACGAAGCTTCTCCTGTTCAGCATCGTGAAATTTTGCCAGGTAGCGGAATAATGCCGAGGCCGACGGCATCGTCCTTGTCCGCCCTTTTCTCCGCCAGCGCCTCTTAAATGCCAGCTTCTGCTTCCGCGTAAGCCCGTGCGCCTCCACCCTGCGCAATACCCGGCAAAAACCTTCGTCTCCTTCCAGTTTATCTATGTCCTCAACACAGTCGCCACCGGCAAGATTTAGCAATATCAGCGACGCGATCATCTGCCGGTCCGTCCAGCCCTGGTCTCCTACGCATATCTTCAGGTTCCGGTCTATTGCATCAATCAGGCCCGACTTCCACGCCAAATCCAGATATGCTGGCAGGCCACCCAGCGCCGTCAGTCCAGCTTTGCCCTCATCAATTTCGTATTCATACGGAAGCGCCTTTTGTGCCATACTATCTTCACCTCGTTGGTGTTGGTTTTTTGCTCAGCACAACATTCTAACACCGTGTCCCCATGGGATAAACGAGGTTTTTTATTTTCTTTAGATGGTGAATCAGGATGTCA
>JAJYLE010000210.1 GCA_021788025.1 Nitrospirota bacterium
TCGAGAATGCTGTCAGGTATCAGAAATCGTACTGGAAATTCGTAAGCATACTTGTACTGGTAGGCCTTACACTGGGGATACTGGGCATACTGATAGCGATAATGGTCCCTTTAATGAAAAGCCTCTGATTGCCACATCCGGGCCCGGGGAGCACTCGCCTCTCCGGGCCCCTGCCTTTGTCCGTGAAAATGTTATCCTAAATATATGGAAAAACTGGTGATAGCCGGAGGCGTGCCGCTGCGCGGTGAGGTAAATATAAGCGGCTCCAAAAACGCCACTTTGCCTCTGATGGCGGCCTCAATCCTTGCCGCCGGGAAAAGCGTATTACGGAGCGTGCCGGAGCTGCGGGACGTGCTTACAATGGGCTCCCTGCTAAAGAAGATGGGGGCCGGGTTTTCCCTGCGCGATTCCGTTTGCGAGATGGACACCTCCGGGCTGAACGAATTTACCGCCCCTTACGAGCTGGTAAAGACGATGCGCGCCTCTGTGCTGGTGCTAGGCCCGCTTGTGGCCAGGTATGGCCAGGCCAGGGTCTCACTGCCTGGCGGCTGCGCGATAGGCGCCCGCCCTATAAACCTGCACCTTATGGGGCTGGAACGCATGGGCGCGGAGATAGAGCTTGCCGAAGGCTATGTAAAGGCCAGGGCCAAAAGGCTGAATGGCGCTTCCATATATTTCGATGTCCCAACAGTAACGGGCACGGAAAACCTGATGATGGCGGCCGCGCTTGCAAAAGGCACCACGGTCCTGGAAAACTGCGCCCGTGAGCCTGAAGTTGTGGACCTCGCAGACGCGCTTATCCGCATGGGGGCCAGGATAGAAGGCGCCGGCGGAAGCCTTATAGAAATAGAGGGCGTGGATGAGCTTCGCCCTTATGGCCACGATGTAATACCCGACAGGATAGAGGCCGCCACTTTCGCTATCGCCTCGGCCATAACCGGAGGCGACATACTCATAAAGACATCCCGTCCGGATTTCATGGACGCAATCATGATCAAACTGCGCGAAACCCGCGTGGATGCGGTCAAAACACCCGGCGGCCTCCGCGTAAAAGCAAACGGCAACTCCGGCAGACCCGCCTCAGTAAACATAACTACCATGCCCTATCCTGGTTTCCCTACGGACGTTCAGGCGCAGTTCATGGCGCTCATGTGCGTTGCAAACGGCACAAGCATTATTAATGAAACGGTTTTTGAGAACCGTTTCATGCACGTGCCGGAGCTGCAGAGGATGGGCGCGCAGATAGTGCTGCAGGGCGGAATGGCCAGCGTGACAGGCGTGGAAAAACTGAAGGGCGCGCAGGTGATGGCCACGGATTTGCGGGCAAGCGCATCGCTGGTGCTGGCTGCCCTTGCGGCCGAGGGCGAAAGCGAGATTCACAGGCTTTACCACCTGGACCGCGGATATGAAAGGATGGAGGAGAAGCTCCGCCGGCTTGGTGCGCAAATAAGGCGCGTGCCGGAACAGAGGGGTTGAGCATTTTAATTTTCATCAGCTCACAATAGAATAAAGACGTGGACGAGCCCTCCCTGGAAGAAGAAAAAACCCGGTCTAAAACCGGAGCGGACTTTTTAAAAAAACTATCCGGCGTACCGCTGTCCAGCGGGATTTATATCTTCAGGGACGAAAAGCAAAAAGTCCTTTATGTGGGCAAGGCCAAAAACCTAAGAAACAGACTGCGGAGCTATTTCCAAAAGAGCGCCGACCTGGATGACCGCAAGCGGGCGATGGTTGCCAGGGTAAGGGATTTCTCTTTCATTGTAACGGACACGGAACTGGAGGCGCTGGCGCTGGAGGCAAACCTCATAAAGCAGCACAGGCCCAATTTCAATGTCATCTTCCGCGACGATAAAAACTATCCCTA
The DNA here is from genome assembly GCA_021788025.1 of Nitrospirota bacterium. GTDB lineage: Bacteria > Nitrospirota > Thermodesulfovibrionia > Thermodesulfovibrionales > JdFR-88 > JAKAKS01. The sequence goes on from JAJYLE010000210.1 coordinate 1,865, forward strand.
CCTGAAACTGACTGCTAAAGAAGAGTGGCCCCGGCTGGAGGTGGTTAGACGAATCGTCCGGGACGGTTCCATCTATTTTGGCCCCTTCGTGCCCGCCGGTGCGATGTGGGAGACACTTGCGTTTGTAAGAAGGCACTTTGGCATCAGGCCCTGCCGCTACAAACTGGATAAGGTAATGCGCCCATGCATCCAGCGCCAGATGGGCAGATGCCCGGCACCTTGCGCCGGAGAAAAAGGCAGTATTTCGCATGAGCAGTACATGAAGGCCGTGGAGGAGGTAAAGCTTTTCCTTAAAGGACGCAAGGCGGATCTGGTAAAGGAGCTTGAGCGCAGGATGTACACCCTTTCGCAAGAGCAGATGTACGAGGAGGCGGCAAAGGTGAGAGACCGGCTGGCCGCGGTAAGCCTTGCCCTTGAAAAGCAGAAGATAGTTTCCCCGGAACTTGGCGATGTAGACGTAATAAACGTAAGCCGGCGCGAGGCGGAGGCAGTTATAATTGTTCTGTTCATAAGAAACGGAGCAATGATCGGCGCCAAGGATTTTTATCTGAAGGACATTGAAGGCGTAAGCGGCAGGGAGCTCCTTTCGGCATTCATCGAGATGTTTTATTCCAAGGAGATAATCCCCCCCGCGGAAGTGCTTGTGCCGGAGATGCCCAATGACGCCGGAGCTTTTGAAAAATGGCTTTCAACAAAAAGGGGCGGGCGTGTGCATATAATTCATGCGCAGAAGGGGAAGAAGCGGGAACTCCTGGAGATGGCGCTTAAAAACGCGGACGAGGCCATGCGCATCAGAAAGGCCCTGCCAGAAACCGGCGCGCTTGAAGAATTAAAGGCACGGCTGCCCCTGCAACAAAAGACCAAATCAGCGCGGCCATTTTCAATCGGCGCGTTCGATATTTCCACTATACAGGGTGCGCAGTCCGTTGGCGCGTTTATATGGTGGGAGGAGACGGGTTTTGTAAAAGACAATTACAGGCATGTAGGCATGAAATCCTTTGCAGGCAGGATGGATGATTACGCGATGATGGAGGAGACCGTCCGGCGTGTGCTTGACGGGCTGGACGTCCTGCCCGCCCTGATTCTGATTGACGGCGGAAAGGGGCAGCTTGAGGCTGCGCAGAAGGCGCTGGCCGGGCTGGCCAGGCAGGACATTCCTGAGGCGATATCCGTCGCCAAAGACCCGGACCGCGTATTCTCGCCTCAATTACCGGAGCCCTTGGCAATAGAGGATGCGCGCCCCTCGTCCCTGCTTCTTAAGCGCATCCGCGACGAAGTGCACAGATCGGAA
>JAJYLE010000211.1 GCA_021788025.1 Nitrospirota bacterium
CGCGCTTTGCTGACCAGGATGGAATTTACAATGTCCAACCTGCGCCTGCACCGGCACAACCGTTTGCCCTCGGAGGGGATAGAGATTTTTTTAAAGGGCCGGCGGCACGTGGTAACATCCGGCCGCCAGCAGATATTGAACCTGCTTGTTTCCATGTTCGAGGCAGTAATGCACAAGCAGACCGATATCCTTAAAGCCGAAGAAAAGCTTAAAACCATGAATGAAAACCTGGAAAGGATAAATCTGGAGAGGACCTCGGAGCTTATAGCCGAAATCGGCGAGAGAAAGAAAACGGAAGGCAATCTCAAGAGCTCTGTTGAGGCGCTGAACAGGGTAAACCGGGCGCTGCGGACGGTAAATGCCTGCAACAGGGCAATGGTGAGGGCCTCCGGGGAGGAGGAACTGCTCCAGGATGTGTGCCGGGCCATAGTGGAACTTGGCGGGTTCAGGCTGGCCTGGGCCGGATGCGCCGCGCAAGGGCTTGAATCAAAGGACATTCGCCTGCTTTCCATGGCCGGGTTTGCCGATCATGGGGGCTCCATCCATGACCTGCCGGATGCGGAATTTGGCGCCGGGCGGAAGCCCGGAGGTCCTGTTGCTGCCGTAATCAGGAGCGCAAAGCATGTGCTTGTAGACGATATTTTATCGAACCAGTTCTGCCGCGAATGGAAAGACGAAGCGCTTAAATACGGGCTTGCCTCGGCCCTTGTAATCCCTCTTGTACTGGAGGCCAGGTGTTTTGGGGTGCTTTGCGTCTGTTCTGCGGAAAAAGAAGCGTTCGGGCAGGATGAGATACGCTTCCTCAATACAATCGCCAACGACCTTGTGTACGGGCTGGCCGCCCTCAGGCGCCAGGAGGCAAGGGCCTGAAAAATTTCAGATTTCAGGTTTGAAATCCATTTCCCGGTATCCAGCCCCCCTTTCTATGTGTTATCATATGGCGTTAAGGGTTCGTTAAGGGGTTACGCCTTTAAACGGACCGACCCATCAAAACAGGAGGTGAAGTCAATGCTAGGGGATCTCTTTCAACCCATGCACTTGATCCTGATCCTTATCATAGCTCTTCTGGTGTTCGGCCCCGGCAAGCTCCCGCAGATAGGGGCTGGGCTGGGCAAGAGCATCCGTGAGTTCAAGAAGGCCCTCTCCGGGACGGACGAGGAAGTCCGCAAGGTGGCGGACAATACCCAGACAGGCGATAAGCAGCAAGAGACGGCTGACAAGTAGAAAGACAAAAATTCTTTCGCTTGCGGTTTGAGCTTGCCAATTAACACCCGCCAGAGTATAAGGCCCAGGTAAGAGAAAAATGCTCAGGAATGTATTCCTGAACCTCTCGCTTAACAAAAAGCTCATAATAATGATGCTTTTTCTGAGTTTTACCCTGCTTTCCACTCTTGTATTCCTTTACATTCAAAGCGAAAAGCAACTGATAAGCCAGGTTGCCAGCCACACGGCAGACCTCTCCAAGGCCATCCAGGTGGGCGTTGAGGAGGTCACCCGCACCAGGGACGACATCAAGCTGAAAAAATACCTCAAGACGCTCAAATCCAAGGGGATAAACGAGATATCCATTATCGACAACGAGCATGAGGTAATAGCCAGCACCAACCCCAAGAAAATCGGCGAGCCGATGACCCCAAGCAAAAAGGAGCTCATCATCCAGGCGGAGCTTGGAGAGCCCGTCTCCACGGAGGGCAAGACTTACCATGTGATATTGCCCGTTACCGCCGGGCAGACGCATTTCGGCTACATCTACCTGACTATCAACAGCGACGATTTTGCGGCGCTTTTAAGGCAGAACATGCTCAAGAAGCTGATAGCCGCCCTGGTTGTCTTTTCCATCGGCATAGTAATAACCGTTTTGCTTTCCTCCTTCTACACAAGGCCGATATACACGCTTATAGGCGCGGCCGGGAAAGTTGCCGGCGGCGATTTCAACCAGCACCTGCCGGAAAACCGCGGCGACGAGATAGGCTCGCTTACAAAGAGCTTCAATATGATGGTGCAGAAACTGAAGGAGAACAAGCTGCTGGAGGAGAGGCTGAGAGAGGCCGAGCACCTTTCGGCGGTGGGTATGCTCTCCAGGAGCATGGCCCACGAGATAAGAAACCCGCTTAATTTTATAAGCCTGAGCATAGATTACATAAACGACAATATAGCGCAGGGCGGCAAGGACCCCGAAAAACTGGCCTCGCTGGTCGCCAGCATAAAGCAGGAGATATTCAGGCTGGACAAGCTGGTGAGGGACTTCCTGGATTACGGCCGGCCACTGACGCTGAACAAGGAACTGGTGGACGTCCGGCTGATGCTTGATGAGGTGCTGGACCTTGTGAGGGCCAAGGCGGAATCGGAAGGCATCTCCATCCTGAAAAAATATGAATATACGCCGTTTGCCATGGCGGACGCCGCCTTTTTAAAGACGTGCGTTTACAACCTGATACTGAATTCCTTCCAGGCGATGCCGGAGGGCGGCACGATAACCGTTGAGACACACAGGCAGAACGGCTTTCTTATGCTGAAGATCAGCGACACCGGGCATGGCATGTCCGAAGAGAACCTGTCGAAGGTTTTCGAGCCGTTTTTCACCACCAAGCAGACGGGGCTTGGCCTTGGTCTTGCCACCACAAAACGCATAATAGAGGAACACGGCGGCAGGATCAGCTTCTGGAGCGCCGAAGGCAAGGGCACACAGGTTGAGCTTTCCATTCCAGCCAGGCAGGACGGCGGGGAAGCCGGCATTACCGGAAACAGCGGAGACGGCGGGAGTGCTGGCGGGAAGGAGGCGGCCTGATGTCCGTTATCCTGATTGTCGACGACGAACCGCTTCAGCGCGAGATCCTGGGCAACATAATGTCCGATGCCGGCTATGAAACCTACACGGCGCCTTCCGGTGAGGACGCGCTTGAAAAAGCCGGCCAGGTGCATCCGGACGTGGTGCTTACGGACCTTAAGATGAAAAAGATAGATGGGATTGCCCTCCTTGAGAAGCTGAAAGACGATTCCGGCATCCCGGCGGTGGTGATAATGACCGCGTTCGGCAGCGTGTCATCCGCGGTGGAGGCCATGAAGAAAGGGGCCTCCGACTACCTTACGAAACCGCTGGACAAGGAGATGGTGCTGCTTACCGTCAAGCGCGCCCTGAACACAG
>JAJYLE010000052.1 GCA_021788025.1 Nitrospirota bacterium
GGGCGACAAGCGCCGGAAGGAACACCGATTTAACGCTCACTTTCGAAAATGACAGGTTCCAGGCGTATCCGTATCTTATCCAGATTGGCGACACGTTTCCGTTCGAGGCAGCCATTTGCCGGATTTATGAGGTTTACCTGGATGCAAACGGCTCCCCTTCGCAGCCGGTGCTGCTATTTAAAGGAGTGCTGGACCAGCCAACGGAGATAGACCTGTTTGTATTCAAGTGCAAGGTTTCGATGATGCCTTTTTTTATGGACAAGCGCTGGAAGCAGACGCTTGTCACACTTACCAATTATCCAAATGCATACGAGGACACTGGCAAATACCTGCCCATCGTTTACGGCCAGAGCGTGCTTTTGCCAGCGGTGCGCACGGACTGGGGGGCAAGGACAACGCTGGCCTTGGCTGTAACTGCTGGCCAGGCTACGCTTGAGATGTCGGACGCCTCGCGCTTCCCATCGTCAGGCTCCGTCTGCATAGACCAGGAAACCATTTCATACACATCCATCTCCGGGAATTCACTTAACGGGATAACACGCGGGGCCAACGGCACCGCGGCGCAGCCCCATGCCGCGGGCGCGGATGTATGGCAGTATCAAGCCGTTTACGACAGCATCATAGCCGCCCATGAGCTTTCGGAGATTACATATATATTTGCCGAGTACCAGGGTAAGTTGTGGCTTGTGAATTCCGGCATTACATCTTCAGTGGACCCTAACGGGTTTACCCATCTTCAGTTTTCAGATGTGATATATGTAAACGGCGTGCTGGATTACATAGGGCTGGACAACACGCTTTCCATTACGGATCCGGGCCACAGCCATGCCTCCGCGGCATCAGGCAATTTCATTCCAAATTACGCCACCCTCAGTTTTCCCTCCGGAGGGGCCTGGACGGGTGCGGCAGCAAGCGTTTACGATCAGGCAAGCAATACGGGCGCAAGCGCAAGCTGGGCGGGGCAGGGGACGGCCACCGTAACGGCAGATTTCCCGGCATACGCCGGGCCCGCGCCCACGGCCGTTTATTTTTGCATTACTCACCAGTCCGGCGGTGGTTATGCGCCCTCCATAAGCGGACATGGCCTGGACAACGGCGGCAACGTTGTAACCCAGAAGATAAACATAGGGACCAGCGTGCCCCCCTACGTCCAGCCCCAGAAGTATGCGGACGGAGGCAATTATACCGGATGCTACTGGAACGTTTACGAGATATGGCTTGAGATAGAGACCGGCACCACGGGGACCTCGGCAACCGGCGTTTCCCAGGCAGGCACTGTATCGAAGACGGGTACCGCCCTCCAGACGCATATGATCGAACGGCTGCACGCATTTGTAAGCGGATACCAGGACGACGCCAATGGCACGTATACGGGCATTCCCAATTCCGTAATCCAGACCCCCGATGCCGTGATAAAGCACTTTCTTTGCGTTGCTTCGGGCGAAGTGTTTAATATGGCTAATGACATGGACCCGGAGTCGTTCACTTCAGCGGCAAGCGCCTATGCCGGATACGCAAGCGGCGGGTACAGGATGGCGTTTGTAATAGACAGCCTCATAAAACCATCGGAGTTCGTCCAGAAGCTGGCCTTCCAGTGCAGAAGCGTGCTCACCTACGATGCCGGTCTGTGGCATCTTAATCCCGTGCCGGATGCCGCTCCAGCCCCGGTGCGGACGATAAACCGGAATGACCTTGCGGGCAAGAACGCGATGTTCAAGTTTTCCAAAACGGACTGGAAGAACATCTGGAACGATATTACCGTAAGCTACGCCAGACTTTATTCGCGGGTGAACCTGCATAACTCGGACTGGCTTGGCTCGCTGGATGTGTCCGATGCGTCCTCCCAGTCCTTGTACGGATTGATGCCAAAGACAAACCTCCAGTTCGAATGCATACGGGACCAGGCAACGGCCCAGAGCGTTCTTGACCATGTGCTACTTGAGATGAAGGCACCTCATCTGGTAGTGGAGTTTACGGTTTTCTGGGAGAACTTCGATTTGACCGTGGGCCAGACCATCGCAATCTCCAATGATCTGTGGGAGGGCAAGCTTTTTTTTATCCAGCAGATCACCCGCAAAGACCAGATGACGGCGGATATAAAGGCTGTAGGATGGTGGTAGGCTCTGCTTTTAGTCCGGAACAAGCAGCACGGGCAGCGCGGAGTGTTCCACAAGCCTGTGTGAAACGCTGCCCAGGAAAAGTTCGTGCAGGCGGTCTTTGCGGGTGCTGGCCGCAATTATCAAGGTGGCGTTTATCTCTTCCGCCTTTTCAAGGATTGCTTCCCAGGGGGTTTCGCCTGTCCCCAGGTGGGGTTCCGCCTGGATGCCGGCCTGCCGGAGGGTGGATGTATATTTTTCAAGCCCGTCAGCCATCTCTTTCCGCAGCTCTTCATATCTGGCGGGGTCTGGGATGATGTGGACCACGGCGGCCTTTTTTACGGCCCCTTTCAGGCCGGCCAGGAAAGAGAGTGTTTTTTCAGATGCCTTCGAAAAATCCGTGGCCAGCAACGGCAGCTCGAATATCTGCTGCTTCTCTGGCTCGCCCTCAGTCTGCCTGTCTTCATGATAGCCGCATACCAGCGTGGCCACGGGCGCCCTTCGCAAAAGCTCCATGGTATCCGATCCGGCGAGCGCTCTTTCCATCCTGCCTGTCTTTTTTCTGCCTATCACCATAAGCTGAGCTTCTTCCCTGTGGAGCACGGAGATTATGGAAGGCACCGCCTCTCCAACCTCAACTACTGATTTACTGCGCAGGCCGGCCTCGGAAATGGAGGCCTGCCAGTCCTCAAAGCGTATCAGCGCCTCATTGTGTTGCCGCAGTTCCTCTTCCTTCATGTACCCGCCGAATGGGACAAAACCAACGTCCTCCCGCCTGATTATATGGCAAAGCACAATCTCTTCCAGCCCGGCGGCCGCCAGCGGGAAAAGGGGTTTAAGCCTGTTTAGCGCCACGTCGTGGAACCGGGTGGCGAAAAGCAGTTTTTTTATCTTTATGCTGTCCGGCACTTTTCCACCTCAGAAAAAAATGAACGTAATAATTAAATATAACGGCGCAAGCACCGGCAGGGAATACTTAAACAAATACCCGAAAAACCCGGGCATGTCTATTCCCGCCTCTTCCGATATGGAACGCACCATGAAGTTGGGCGCATTGCCTATATACGTGAATGCGCCGAATAAAACCGAGCCCGCGGAGATGGCCTCCAGATATGCCGGATGGTCTCTTATAAGCATGGAAACCGCATTGGCGCCGGCTTGCCCTGGATAAAAACCGCCGAGGGTCGAATGTAAAAAGGCCAGGTAGGCAGGCGCATTGTCAAGCAGGCTGGAAAGTATGCCCACCGCCCAGAAGTAATGGCGCGGACCTTTAAGCGAAACCATAATGAAGCCAAGATGCCCCCTGGGGCCCGCGGTTAAAATCTCCAGGCACGGCGCCATGGTAATGAATATGGCCGCAAACAGCACGGCCACCTCCTTCAGCGGATACCACGTGAATTCGTTTTCATCCCGTATGGACACAGGGGTAAAAAAGGCCGAAAGGGCCAGCATTACAAGTATCAGGCCGTCTCTTGCCAGGGCCTCTCCGGCAACAGGAACGCCCATTATGTTAACGCTGCCCATATGCAGAAAACCCGACAGCAGCACAGCCCCCATTATGCCCAGGATAAATATAAGATTGTATGCGCCTTTTATCCCGAATGGAAGCGCATCCCCGGCAATTGGCGCGCCGGAAACCGGCAATTCTTTTTTATGATTTCGACGGTCCAGCAGGAAAAAAATCAAAAGGAGCGCGGCTGTTGCAAACGCCATCTGCGGCAGCACCTTCAACGTCCAGAAAAAGGGCACACCAGTAAGGAAGCCCAGAAAAAGCGGAGGGTCGCCAAGTGGTGTAATGGCGCCGCCAACGTTTGCCGCAAGGAATATGAAAAAGATGATCGCCAGCGCGCCGTGCTTTCTGTGCCTGTTGGCCCGCACAAGCGGGCGCACAATAAGCATGGCCGCCCCTATGGTGCCCATCACCGAGGCAAGCGCGGTGCCAGCCAGAAGCATTGCGGTGTTTATTGCCGGGGTGGCCTTTGGCGTGCCCTTTATCAGTATCCCCCCGGATATAAAATAAATACTGCCCAGAAGTATTATGAAAGGAAAATAGTTTTTAAGGATGGTCCTCATGAACTCGTAATAGGCCGCTTTGCCAAACAGCGCAAGCATGGGGACAAGCGTCAGCAGCGTCCAGAGCGCTGCAACCTTCGCAAAATGATTGTGCCAGAACCTTGGGGCCGCAAGCGGAAGGGCCGCCACGCAAAGGAGCATGCCCGCAAACGGGGCAGCGCTCCAAAGTGGCAGAATTTCTCCTAATGCGCTTGTTCCCCCAGTCATAGTGGAATATTAGCACAGATGGTTTGCTGGTTCGCCTGAAACCGGCCAGGCTTTCAGGCTTTTCCGATATAATATGGAATGAGAGCGCAGGCCGCAAAAAGCATCAGGCTTAAAAAGGGCGATTTCTCTGTGCGGCCCACGTTATCCAAGGTGCGCCAGGCCCTGTTCAATATAGTTGCCCCCAGGATAGAAGGCGCGGTCTTTTTCGACCTGTATGCAGGCACCGGCGCTATCGGGATGGAGGCGATGAGCAGGGGGGCAAGCACCGTGTATTTTGTGGAGTCCGAAAGGAAACTGGCAAACGGGCTTAACGCCCTTCTGGACGGATGCGGCTGCCGGACAAAGGCGGTAATATTCAATGCGAAGGCGGCTGATTTCCTGGAAAAGGCGGCCAGGGGGGGGATTAAAGCTGATATAATCTTCTTGGACCCGCCGTATGCGTCCGGGGAGTTGGAAGCGGCTATTAAACTGTTGGCAGGGAAATCCAGTAGCGTGCTTGCCGGCGGCGCGGTTGTGATTGCTGAACATCCAACCAGGAATGCAGCCCCGGAGGCGCCGGGCGTTCTGGAAAAAAAACGGGCTTATAAATACGGAGACACCACTTTGACACTTTATGAAGTTGTTTCGCGGGCCGGGAAGTGAACAGGGCCATACTTCCTGGCACGTTCGACCCATTTACAAACGGGCATCTGGACATACTTCAGCGGGCCATTGGCATGTTCGACGTAATCACCATCGCGGTGGCCCCAAGCAAGAAGCAGACGGTATTTACGCTGGAGGAGCGCATCGGGCTTATAAAAGGTGCCGTCAAGGACGTAAAGAGGGTGGAGGTGGCTTCGTTTGAGGGGCTGCTGATGGATTACGTGAGGCGGACCGGGGCCAGGGCGGTAATAAGAGGGCTGCGGGCAATCTCCGATTTCGAGTACGAATTCCAGATGGCCCTGATGAACCGCAGGCTGGACCCGGAGGTGGAGACAGTGTTTCTCATGCCCTCGCTGGAATATACATTTCTTTCCTCTTCCATTATCAAAGAAGTGGCCTATTACGGCGGGTGTGTGACAGGGCTTGTGCCGGCCAATGTGGAACAGGCCCTCAAGGAAAAGTACAAGATCACCGGCTGTAAATAAAAAATTCCTTTCTTAATCCTTGTTCCAGGGAGGTCCATATGGCCAAAGAGGCATTGCTGATTCTGGACATGCTGGAGGACTTCACCAGAGAAGGCTCGCCACTGGAAGTGCCGGACAACAGGAAAATAGTTCCGGTCATCCAAAAAGAGATCAAAAGGGCAAGGGCAGAAGGCATGCCGGTAATTTACGTATGCGACAGGCACGCCCCGCAAGACCGGGAGTTCAGTAAATTCGGCTGGCCGGCACATGGCGTGAAAGGGAGCCCGGGGGCTGAGGTGGTTGCGGCGTTAAAGCCCGAGCCGGGCGATGTAATAATTGAAAAGACCCATTATTCGGGTTTCTTTGGCACAAACCTTAAAGAAAAACTTGATGAATTGGGCATAACAGGCCTGGTTTTAACAGGATGCCTGACTCACATCTGCGTGCTTTATACCACGTATGAGGCTGTAGAATACGATTATGACGTAACGGTGCTGGCGGACGGTGTGGCCGATGTCTCGGAAGGGGACCATAATTGCGCCCTCCGGTTTATGAAGGAAAGCCTTGGGGCCAAACTGGAATGGAGTGGGGTTGAAACCAAAGGTGTTTAATATAGCAAACGATCAGGACATACTGTCAGGCCTGGTGACGGATGTTTATTTCGACCGGACTGTCCGCATATTAAAAGCCAAAAAAGTAAATCCGGTAGTAAAGGCGGAACTGATTGTTAAGAGCATGCCGGGCGGCCAGAGTGGAAAGGATTGGCCATGGGCGGTGCTGGCCGGCCTGGACGAGGCCATGTCTCTTTTAAAAGGGCTGCCTGTAAAAGTGAGGGCGATTGAAGAGGGTACGGTTTTTTATCCGTACGAGCCTATATTGGAAATCGAGGGCAGGTACCTGGATTTCTGTGTTTACGAAACCGCGCTCCTTGGGTTTTTGTGCCAGGCCTCCGGCATTGCAACACAGGCTGCAAGGTTCAAGATGCTGGCGGGCGAAAGGATGGTGCTGAGTTTCGGTGCGCGCCGTATGCACCCGGCGCTGGCCCCTATGATAGAGCGCAACGCCTATATCGGAGGCTGCGACGGGGTGTCGGTTATAGAGTCCGGCCAGGTTATAGGCCGCGAGGCCGTTGGCACCATGCCCCACGCCCTTATAATCTGCATGGGCGGGACAGTCGAGGCGGCCCTTGCCTTTGATGAGGTGATCGAGACAGGAGCAATGCGCGTCGTGCTTATAGACACCTTCCTGGACGAGAAATTCGAGTGCCTTAACGTGGCCCGCGCCCTGGGCAAAAAGCTGGACGGCATTCGATTTGATACCCCTTCATCAAGGCGGGGAGATTTCTACCGGATACTGGAGGAGTGCCGCTGGGAGCTGGACCAGCGAGGTTTTGGCCATGTGAAATTCTTTGTAAGCGGGGGGATAAAAGAGGCCGATGTTGCCCGGCTGAACCCGCTTGTTTACGGCTACGGAATAGGCACTTCCATCAGCAACGCCCCTGTAGTGGATATAGCCATGGACATTATGGAAGCTGAGGGCAAGCCGCTTGCAAAGAGGGGAAAATGGTCCGGCGGGAAAAGGGTATTGCGGTGCAAAAAATGCGGCGGGAGGATGACTATCCCCCTTTCCGGGAATACGCCAGAATGCGGCTGCGGAGGGGAGTTTGGCGATATACTGGTACCCGCCCTGGATAACGGAAAAATCCTTGTCCCGGAGCCAAGCGCGCCGGATATCCGTGAGCGCATGCTTGCAAATGTAAAAGGATTGGAGCTATAGCCCTTCAGCAAATGCATCTGGCCACCTTGATCTTCGCGCTTACCTATATCCTCATCTCACTTGGCGAAAATAGCCCGCGCAAGCTGGACCGCCCAACGGCCGCCCTGCTTGGGGCTGTATTGATGCTTGCCACCGGCGTGCTTACGCGGGCCGAGGCCGCGGCGGCGGTGGATTTGCGCACTTTGTCGCTTCTGTTTGGCATGATGACTCTTCTGGCGGTGCTGATGCAAAGCGGGCTTCCCGCCTGGCTTGCGCTTAAGATGCTGGAGCGGACAAATGCTGGTAAAAATCCCGGCATGCTGCTTGCGCTTGTGGTGTTTGCCTCCGGTGCTGGTTCCGCCCTGATGCTGAACGACAACATATGCCTGCTTGGAACTCCTCTTCTGCTGGAGATCACAGAGCAGGCCGGGCTGCCTCCGATGCCGTTTCTTATCGCGCTTGCAACCGGCTCCAATATAGGCAGCGTGATGACGCTTACCGGCAATCCCCAGAACATGATAATCGCGCAGGCATCAGGCATCGGATGGTCCGCTTTCGCGCTGCGGATGATACCGATAGGTTTGCTGTGTCTTCTGGCGGACTGGGGTATCCTGTTATTCATTTTCAGAAACAGGATGAAGCCGGGCAGCCAGGGGGCGGACTTGTCCCAGCCGGTTTCGATAGATGTGAGGCGCAACCTGGCCGTAAAGAGCGTGTGCGCCTTTGCCGGGCTGATAATCGCGTTTCTGGCCGGGGCGCCCATGGATCTTGCGGCCCTCGTGGCCGCCATTGGATTGCTTGTATGGCTGGACCGTCCGCCAAGAGAGGCCCTTGAAGCGGTAGACTGGCCGCTGCTTCTTTTTTTCACAGGCCTTTTCGTGGTGGTTGGCGGGCTGGTAAAGGCGGACCGCCCCTGGCTGGAGGGCCATATGGCGGCCCTGGGTGGCCAGATGGATCTTGCCGGCACCGTCAGGCTGAGCATTGCCACCATTATAGGCAGCAACCTTTTTTCAAACGTGCCTTTTGTCCTTATACTCAGGCATTGGGTGGAGGCGATAGGCAGCCCGCATTTCGTGTGGCTTGCGCTTGCCCTTGCAAGCACCTTTGCCGGAAATCTTACCCTCTTTGGCAGCGTGGCCAATGTGATAGTGGCGCAGGGTGCCAGGAGGAAATGCCCGCTGGGCTTTGCCGATTTCCTGCGGGCGGGCGCGCCGGTTACGCTTGTTACCACGGCAATCGGAGTTGCCGTTTTATTGCTGTACAGGATTGCCGGCTGGCTGTAACGTTGTAATCCGCCCGCGAGCTTTCTTCCGTATTCCGGTGTTAAAATAAAGCTACAAGAGGGTGTCTGTATGGCCGTTAAAACAGTGGACAGTATCCGCTTAAAAGTCCCCAATCCTGGCCGGTCTCCCCGGAAAACGGCGCAAAAATGACAACATCCTCCCTGATTGCCATTCTGCTTGTCGCTGCTGGCTCGGCCGTAATGTCCTTTGCCGTCGCCCGCGGTAGTAAGGTGGGTGGCTTTGTCCCCGCAGAACTGAAGCGCCGATGGCGCGCCATAATAGGTTTGATGTTATTCTTTCTTGCCGGTTACTTTGGCATCATTGCCGTTATTATGAAATGGATTGCCTGCTCCATCGAGGTAATCACGGGCGTGGTCTTCCTGGGCGGGGCGGTATATGTCTTGATCGTGATGGACCTCGTCCGCGATACGGTAGTCAAGATGCAATCCTCTGGGGAGGCCCTCCGGGAAAGGGAAAAGCTGCTGCGCACCGTAATTGATACCGAGCCTGAATGCGTGAAGCTGGTCGCCCGCAACGGCACACTGATTACGATGAACCCTGCCGGCCTGGCGATGCTTCAGGCTGATTCCCTGGACATGGTAAAAGGCAAAGTCCTTTACAATGCCGTGGACCCCGAATACAGGGGCGCATTCATCCAGCTGACGCGGGACGTTTTTAACGGGGGGGCGGGCAACCTTGAATTCATGATCACGGGCGTGAAGGGAAGGAAGCTTTGGCTGGAAACGCACGCAGTGCCGCTTAGAAACGATAAGGACGAGATAATAGCCCTGCTTGGCATAACCCGCGACATTACCAGGCGAAAGCTTGCCGAAGACGCCCTTAGAGGCCGCACGGAAGAGCTTACGCAGGCCAACAAACAGCTCAGTAAAACCGTTCAGGACCTGACAATGGCGGAGGAGCAGCTTAAAAAATATTCTGGAGAGCTGGAAAGGAGCAACCGCGACCTGGAGCAATTCGCCGCTGTGGCTTCCCACGATCTGAAGTCGCCTGTTCTGGCGATTGCGGCGGACTTAAAACTGTTTGAAAAGCGCAGCAGGGGCCGGCTTGACGATGAATCCTTGGCGCTTGTAAAGGACGCGCTGGATTCCGCCATGAGACTGGACGAACTGGTTTCGGACCTGCTGGCCTATGCCCGCGTGGGGACGGATATGCGGCAATATGTGAAGTCCATTAATATGGCAAAGCTGCTGGACACAGTAATGGCCGGGCTTAAAGAGGAATGCATGAGCGCTCAGTGCAGGATCACGGCTGGCGAACTGCCTACAATCACGGCTAACCCCATGATGATGGCGCAGCTTTTTCAGAACCTTATATCAAACTCTATAAAGTTCCACGGCGGCGATCCGCCGCAGATCGAGATTAGCGCGGAAATATCCGGCGCCGAATGGATATTTTCCGTAAGGGACAACGGTATCGGCATAGCCTCAGAGCATCATGAAATGATCTTCGAACTGTTCCGGCAAGTCCCCGGCGGGGAGGCAAGAAAAGGGACCGGCATCGGGCTTGCCATCTGCAAGAAGATAATCGAGAGGCATGGCGGGCGGATCTGGGTGGAATCGGATCCGGGCAAAGGCGCAGTCTTCAAATTTACCTTGCCGGCGTAAGCCTGTTTTTTTCAGGGCGCGCAGACCCTGTTTCGCCCCTGTGTTTTTGCCTTGTACAACGCCGTATCGGCGCTGCGGATCAGCGCTTCGGAGGTGAGGGAACCGTTTCCCAGGATGGACACTCCGAAACTGAGCGTCACTTTCAGGCAGCCGTCAAGATGGCGGAAAAGGCCGTTCTCGATGGAACACCTCAGTTTTTCCGCTATTGAAAATGCCTGCTCATATTCCGTGTTGATGAGAAGGGCGGCGAATTCTTCGCCGCCGTACCTGGCCAGCACGTCCGTCTTCCTCAGGTTCTTGCGTAATATGTTTGCTACAAACCAGAGGACATTGTCGCCAACCGGATGCCCGTAATTGTCGTTTATGCGCTTGAAATGGTCGATGTCACACATTATGAGACTGAGGCCGCTCCCGTAACGCCCGGCCCTTTCCACTTCGTCAATAAGCCTTGCGTCAAAAAACCGCCTGTTGTGCAAGCCGGTAAGCGGGTCCTTGGTGGCCACATCCAATGTTTTCGTGTAGACCTTGCAGTTGTTTATCGCCATCCCAACGATGTGGGAAATAATGGAAAGCAGGGCGGCGGTTTCGTCTGTGATGGGCCTTTTGGATACCGAATTGTCCGCAACCAGTACTCCTTCCACCGCCTCTATATTGAAGGCCTCATGTATGGGGCAGCCCGAACATTCTGCGGATTTGTTCTGGGTTCCCCATTCGGAGATCAGCGAATTGCCGCACTTGGTTCCAGGCACAAGCCAGCACCTAAGCCATTTTTTGCCGTAGGCCGGGCAGTCCGGCGCGTTGCAGTTTTTTATCTCCCAGCATGGGATGCTTTTTTTGTTCACTATGGGGACCAGCACGGAATGAGTAAGCCCAAGCCGCCTGATGGAAAGGTCGTGGCTGTCCGGGGCGATGCGGACGGGCGCTCCAGTAACAAGGGGTTTTACCAGTGAGGAATCGCTTTTGATGGGAATGGACGTTTTTTTAATTATTGATGGATCGAAACCGCGTGAAAGTTTGCCATGCAACAGTTCTTTCCTGTGCTTCAGGAATAAGAGAGCAACCCTGTCGAAATTGAAGACATCGCCAACGAGCCTGACGAACCTTTCCTCGATCTTGTCGATGTCCAGGTCCTCATAGACGCCCCCAAGCATTTCGATGATGGCGAACTCTTTTTCCATCGTGCGCCCCTTATGTGCGGTTTGATTTATTCTTACCCTTGCAATTACCGTTTGTCAATAAAGAAAGAAGGGCCTTTTTTTAAGATGATCAGGCTTTTTTCCCTAGCCTTATCTGTCCCTATTTTTTATAAACGGTTCAGGCACACCATTTGCGTATATATTCAAGTAATAGGTAATAAGAGGTATGAGTAAAGCCAAAAAAACGGGTGAAAAGACACAAATGACGGCCCGCGGACGCCTCGGGGCCGGGCCAAAGGACGCAGAAAAAGGTATGGTGCAATCAATCCGCTACAAAAAAGGATTCCCCTGAATTTCGCAAGGAATCTGACAAGGCTATAAAAACTCTAAAAAGAACCATAGGATAAGGGGGCTACTATGGTAATTAAAAATTTAATTGGAATTCGTATTCAGATTTTACGGAAATCAAGAGGGATGTCCCAGGTGGAGTTTGCGGATAAGATGGGCATCAACCCGGAGTGCATATGCAGAATCGAGCAAGGTAAAGAGGACCTCACCAGCGATATCCTTATTAAGCTGGCCGAAACCCTGAATGTCGAGCTTTCGGAAATATTAGTATCTTTTTAAGGTCAATGCCGGATTAATTCGCCAGACATCCCCGGTATTTACTGAGTTGCCGGGTTCAGCTCGGTGAAGGCCCTTTTGCCTGACCTGCCCCGCACTTTCCTTGTTTTAGCCTTGCATAAACTGCCATTTCGGAAATTTTTCAATAGGCAACAGCTCCTGTGAGAACTGTTGCCCGGACATGTGAAGAACTTCAGCTCTGCCTGGCCCTGATTGCCGATAAAAAGGAGGCATAACTCCAGGTAAGGTTGTGCACGCTTTTTTCGAAGCCGTTATCCGCTTCGAACTGTTCGCTCAACTCAAGAAAATCGGAATGGCGGATTATGGCGTGGAGAATCTTGTCTCCGGCGGTTCGCAGCAGTGATGCCGCCAAGTCCGGGGGCGTGCCGGAATTTATTCCCACCTGGCTGAAAAGCGGCGAAGACAATGCGTCAAATGGCATGGCATTATTAGTTGCAATATCTTTTGCCAGTTTGTAGTACAGTTCGGCCAGGTTGCACGAGCATGGCGCCCATGGATGCCCATGGATTTTGGCCTCCGGGTCGTCGGCGTCATAAGTGTCATCCGGATACCTCCCTATCAACGGGCCAACCCCAAGTCCATTATCAAATCCGTTTACCGGGTAAAACCACGGGGAGCCGCTGTCCGCGAACGCACTGCGGAGCATGGCCGCCGATGCCAGCATCCTGGAATCCGTGTGCGGGACTGCGCCGTATATGCTGGCCATGATTATGTCTGCATTCAGGTCTGCACCTGGCCCTTGCGGATTCAGGACGGAAAGGTAATGCCCCCTTCCGGGGTCCCAGTGGGATTGAAGCGCGTTTTCCAGATCGGTAATTGCGTTTTTAACATCCGATGATCGGACGACCGGGATGCCAACCGTATTGTTCAGGTATTCACGGAAGCACCGCAGTTGAACGGAACGTGTGAAAAAGGAATAACCTTCTGTTTCCTCCCACAGGTTTACAGTGGGGGTTTTATATACGCCAAGAAGGTAATCAATGTTTTTGGCGATAACGTTTTTTGCCATGGCCTGCACTGGTGGCGCAAGCCGCGCAAAAAACTGCAAAATGGCCGAAACCTGAAGCGCCGGGCCGTCGCTCTGTTCGCTCCATCCAGGGCGTTGCTTTCCGTCTACGGTAAAACAGGCGTATCCTATGGATGCGCCGCTGTTCTGGCAGGCATCGGCGAAATTCACGTAATCCGCCAGTGCCTGAGGCAGCGGCGGATTTGCCGATGCCAGTTCAATTGCTGTCAGCGCGGAATCCCGTGTCCAGTTATAAACGTAAATCTGCCCATAGGGAATCAGGCTATCCGGGTAAGTAGGGGAAGCGATGATGCACCCCGGCTTTGATGCGCTGCCCGTTTCGGGATCGGTGAATATATAGCCTTTGCTGGCCACATTCCGCAGCATCAGCCTGAAAAAATGCCTGGCCATTGCCAATAGGTCCACTTCGGGAGAGAAAGACGCGTTTTCATATACAAGCGGGGCCATTTACCGCCTCCTTTCTTAAGCAGTTTAAGGCAAAAAGCCGCGCATGACAAATGCCTGTGCTCCGGCGCCAGCACCTCCGCAGGCGGGGGGGAGACTTTGGGGCGTTATTCGGCTATACTTTAAAACCGTGAACGGAATTAATGAGCGGCATGGAAAAATAAAATGAGAGTTCTGGTTACCGGGGGGGCTGGTTACATAGGAAGCCACGTGGTAAAGGAACTTGGCCGGGCGGGGCATGACGTGCTTGCGTATGACGACCTGTCCACAGGCAACCCGTGGGCCGTCCTTTCCGGCAGGCTTGTTGTGGGCGACCTTGCCGATCAGGGCCTGCTTGAAAAGACATTTGCCGAATTCGCCCCGCAGGCGGTAATGCATTTTGCCGCCTCGATAGTGGTGCACGAAAGCGTCAGCGATCCGGTCAAATATTACCTGAACAATACAGCCAATACATTCGGGCTCCTTAAGATGATGAGGGAGAAAAATGTTGGCCTGCTGGTGTTTTCATCCACTGCCGGTGTTTACGGCGTGCCTTCTGGAGGGATAGCAAATGAGGATTCGCAGCTTTGCCCCGTTAACCCCTACGGAACATCCAAGCTGATGAGCGAATGGGCAATGCGCGATCTGTCGCTGGCTGTCCCCGGCTTCAGGTACGTTGCCCTGAGGTATTTCAACGTGGCAGGCGCGGATCCGTCAAGCAGGATAGGGGAGGCGCAAAAGGAGGCTACCCACCTGGTCACAAGGGCCGTGAAGGCGGCCAAAGGGGAGTTTGACCGCCTGGACATATTCGGCACCGATTATCCTACGCCGGATGGCACCTGCGTGCGGGATTATATCCATGTGGACGACCTTGCCAACGCCCACATACTGGCACTCGATTATCTGGTTTCGGGTGGCAGAAGCGATGTCTTCAACTGCGGCTACGGGCATGGCTTTTCAGTGCGCGAGGTGGTTGCGGCTTCACGCAGGGTGACCGGCGTGGAATTCAAGGTGGTTGAAGCGCGGAGGAGGTTTGGAGACCCTCCGGTCCTTGTGGCCGGAAACCGCAAGATACGGGACATCCTCAAATGGACCCCGGAATTTGACGATATCGATTACATCATTAAAACCGCCTGGGACTGGGAACTTAAGCTGGATTTGATAAGGTCCAGACATGCTGGCAACTGACTATTTTTTGGATATTTTTTGGCTTTTACCCCTCCCTCAGTCAAAGGAAATCCTAAAGTTACAATTATTAAAAAATCTTTGTTTTTTTTAGCAAATTAGCTGTTTTCTCGTATTGACAATAAGTTTTTTTAATGGTAGAATCGGCACTAATTATCTGAAAAAATTCATGGAAGGAGATAGCAATGGCGGACGTGAAGATTGACAAAACCGTGGACGCTCGCGGTGCTGCATGCCCTGGCCCTCTGATGGAGCTTATAAAGGCCATGAAATCTGAGGACGTGGGGACGGTTGTCGAAATCCTGTCCTCGGAGAAAGGCACCAGTGTGGATGCACCGGCCTGGCTTAAAAAGGTTGGGCAGGAACTGGTTAGCGTTGAGCAAAAGGGAGACTACTGGAGCATAGTAGCCAAGAAGATAAAGTAAGCTGTTAATTAAAAACCAAAAAGAAAGTGGGTAATCAGAATGGCTAAAAGAATTGTCATCGTTGGCGGCGGGGCCGGCGGCACTATTACCGCGAATCTTCTTGCAAGGAACCTGCATCACGAGCTTACAACCGGACAGGTTGTCATTAACATGATAACCAATTCGCCCGACCACGTTTACCAGCCTGGTTTTCTGTATATAGTGTTCGACAAGGTGCGCTCCGAGGAAATCGTAAGAAAACAGCGGGACCTTCTGGATTCCCACATAAATCTCTTCGTGGACCCTGCTACAAAGATAGACAGGGAACATAACGTTGTTCATACCCAGAGCGGGAAGGAGTACCCTTACGACTTCCTGGTTGTGGCCACCGGCTCCAGGATTGTGCCGGAGACCATCCCCGGCCTGGCCGAGGGCGGGCATTTCTTCTATACCCTTGAATCCGCAAAGAAGCTCCGCGAGGCTCTGAAAGACTTCGAGGGCGGCAAGGTAGTTATTTCCGTGGGCGTGCCGCACAAATGCCCGGTTGCCCCGCTGGAGATAACCTTCATGCTTTACGATTACTTCAAACAAAAGGACATGCTGGACAAGGTGGAGCTCCAGTACACGTATCCGATCAACAGGCTGCACGCA
>JAJYLE010000212.1 GCA_021788025.1 Nitrospirota bacterium
GAAGGCTCTTAAATTGGATCCGCTGACCGCCGGCGGCACATGTAAATAGGTTTTTATTATCATGAAACATGGCGCAAAACCCGGTTCCGGCACCGTTCTGAAAACGCTCCCCCGCAAGTTCTGGGTGCCGGCCACAATTATTCTGTTTACCTTCCTGGTTTATTTCAAATGCCTTGGTAATGGATTTGCGGGCGACGACTCCGAAATGATTGTCGAAAATCCATGGATTAAAAGTCTTGCGCTTGCCAGCCGGGCTTTTTTCAATAATGCCTGGGGTTTTGAAAAGATAGGTTCAAGTTATTACAGGCCCCTTCAACAGGTGGCCTACATGGTTATGTACGCTTTATTCGGGCTGAGGCCGCTGGGATGGCACCTGGCAAGCATTGCCCTGCATGCCCTGAACTCTGTTCTGGTTTATTTTTTAGCACGCGAAGTAACAGGCTTATGTTTTTCCAGTGCCTGCGGCAGCCGTACAGAAAACGGCGGAAGCGCTGCCGGGGTTGGCCCGATTGCGGCCGCGCTCATCTTTGCGGCGCATCCGGTCCATCTGGAGGCTGTGGTATCGTCTTCTGCTTTCCCGGACCTGATGGCCGCGTTCTTTTCATTCCTGGCCCTTCTGGTTTTTATAAAACGCACGGGGCGGTCCGGATACGCAGGATATTTTGTGCTTGAGCTTTCATTGCTGCTCTCCGCCTTTTTAAGCAAAGAGCCGTCCTTTGCAATGCCGCTTGTTTTTGTTGCCTATGATATCTCTTTGGGGAAATTGGCGCGCCAGCGCGCTACCAGCCCGCATGCCGGCCAGAAAGCCTGGAGGCCGGCAGCTTCGGCTATTATTAAATATATCCCGGCATTATGCGCGATGGTTGCATATTCCTGGTTGCGCATAAATGCTCTTGGCCGGTTTACCGGGGTCGATTACCACCCGGAATTGGGTTCAGTTGCAGATATACTGAGCGCGGCAAAATTCTTTGCGCTTTACCTTTTTAAAACCTTTTCCCCTGTCAATTTAAATCCAGGCTATGATTACCACCCGGTATCGTCCATGCTTCCGCTTGACTGGAAATTCCTTGTTGCAGCCCTCACTACCATGGGTTTTATTTTATTTCTGGCCATGTCATCCAGAAAAAGCAGGTCCGCCGGGATCTGGAACGGGTATTTATTTTCCGGCCTGTTTTACGCTCTACCATTACTGCCCGCTCTTGACCTGCACGGGCTGGTGGACTTCCTGTTTGCCGAGAGATACCTCTACATGCCAGTGGCTGGCTTTTCCATCGCATTGGGAATTGCGCTGGAGAAATTGCTGCGCGGCAACATTGTAAAACCTGTCCTTCTGCCCAGGAAAGCAGTTTCTTTTGGGGTGCCTATCGTTTTAGCGCCACTGCTTGTTTTTTACGCAGCTTCGGATTTTAAAAGGGCCCCAATCTGGAAAAACAACTCCACATTGTGGACCGAAATGCATCTGACATCGCCTGATAATGGATTGGTAGAATTGAATTATGGCGATGTCCTCAGAAAAGAAGGAAGGCTGGATGAGGCAATTGCCCAATACCGTCAAGCCATCCGGGAAAAACCATACTACCTGGGTATTTACGTGAACCTGGGCGGCACCCTGATGCTAAAGGGAGACAATGAGGGTGCGGCAAAGGTGTTTCAAGACGCCCTGTTCCTTAATTCGGATGCCAGTGAAGCGCCTTTCATTCATCGCGACCTTGCAAATGCCTATCTGGCGATGGGCAAGACAGAACCTGCCATAGCAGAATTAAGGATGAGCATTCAGCAATTGCCGGATGCGGGCAGTTACCGTGAACTGGCCGGATTGCTTTGCAGGCTGGGGCGCAGCGCGGAAGCCGAGAAGGCATACAGGCAAGCCTTTCAACTTGATGGGGCGGGCCCTCTCCATTGCGGCAGCCGGCCGTATCAGCACTCTTGACATGGAAATTTCATTCAGTATATATTAAACAGTCATGCGTTTTCGTAACCTTCTTCTGCTTGTTATAGTTCTCGGTTTCGCGTTTGGATGTGCGCTTAATCAAGGGCGGCCTGATTATAGCGGCATATTCTGGCCTAAAGCACCGGACAGGCCTCGAATTCAACTTCTTAAAATAATTTACTCATCAAAAGATGTGGCGCAGGCAAATACCGCCAGCAAGCTTCTGGGGGCTTCCGGCGGAGGGTGGTCATTCATGAAGCCCCACGGAGTCGCCGTCGATGACAATGACAACGTTTATGTCAGCGATACCGGCAACATTGGAATAGACGAATTCAATCTTGACACCGGTGAAACGTCGTCGCTTACCCCGATGGGTGGCTGGTCTTTGCCAGGGGCAATAGCCGTTGACAACGCTGATGGGTTGATAGCTGCCGTTAACGGAAAGAAAATAGATATGTATGACTTAAAAACCCATCAAGACAAATACACCATAGGCCAGGGTGGCGATTTTAATAGGCCAGCCGGGCTTGCCTTTGATCAGACGAGGAAAATCCTGTATGTCTCAGACTCCAGGGACAATCGCCTGTACGCTTACAGCATCTACGGAAAGCGTGAAAAGGTATTGGCAAAACCCGGCCTTAAAAAAGGAAATGTGTTCTATCCGCTTGGCCTTGCCACAGACGCAAAAGGCAATCTGTACGAAGTAGATTCCATGAACTGGCGCATTAAGGTCTTCAGCCCCGAGGGCAAAGAGATACGCACATGGGGTAAACACGGAGACCGGACCGGCATGTTCGACAGGCCCAAGGCGCTGGCTATTTCAAAGGACGGTTTTGTGTTTGTTACTGATGCGCAGTTCTGCAATTTTCAGGTGTTCGATGAGTTGGGACGCGCTTACATGTTCTTCGGCGATCCTGGAGACAAGCCTGGCAGGTTCCTGATACCGGAGGGCATCGCCGTGGACGACCAGGACCGCATTTATGTAGCGGACTCCCAAAACGGCCGCGTAGAAATTTTCCAGTTGATGACTGATGCCTGGTGGGCCAAGCATCCGGAAGGGCTTGCTTATTTTAAAACCCATCCTAACGGCGGATTTTAGTAGGTTTACGCTTCGGCAAACAGTTTTCCCCTGAGTTTCAGACTTTCGCGCGCACTCTGTTTAAACCCT
>JAJYLE010000053.1 GCA_021788025.1 Nitrospirota bacterium
CCTCCACAACGCAGATCCGTTTCCTGTCCCGCAGGGAATCCCTGCACACAGGGCACAGCTCGCTGTCGGCTATATTAAAGCAGGTGCTGCAAAACCTGGCCTTTTCCTTCAGTTCCATTATTGCCGTGGCCAGGGCACGGGCGTTCCCGTCTTCCATTTTCAGAATGAAAAAAGCCAGCCTCTGGGCGCTCTTGCGCCCTATACCGGGCAGTTTGGACAACTGCTCAACCAGTTCGTCTATTACAGCTTTAGCCATAAAAAACCCGGCTTACGCCCCGAACATGTCCCCAAGGCCGCCAAGCCCCGGAAGCTTAAGCCCGCCGGTTAGTTTGGACATCTCCTCGTTTACCATGTCACGGGCGCGCCTGAGGGCCTCGTTTGCAGCAGCCATTACAAGGTCCTCCAGCATCCCTACATCATCGGGGTTCACAACGTCTTTTTCTATCTTTATCGAGACAATCTCTCCTGCCCCGTTTGCCTTCACTGTAACCATGCCGCCGCCCGATGAAGCGTCAACCGTCTTCATCTTCGCCTCTTCCTGAAGGCGCTGCATCTCGGCCTGAAGCCGCTGGGCCTCCCTGAGCATGTTGCCTAGCATTTTTTTAGACATGTTTTTACTGACCTCCCGCTCTTTCTAAATTTATTATATTAATTTTTGCTTTACTTCCGCTATCTTACCATCAAAAAGTTCAAGCGCTTTCTTAATATATGGGTCCTCCCCGGCCTGCTCAAACAGCTCCCGCCTGGACACCGCCTTCTTCTGTTGAACATTCAACCTTATCCTTACCGGCGCTCCATACACGGCCGACGCCTCACGCTCCAGCCAGTTGCTGTTTTCCTTTATGGCGTCCTCAAAAAGAGGATTGGAGCCGTTTAAATCCATTACCAGGAAACCATCTTCCATTTTGCCCGCCGCCGAGCCAAGGGCGGATGCTATCATCGGCTTCGGGGCCCTTAGCCGAAGCGTTTCTATAATCAGTGCTGGGTCCTGCGCCGTCTGGATTGCGGCAGCCGGCTCCGTTTCAGGTTTTTCGGTTCCGGTTTCTTCGCGGGGCGTTTTTTCACTGGCCTCAGGCGCCGGTTTCAATTCCGTTTCCGGCGCGGCTGCCGCCGGTCCTCTGCGCCTTGCCGCTGCAGGCGGCGGCACGGAAATATCTGCAACCTCGCCGGGGACCGCGTTCTCCAGCCTTTTTAGCGCTTCTTTTACCGGGACAAGCGCCCTGAAATAGCTGGCCTTCAAAAGCGCCATCTCGAAAGCTATCCTTGGGCTGGACGACAGCCTGGCCTCCGGCTCCGCCTTCACCAGTTCTGAAAGAAACACAAGGATGTGCTCCTCGCCGGAGGATGCCGCCAGAAGGTCTTCAAGCTCCGCCGCATCCTCGCCGGAAAGATCCAGCACCTGCCCGGACGCGGAGATGTTTTTGCCCGCTGCGGAGGCCACCGCCACGCAAAGGAGGTCCCTTGTAATGCCTATCAGGTCTTTCAAAACCTGCCTGAAATCCGCGCCGGATTCGGCCAGGGATGCCGTGCCCTCCAGGATGCCGTCCCTGTCCCCGGAGAGCGCCGCACGGCACAGCGCTATCACCGGCTGCCTGTCGGTCATGCCCAGAAGCTCTTTTACAAGCCCGTCGTCTATATCGGTGGAAGCGGAGGCAACCTGGTCCAGGAATGTCAGGGAATCCCTCATGCTGCCGTCCGCGGCCCGCGCTATGATGCCAAGTGAATCGCCAGAAATTTTTATATCCTCGGAAGCGCAGATGGCCTCCAGCCGTTGCCTTATCATCCTTGCGCTTATGCGCTTGAAAGGCAGGTGCTGGCACCTGGAAAGCACCGTAAGCGGTATCTTCCGGGGCTCGGTTGTCGCCATAACAAATATGACGTGGGCGGGCGGTTCTTCAAGGGTTTTTAAAAGCGCATTGAACGCAGACTCCGACAACATGTGGGACTCATCAATAATATACACCTTGTACCTGGAGCCCGACGGAGCGTACTTCACCATCTCCCTGAGCTCCCTTATATCGTTTACGCTGTTGTTGGATGCCCCGTCTATCTCGATAACATCCATGCTGGTGCCGGCAAGCACACCGCGGCAGGATTCGCATTCGCCGCAAGGCCCGGCTGAAGGATGGGCGGCCACGCCCGGCTCCGCGTTCCTAGTGCAATTCAAAGCCCTGGCCAGGATGCGCGCGGTAGATGTCTTTCCAACCCCTCTTGGGCCGGAAAATATGTATGCGTGCGCAATCCTGCCCTGCGCTATGGAATTCTTCAGTATCCTGGCTATGGCTTCCTGACCAACCAGATCGTCAAAATTCCGGGGACGCCATTTGCGGGCAAGGACGAGATAACTCATAAGCTTATTGTAAATCCCGGGCGGCGGCTTGCCGCGGTACACGCGGAAAGATGCTTACCGCTGCTTCCTTCCGGACCTCACGGGGTTCACACATCCACGTTACGCGGGGCCGCCGCCCGAGCTCCTAAAAACTACTTAAATGGCGGAGAGAGAGGGAGTCGAACCCTCGATGGAGTATTAGTCCATACACGATTTCCAGTCGTGCTCCTTCGGCCACTCGGACATCTCTCCATGAAAAAAAACCAAAAAAACCTTTTATTATTATCCGTTTTCGTCCGTTATATTACAATAGGATTTGCCGCTTTGTCAAAAACATATCCGGCTTCCAGCAGGCTGCAAGGGCGTTAAAAAAGCCGCAGGTTCTGCGATATCTCCCCGGTCTTTTTCTTCCCGGCGGCAACGGCACTGGAACTCCTCTTGAAAGTCCGTGGCGTGCAGCCAGCCACCCTCTTGAAGTGCTTTATAAAGCTGCTCAAGTCGTTAAACCCCACCTCGGCAGCAACCGCCGAAATGCTGAACGGGGTGCTTTGGAGCAGCTCTTTTGCCCGCTCTATCCTGACGCGCGCAAGATAGTGCATGGGGGACAGCCCCGTGTATTTTTTGAATGTGCGGCAGAAATGATATTTGCTTACCCCGGCCTCCGCGGACAGGGATTCAAGTGATGTTTCTCCGGCAAAGTTGCCTTCCAGGCTGTTTACCGCCCGGCGTATGGCGCTGGGAATACCGGTGGGGATTGTGCTGGTGACGGCGCCGGCCATGCCCGCGTAAACAGGGTACGCTTCGGATGCCACCGGAAAAGGCATGGTATTTCCTGCGGCCTCCGCCTTGCGGCGCCTGATAAGCGCGCACACGGACTCCTTGAAACCCGCTTCATCCAGAGGCATGGAAAAGTAGTCCCTGGCCCCCGCCCTGAATGCCGCAAGCACTACGTCCACGGAATGAAACTCCGTCAGGAATATTACAGGGACATCGGGGTAAGCTGATTTGAACTGCCTCAGGCGCTTTAGCCCCAAGTGGGTATTAAAACCGCAGTGCAGCACAATAAGCCACGCCTGGCTCTGGTCAATAAGCGGCACGCCGCATTCCGGATCATACGCCAGCGTATTATATCCTTCCGCCGCAAGCAGGTTTTCTATCCTGCCCGCGCCCCCTTCCGACGCGATAAGGACAACCATAAAACAGATAGTAGTGCAGAATGGGGCAGAAATCTATAAGAATGTTAATTTTCCCCTATTCCAGCCGGAATGATTCGTGGATATTTAATTCTTTTCCGTTATTTCGTGAAAATAAGGGGCGGCTTCCACGCGGTCTTTGCCGTTCTTTTTTGCCCGGTACAGGGCCATGTCCGCGGCATGGACCAGGGAGTTCACGCTGCTGCCGCTTCCGCTGACGGCCGTTCCCAGGCTGACGGTAACGGACACCTGCCTCTGCAATGTGTCAGCGCTTTTTGTGCGCATCAGCCGGCATAGCCGCTCGGCTATTGCGGCGGTGCACTTTTCATTGCATCCCGGCAGCACAAAGAGGAACTCCTCTCCGCCGTAACGGCCCACCGAATCGTACGGCCGCACCTGCGAGAGCATCGTTTCAGCGGCAAAACGGATCACTTCGTCCCCTGCCCGATGGCCGTAAAGATCGTTTATCCGTTTAAAATCGTCCAGGTCCGCCATTATCACGCCCACACGGCTTTTCCCGCGCGCAGCCCGAACCAGTTCCGATTCAAGTATCCGGAGTATCTCCTTGTGGTTCCATAGCCCGGACAGCGAGTCGTGGAGGGAAAGCGCCCTGGTTTTTTCGTAAAGCATCGCGTTTTCTATTGCAATGCCAAGCTGGTTTCCCAGCAACTGCAGCAGGTCCAGCTTGCTCTTGTCTATTTCCTTGCCGGCGGGCGTGTAAAGATACAACACCCCCAGGACCCTGTCTTTCGCCTTAAGAGGCAAAATGATGTGCCCATGGGGGCCAACCTCACCACATTTAAACGTATGCCCGGCGTCATTGCTGGAATTGCCGGATATGATCACTTCCCCTGTCCGGGCGGCAATGCCGCAGAGACAGTCCCCAACCATCATGCCATTGTGCATATTTAAAAACTGCTCCGAATGCCCCAAATGGGCGATCAGCTTCATCCTGCCGTCCTCGATAATGAATATCCCGGCCTTTTTTGTTTCAAAAGCTTCAAGCCCGGCAATCTCCTCAAGCACTTCCCCAAGCAGCGTATCCATGTGCAAAGACCGGCTTAACACGGCAGACACTCTGTAGAGGGCGGTGGCCTCTTTATGCTGCCGGTGCAGCAGCGCATTGGTGGCAGAAAGCTCGGCGGTGCGTTCTCTCACCCTTTGCTCCAGTTCCTCATGCGCCTTTTCCAGCCCTTCCTCTGCCGCTTTGCGCTCCGTGATGTCCGTGGCCAGCCCTTCGATAATATGCGGATTGCCGGCAGCCCCTTGCGCCATGTGCGCACTGATGGAAACCCAGACCCGCCCGTTATCTTTACGAAGAAACTGGACCTCCTGGGCCAGGAACTTGCCGTTTTCGCCAAGAAGGGAAAGCAGCCTTTCGCGATCTGCGGGATTTACATATAATTGCTGTGCCATGCCGTTCATGCTTGCAATCATATCCTCGGGGCCGTTATAGCCCAGTATTGCCGCCATCGCTGGATTGGCGCTGAGAAACTGTCCGCCGATTGTGGTCTGGAATATCCCCTCAAGCGCATTCTCAAAGATGCCCCGGTACTTCGCTTCGGCCAGTTTTTCCTGCTCCAGGGCCTTTTCCATGCTGGCCCGGTAAATTTGATTCTCCAGTGACGCCGTCAGAAGGGCCACCAGATTGCCTGCGCTGAGCATTGCCGCCTTATCGCCGTTAACCCTGCGGTAGAACTCGGCATTGGCGGAGCAATTGCCTATCGCCAGCAGTGCGAATGGGCGCGGTCCGGGCACCAGAGGGCAGATCGTGTATTCGTCCATCAGCATTCTGCGGCTGATCTCCAGGCAGGCCTTTTCCGTGGAAGAGTTGCCGATAACATATTCGTCTTTTTCAAGCGTGGAAAAGACATGGTCGTACTGATCAAGCACAATGGCTTCAACGCTCTTTTTTTCGTCCCGGTCGTAATACCCGTCCAGGGCGCATACCGCATAGGCGCCGTCTTCCTGCCGCCGGAAAATGACCACCCTCTCATATCCCAGATTATTGATAACGTAATGGACTGCCAGTTCAAAGACGCTTTCGATGTCCGGTGAGGCGTTCAGTTTTCTGCTCAATTCATAGAGGTTTTGATATTCTGCAAGCTGGGTGTCCAGTTTTTCCTGGTATTCGTAAAGCTTGCCCTCGGCCTTCACAAGACGCTTCACCTGCAGGGCCATGGCCTCTTTTTCCAGCCTAAGCCTGGCAAGTTCGCCGCTTCCCTTAGCTAATCCCTTGTCCTTGCCTATCATGTGCCTTGTCAGGATACGGCCAAAACAACCGCCGTGAAATTGTGAAAGACATTTTTACTTTTTACCGGCCCGATCTCTCCATAGGTATAAAACCCGGCCCATGGTATGTCCTGGCCGATTTTCCGCTGCAACGCCCTGATCATTTCAATCTTCTCCTGCTCCCGGAAAACCACTCTTCCCCTGCCAACGCAGTCAAATTGCAGCACGAAATCCGGCCTTTTGGTCTTTGTCTTTTCATTGATGCTGCCGGCCGTTGCCCCCAGCCCTTCAGTTATCAATTCCTTGTCCCGGCGCATTATCCAGATGCTGTCGCCCTCGCAGACATCGGACTGTATGGTGACGGAACCTTCCCGGTCGTCCTTCTTCATCATGTACCGGATAATGTGTTCGCTGTAATCTTGCCTCAGCCCCTCGGGCGCCCTTAAGCCCAGGCACAGGTTCAGCGAGGTCTTGTTCCAGTCTTTTTCCGATCCTTCATCAAGGTAGTCTCTTAGAACATCGAGGGCAGGCGTCCCGTCTACCTCGTATATAACGTTACCCTTGCAGCGCGTCACTTTAAGTTCGCTTCCAACAGGCATGCAGCCGTGGTTTACCCCCCATGCCACATCGCCTTTGCCAGACATCAGCGCGCATGAGATGGCGTCTGAAAAAACGTCGCCGTTATGATACTGAAAGGTTTTCTGGAGCGTCCAGTTGTCCGCGGCCAGCCCGCCAAAAAGGGGCAGCCATCTGCCGCCAGGAGGGTTTTTCTCGAAAGCCGAAACAAAGGGGTCGAAGTTGAAACTGAGCCCGTCGGCAAATACAAAACACGCGATGCAGTCCGGCGCCGCTAACCGCCTTATGTCCAGGGCCAGTTGCTGCCCGGCAATACCGCAATCCCGGCCTATGCCCCTGACGCTTGCGTTATGGAACCGGAGATCGCTGGAGCTGATGGCCATAACCGAAACCCCGAAACCGGTCTCCACAACCGCTTCCTGCGTTATTATCCCTTCGCCGGAACAGCCGCTTAAAGGGGTTTCCGATGTCGCTTTCCTTATGGAATCGATCAGGGCCTGCTGGTTGTAGCCAACCGTGGCGAACACAAACAAAAAATCCGCCTTGTCCACGCCGGCCCGCTCCAGGGCCAAAAGGGCTGCTTCCCTGCCTGCCTCGGAGGGGTTCCTGCGGATACTATGGCCTACACCAGCTACCGTTGCCATTGCCTGATAATATTGTATGAAAAGAAAATGGAAACCGGGGTGTCCCGGCTCACTTTTTGCCCGCCCCACCCTTGCATGGCTGTATGAGGGCAGCCCCTTTAATTTTTCCCGCTTACATATTAATATTAGGGCTGATATTAAAAACCAATCCTCAGGAGGGATCCATTCAATGGCTATTCGTAAAATTGGCGTTATAACAAGCGGGGGCGATTGCGGGGGCTTGAACGCGGTTATTAAGGGCGTGGGCCTTATGGCAAACTCGATGGGGATAGAGGCGGTGATCATCCCCAATGGCTACGCCGGGCTTTATAATCTTGTGGAGATGCAGGGTCTTACCAGGCTCACGCCCGGGAGGCTGCTTGAAATTGAGGCTGGCAACGCAGGCTCCGAGGCCGGCCACTCCAGGGTGAAAATCAAAAAAATCAACGACGATAAACGATATGAACGGATAAAGCAGGGGCTTGCCAAATTCGGGATAGACGGGCTCGTTATCAGCGGCGGGGACGACACCGGAAGCGTTATAGTGGACCTGTCTGCCCAGGGCATCCCGTGCGTGCACGTTCCAAAGACTATGGACCTGGACCTCCAGTCCTACAGCGTTGGCGGGGACTCCGCCGTAAACAGGATTGCCCAGTTCATGCGGGACCTGAAGACCACCGGGCTAAGTCATAACCGCGTGGTGGTGCTGGAAGTATTTGGCAGATATGCAGGGCACACCGCGCTTCGCGGCGGGCTTGCGGGCGAGGCGGACTGCATAATAATCCCGGAGATACCCGTGGACTTCGATATCGTTTACGCCCACATGAAAAAAGTCTTCTTCAAGCGGGTGCTGGACAGCGATGTAAAGAAAGGCACGTACGCAATAGTGGTGGCCGAGGGGATAAATGACGCAAAGGGCCAGGCCATATCAGACAAGTCCGCCGGTGTGGACGCATTCGGCCATGTGAAGCTGGCGGGCGCGGGCAAGTATGTTAGAAAGCAACTGGAAGATCGTATGAAGAATGACCCTGATGTTACCGATTTCATGAAAAAATCCTTTATGTTCACCCCCGGCGTGTACGAGAGCCCGGAGATTCGTGAAGTAACGCCCGGCCATCTTGTAAGAAGCGGCATCTCATACGCCTACGATATCAACTTCGGGCTGCGCACAGGCGCGGCGGCGGTGATGCTTCTTGCCAGAAACGTGACCGGCGTAACCGTGGTGGACGTAAACGACAGGAAGATAGAGTACACCGATACGGCCCAGGTAATTAAACAGAGGACCGTGGACTTAAACGAGATAGCCCTCTACGAAACCCTGGGGATATGCTTTGGGCGTCAGCCGCAGAAATTCGAGCCGGAGCTGGAAAAGAAGGAACTGCCGATTACAAGATGTTTGTAAAAATAGAATAGAGACTAATTAGGGGGGGGCAATTGCCCCCCCCTAATTGTCTTCGCAATTCTCCCCGATGTCCAGATGCAGCTTGTGAAGGAACCTGTGGTAAACAGGGGTGGCAAGCACCGCTATAAAAGACAGGAAAGATATCCCGCTAAACAGGGCGTAAAAAGAGGCAAACAGCTTTCCCGCAGTGGTATTCATTTTATCCACCGGCCCCATGCCGGTAAGTATCATAGAGGCATTGAGGAATGAGTCCAGCCAGGGGAGATTCCCCGTGTAGTGGTATCCGGCAACGCCGATGCCTATGGAGCCCCCCAGAATAATGAGCGAAAAACCGGTATACATGAGCTGCCTTTTAAAAAATTGCTTCCTGCTCAGCAGCGGTTTTTTATGGTGCTCTAACCCCATATTGCCCCTCCACACTTTTTATTCCGGAATTATAGCAGAGGCAGTGGGCAACAGGAGGGGAAATTTTTTTCGGAATATTTTTATACGGCGGCCAATTTCTTCCTCTTTGCCGCAAGCGCGGCAAGCAGATTTTTTAAATCCAGGGTATTCAGCACATCGCCTGGCCCGCACCATGCCCGGCGGGCCACTTCCACGCCGTACTCCATGAACTCGAAATGCGTAAGCACGTGGGTATCCGTGCTTATCACAAGCGGAATGCCCATGTCCCGCGCGCGCCTGGCCATCTGGTCGTTAAGGTCCAGTCTGGCCGGATAGCAGTTTATCTCCAGCGCCGTCCCGGTCTCTTTTGCGGCCTTAAGCACGCGTTCAAAATCCAGCCCGTATGCCTCCCGCTCCCCTATAAGCCTGCCCGTGGGATGCGATATCACGTTTACATACGGGTTTTCCATCGCCCTCACAATCCGCCCCGTTATCCTTGCCGCGTCCTGCCTAAACCCGCTGTGTATCGATGCGTTGACTATCTCCAGCCTTGCAAGTATCGCATCCGGCAGGTCCAGAGCGCCATCTCCGCGTATGTCCAGTTCCACGCCTTTCAGCACACGGAAGCCCCGCAGTTTTTTATTGAGCGCATCAATCATTTTTATCTGTTCAAGTATTTTCTGTTCGTCCAGCCCGCGCGCTATCCCAAGGCTTTTGGAATGGTCGGTAAGCGCCATATAGTTATAGCCGCGCGCTCTGGCGGCCTCTATCAATTTTTCAAGCGGATAGCTGCCGTCGGACTGCTTGCTGTGGGCGTGAAGGTCCCCTTTTATATCGGACAACTGGATCAGACTGGGCAGTTGTCCTTTAAGTGCCGCCTCTATCTCGCCAGAGTCCTCCCTCAATTCCGGGGGAATGTATGGAAGCCCCACAGCCTGGTATACGTCCTCCTCGCGCTGGCCGCCAATCTTTTTCCCTTTTGAGTCAAATATCCCGTATTCGTTTACCTTAAGCCCGCGCTTCACGGCCATCTCGCGAAGCCTGATGTTATGCTCCTTGCTGCCGGTAAAGTAGCACAGCGCCGCGCCGTAGGCGTCTTCCTCCACCACCCGCAAGTCCGCCTGGATGCCATTGCCGCCGTATCCGATAACAACCGAGCTTTTTGTAGGCCCTTTGGCCAGCACGCGTGACACCTGCGGTAGTTTAACGAAGTAGTCCATCAGCTCATCAGGCCGGGCCGAGGCGGCCAGGATGTCTATGTCCCTGACGGTCTCCTTCCACCGCCGCAGGCTCCCGGCTATGGAGATTTTCCGCACTGCGGAAGATTTGCCAAGGTATTCCATTAACTCCCTGGCGGACGGGAGCACTTTGCCTATGGGATGCCGCTCCGTCTGCCTGCCCCGCAGCATCTCTATCCCCTTGATGATATTCATTTCCGTCTTTTCCTTTATGCCGGGCCCTTTCAACTTGTGCTCCCGTGCAAGCATTTCCAGGTGGTCTATGCCCTTTACCTTGAATTTGTCGTTAAGAAACTTTGCCGTTTTGGGGCCCAAACCCGGAATGGCAAGGATTTCCGTCAACCCCGCAGGGTACTTCTTTTTCAGTTTTTCATAATCGGCGCACGTGCCGGTTTCAGTTATCTCCCTTATCTTGCCGGCCAGGTCCGCACCGATGCCGGGGATTTTTCTGAGCTCCTCAACCGGAAGCAGGGCCGCGTCTTTTGGATGCCCTTCGATATTTAAAGCGGCACGCCTGTAAGCGCGCACCCTGAACGGATTTTCATCATTAATCTCCAGGATGTCAGCCATGTCATAGAATATCTTCGCTATCTCGGCGTTCTTCATGATTGCTCCCCTTAAACGGCAACCCCCTCCTCCTTGAGGGCGGGATACGGCGAGGACGCGCCCATCATGCCCATAAGCTCCAGTGCGTTTTTGGGAGCGAACCCTTCTATATCGTTGTTGAAATAGATGAACACCTCCTTGCCCTTTCTGGCGTAGCCCTGTATTTTTATTGCGTCTTCCTTAAGCTCCAGTAAGGAATAGTCCGCTCCATACGTCCCGTGCCCGTGCCTTCTTATATATACAAAGTCCGCATTCTGCGGCAGGTGGCTTATGAACGGCGGCCAGTCCGCCATGCACAGGCAAGCCCCATTTGCGGCAAGCATCTCTTTTACCTCGCCGCTTTTCACCCAGGACTCTTGCCGGAACTCGAAAGCGTTTTTCGCCCTGTATGGTTTCAGCGCATTGAGAAAGTTTTCAAGCCTTGCCGGGTCCGCCTTGAAACTTGGGGGTAACTGCCAAAGCACAACGGCCATCTTCTCTTTCAGGGGCTTTATAATACCGAAGAACTTCTTTAGCGGATCTTTGGGGTCTTTCAGCCTTTTTATGTGGGTGATATACCTGCTTCCTTTTACCGATATGCGGAAACCGGAAGGTGTTTCCCTGTACCATTTTTCAAACGTGCTTTCCCTGGGCAGCCGGTAGAACGTTACATTCAATTCAACCGCGCGGAATTTTTCAGTATAGTAAGTCAGCCATTTGGACGAAGGCAGCCCTTCGGGATAGAAAACACCTCTCCAATGTTTATACGAGAACCCGCTGCACCCGATATTGATTTGCCCCGGCATAACAAAATTCTATCAAAGGAATCATCTTAAGGAACAAGCACTTTTGGGTTCGTTTTGGTATAGTAAAAAAAGATAAGTTCGCCTGGGTATGGCACAATGAGTGGAGCAAGCAGAAAACCCCGCAAAAACACGCGCCTGGAGCTTGAGGCCATGCTCGAAAATGTGCCCATGGCCGTATTGCTGGTAGACAACGAAACAAATATCCGGAAGGCTAACGCAACGGCATCGGCGCTCGCAAAACGCACCCGGCAGGAAACAACAGGCCACAGGCACGGGGATGCTTTCAAGTGTATCCACTCAAAGGACGCATCAGGCGGATGCGGCTTTGGCCCCGTTTGCGGCGGCTGCATTGTCCGCAACACAATACTTGAAACCTTCAGGACAGGCATTAATCAGCGCCAGGTTGAAACCAGAGGCTGGTTTGGCCACACGGAAAAGCCTGAAGAGCTTATATTTTTGGTATCCACCTCTCTTATCCACTTTCCTGATGAAACCCTGTGCCTTGTTTACATGGAGGATATTACGGCCCGCAAGCTGGCTGAAGCCCATCTGATTGCAAAAGAGCAGCGCTGGGCAACCACCCTGGAAAGCATCGGGGACGCGGTAATAGCTACCGACACTGAGGGCAGGATAACTTTCATGAACGCAGTGGCTGAAGAGCTTACCGGCTGGAGCCTGGGCATGGCAGAGGCAAAACCCGTAACCGGTGTGTTCAATATCATCAATGAGTATACCAGGGCTGTGGTTGAAAGCCCCGTCAAAAAAGTGCTTGAAAAAAGCATGGTGGTGGGCCTTGCAAATCATACTATATTGATAAGGAAGGACGGCACCGAAATCCCGATAGATGATAGCGGCGCGCCGATAAGAGACCATGACGGCAGGATAATCGGCGTGGTGCTGGTCTTCCGGAACATAACTGAACGCAAGCAGGCTGAAGCCCTGAGTGGCCGCCTGGCCGCACTAGTGGAGAGCGCTGACGACGCAATTATCAGCAAGGACCTGAATGGGACCATCCAAAGCTGGAATGCGGGGGCCGCGAAGCTTTTTGGCTACAGCGCATGGGAAGCTGTGGGAAGGGACATTTCTTTTCTCATACCGCCGGGGCATGCCGATGAAGTACATGAAATCATCAGGCGCATTTCAACGGGAGAGCATATAGATCATTTTGAGTCCTTGCGCCTGCGCAAGGATGGGTCTACCATACCCGTTTCACTGACCTTCTCTCCCATCAAGGATAAAAACGGAAAGGTATTAGGCGTCTCAAAGATAGCGCATAACATTACAGAACGTAAGCGGGCCGAAGACGCCATAAAAAGGGAAAAAGA
Source organism: Nitrospirota bacterium (assembly GCA_021788025.1). Taxonomy (GTDB): domain Bacteria; phylum Nitrospirota; class Thermodesulfovibrionia; order Thermodesulfovibrionales; family JdFR-88; genus JAKAKS01. The sequence continues at coordinate 12,694 of JAJYLE010000053.1, forward strand.
AAAGCTGGGGCTTCTCGCCGAGACTGCAAGGATGCTTTTGTCTGTTGAAATGCCTGAGAAAATCATCCAGGGTCTGGCCGGGAAAGTGATGGGGTATCTGAACTGCCATGCCTTTTTTAATTATCTGATCGAAGACGGCAGCCAGCGGATTCGCTTGAATGCCTATTACGGGATTGCGGAAGCGGCAGCAAAGGAGATCGAGTGCCTGGATTTCGGGATTACGGTTTGCGGATGCGTGGCCAGGGACGGATGCAGGATAATTGCGGAGGACATCCCTAATAATCCAGATAAAAGGACTGAGATGCTCCGCTCTATGGGCATACAGGCCTATGCTTGCCACCCTCTGGTCTATCACGGGAAAACGATCGGCACGCTTTCGTTCGGCGCCCGCGACCGGGCGTTTTTCACCCAGGAAGAGATCGGCCTGATGAGCACGGTTACAGACCAGGTTGCAACCGCTATTGCGCGAAAGCAGGCGGAAGACGCGCTTAAAGAATCCAACCAAAAGCTCAAGACCGCTCTCGCTGAAAAGGAGATGCTTTTAAAGGAGGTCTACCATCGCACTAAAAACAACATGCACGTCATCACGAACCTCATTGGCCTTCAGGCACGCTCCATAAATGACAAAGGGGCGGCCGCAAAGACGCATGAACTGCAAAGCAGGATACAGGCCATGGCCCTTGTGCATGAGAAGCTCTACAAAAGCGGCGACCTCTCCATGCTGGATCTCAAAGATTACATTACCGACCTTGTAAAGGCGCTCACGGGCAGTTTCCTTAAAGGCAGCAGAAACATCGCTATCGATCTGGCGGTTGAAAACGCCGTGGTCTCGATAGACGCGGCCATCCCCTGCGGGCTTATAATAAACGAGCTTATCTCGAATTCCATGAAATACGCCTTTCCGGCCGCGCTCACGGACAATACAGCAGGCAAAATAAGTGTGGGGCTGCGCCCTGTTGGCAATGCGCAGATTGAGCTTAGGGTGGCCGACAACGGCATAGGCCTGCCGGAAGGCACGGACCTGAGGAAGGCCAGTTCCCTGGGATTGAAGATAGTTTATAATCTGGCCATGCAGCTTATGGGCGAAGTGGATATTCGCAGCGCCCCCGGGCGGGGAACGGAATTCATAATCACATTTGAGAAAGAATAAACATTGAAAAATAAAATATTGATAGTGGAAGACGAGGCGCTCGGCGCCCTGGGCCTTTCGGACCTGTTTGATAAATGGGGTTATGAGGTCTGCGGTTCAGCTTACTCCGGGGCCCGCGCAATCAGGCTGGATGAAGAATGCGGACCGGACCTCATTACAATGGATGTTCGCATCAAGGGCGAACTAGACGGCATAGAGACAGCCAGGCGGATACGCGCAAAAAAGTTCGTGCCGATAATATTCCTGTCCGGCTACCTGCGCGAAGGGGTGAAGGAGGAAGTTGGCATCCCGGACGGCGTTGAATTCCTCAACAAGCCGGTAAACGAAGAGATACTCAAGGAAACGGTTGAAAAACTCCTGAATAACACAAAACACACGGGCCAGGCCTGATCTTATGGCGCCCGGCAAAAAAATACTTGTAGTTGAGGACGATTACATGTCTGCCCTGCTTCTTAAGGAGAACCTCGGCCTTTGGGGGTTCCAGATATGCGGGCATGCGTCATTCGCGGACGAAGCGGTCAGCCTGGCTGAAAGCGCGCGTCCAGACATCGTGCTTATAGATGCCAAATTAAGGGGAGAACTGAGGGGCCCATGGGCCGCAAAGGAGATACTGGCCCGTTTCGATATACCGGTTATAATCATGTCCGGCTACCCGGAGTCGGAAATCCGGAAACACCCCGGCCTGGAGCGCGCCGCATTCATGGACAAATCCATGGAAATGGAAAAACTTAAAGACATGATCGATTCAATTACCGGGGGAAACCCGGCCACTCCCGGCTCCTGACTTTATATGTGGCTGCTGCACGGCCACAACGCTGCGGCAAAACACCCTGAAAATGCTTGCTTTGCAGGGGGTTTATATGATAATTTATAGGCTATCTTTAAAAACCCGAAAGGAGAAGAGATAAATTGCCAGCAGCACCTAAAAAGAAGAAAAACCCCTCGGCCATAAAGCGCGCCAGACAGGCCGTTAAAAGGCACGACAAGAACGTGGCTGTGAAAAGCGCCTTGAAGACCGTCTCAAAGAAAGCGGTTGCGGCCGCTGAAAAGAAGGACGCCGGCGAAATAGCCGAAACCCTGAAAGAGGCAACCAAGGCATACGCCAAGGCCGCTTCCAAGGGAATATTACATAAGAATACGGCCTCAAGGAAGATATCCAGGCTGGCCAAGGCCGCCAATAAAGCGGTTAAAGCTTAAAAACCGTATTCCGTGCTCGTGGTCAGTTTCTAGGCAAACGATTCACGAATCGCGCAGTCTTAATTGGCCTGGCGCATCAGCCTTAAAAGCACCTCTTCAACCGGATAGGCCGGAGTAGCCCTCACGCGTATATCGGCCTCCCGGAGGATCTCCATAACCTTTCTCTTTGCTTCGGGGGCAAGCTTCCGCCCGGCGTAATCCCTGTTCAGCGCCCCCATCAGCAGTATCATATCCTGCGTCCCTTTAAGCGACCGCGCCATCTTAAGCACCAGTCCCCTGTCGCCGGTTTTCATTGCGCCTATTATCTCGAAGGCCCCGTACCCGGACATGTCAGAAG
>JAJYLE010000213.1 GCA_021788025.1 Nitrospirota bacterium
GGTTGTCTGGGAGGAATCCCCAGCCGTTCATGAGGAAAAGGGATTGGACAATCCCAGGGGGCGCGTACGCATAGGCGCCGATATCTGGGTGGAGCGGGACAGCCAAAAAGGTATTATAATAGGAAAGGGCGGCCAGCGTTTGACGTCTCTCGGCACCTCGGCGCGGGCGGAAATAGAAAAACTGCTCGATTCCAGGGTCCATCTGGACCTGCGGGTGAAATTGAAAAAAGATTGGCGTTCCGATCTTAAGGCCATTCGTGAATTAGGCATCTGAAGGAAGGCAAAAAACATGGCCCTGAAGGAAATGAAGGTTGAGGGGCTCCTGTTCGACCCCAGAAGCAATATGTACATCCTGCTTTTGCGGGAGGTGGACGGCGCGGCCACACTGCCTATATGGATAGGCAAACCGGAGGCGGATTCCATCGCGCTGGCCCTTGGCAAGGTGATGACCCCGCGCCCGCTCACGCACGACCTGATCAGAAACCTGATAGAAAACCTGAAGGTGAAGGTCACAAGGATAGTTATTACGGACCTGCTTGAAAACACGTATTACGCCCTTATTTACTTAAACGACGGCAAAAGGGAGACCCCTGTTGATTCCAGGCCCTCCGATGCTGTTGCCGTCGCCCTTCGCGCTAACGCGCCCGTCTTTGTGGACGACAGCATCCTGGGGCTGAGGAACGCGGACGAACTTGAGGAATGGCTGAAAAACCTGAAGCCCGAGGACTTCGGCAACATAATGTAGGGCAGACTGCCGCAAAAATGCTTCGGCGCACGGAAGGCATTGTTTTACGAAGCCGCCCCTTCGGGGAGGCGGACCTCATTCTGGAATACCTCACAAAAGATTACGGCATCCGGTCCGTGCTGGCCAAAAGCCCAAGGAAGATAAAGAGCCGGTTTGGGGGCAGCCTGGAGCCTTTCACCCATGCCGCAATTTCCATGATGGGCAAGGAGGACGCGGCGCTTCCAAGGCTAACGCAATCCGACATCATCAGGCCTTTCCAGGATTTGCGCGAGAACACGGCGGCCTTTGTAAACGCCTGCGAATTTGCGGAGCTTGCCTTGAGGCTTTTCCCCGAACGCGAACCTTGCGCCCCGGTTTTCGAGCTGCTTCTTTGGGCGCTTGCCGCACTTGAGGCCCCTCTTAAAAAAAATGCCGGATCTCTTCTGCCTGAGGCCGTTGCAATGGCTGTTTTCAGGATAAGGGCGCTTGCACTGGCAGGCTATGCCCCCTCGCTTAACGGCTGTACGCGGTGCGGCAAGGGATCGCTGCGGTATTATCCCAGAAGCGGAGGTGTTTTCTGCTCTTCAGCTTGCGCGGGTATTTATGACCAGGCTAATCCACATATGGAACTTTCCCCTGCGCTGCCCGGCCTGTATGCAAGCCTTGGCGGCTGGCCTTTGGAAAAGGTGCCGCGTATTAGACCATCCGCCCCGCTCCAAAACGAACTGGAAAGGTTTATATCCGTGCACCTGAGGGAGCGTGTTTCCCCGGTGGTCAAAAGGCCTGGGAAATAAGGCTTTAGGGAAAAACTACCCCGCCCTGGCCAGTATCTCCCGCGCGGCGATAACGCCGGAGCCGGAAGCCTGCACAAGCCCCCTGCTTACCCCGGCGCCGTCACCAACGGTAAACAGGTTTTCGATCTCGGTTTCAAGCTTGTCAGTCAATTTCGGGCGCATCGAATAGAATTTTACCTCCACCCCGTACAAAAGCGTATGCCTGGAGTTCACTCCGGGGGCCAGCTTGTCCAGCGCCTCAATCATCTCGATGATATCGCTCAAATAGCGGTAAGGGATGATAAAGCTAAGGTCCCCGGGGGTGGCGTCCTTTAAAGTGGGCACCACAACGCCCCTGCTTATCCTCTCCGGCGTGGAGCGGCGCCCCATAAGCAGGTCGCCAAGCCTTTGCACTATCACCCCTCCGGCAAGAAAGTTTGCCAGCATGGCGATATGCCTGCCGTACTGCACAGGCTCATGGAACGGCTCGGTAAATTTAGTGCTCACCAGCAGGGCGAAGTTGGTGTTCAGTGTTCTCCGCCCGGAATAGCTGTGCCCATTTACTGTCCAGACATCTTTCAGGTACTCTTTTACCACCTCTCCGTATGGATTTACGCAGAAAGTACGCACCCGGTCGTCAAACATCTTTGAATGGAAGATGAGCTTTGGCTCATAAGTTATGCTTGTAAGCGGCTCCATTATGGCGGCTGGCAATTCCACGCGCACACCCACGTCCACCGGGTTTTGAAGGGTTGAAAGGCCAAGCCTTTTTACTTCCTGCTCCAGCCATTTGGACCCCTCCCTGCCCGGCGCCAGTATTACGAAGTCCGCCCCTATCGCCTCACCTGATTTCAGGCGCACGCCGGCAGCACGCCCTTTTTCAACAATCACGCTTCCGGCCTCGGCCCCAAAGGCAACGTCCACCCTGGCATTTACGTGCTCCTTCATCTTCCTGAGCACGCCTTTTGCCTTGTCCGTGCCTATGTGCCTGATTGGCGAATGGACCAGGTAAAGCCCGTTTTTCATTGCCTGGTTGGCAAGCCCTTCTATCCGTTCGGCATTCTCGCCGTAAATCTCTTTGGGCGCTCCAAACCGTATATAGATTCCGTCCACGTATTGGATAAGCTTTTTTAGTTCGCCGGGCTGAAGGTACTCCTTTAAAAAACCGCCAACATCGGGCGAGAGCGAGAGTTTTCCATCGCTGAAGGCCCCTGCGCCGCCCCAGCCTGAAAGGAGTCCGCATTCCGGGCAGGCCGTGCAGGAGATGTCCCTAGTCTTCATCGGGCACACCCGGCGGGAGATGTCCCCGCCTTTTTCCACCATGAGCACTCTAAGCCCGTTTTTTTCAGCCAGCTCGATAGCGGCAAATATTCCGGCAGGCCCGGCGCCTACTATTAAAACATCATAGTGTTTTTGTTTCATTCAGCCGTGCAGGAATTTGATAATGGCCCGGCGGTGCCGCGGGCCGTCGAACTCGCAGAAATAAATGGCCTGCCATGTGCCAAGCGCAAGCTTTCCGGAGTCCACCGGCACACATACGCTGGAGCCAACCATGCTGGATTTTATATGGCCCTCCCACTTGCC
>JAJYLE010000054.1 GCA_021788025.1 Nitrospirota bacterium
TGTGGAGGAGCCGGGCAATATCGCGGTCATAGAACGCTCCGGCGGGTTTAACGGCCTCTATCACGTGCTGATGGGCGCGCTGTCTCCGGTGGACGGCATTACGGCCGGGATGCTGCGGATAGATGAGCTTGTGCGCAGGGTATCCTCAGACGGCGTGGAAGAGGTAATCGTGGCCACCAACCCCAATACCAAGGGAGAGCTGACTGCAAGGCATATAAGAGAAGTGCTTTCCCCATTCAATGTAAGCGTGACCAGGATAGCTTACGGCCTGCCGCTTGGCGGTGATATAGAGTTTGTGGACGAGATTACGATGAAGAAATCTTTGGAGGGCAGAAGGCAGCTGGATTAGGCTTCTTCCCTTTTAATTGGGGCGCATTTGTCCCACGGAATATGCCACCGGCACTGGTTTATTTCCGGAAATATCAAATATCCTGGTGGTAACAACGAAACCACTGGGTTCGATTTCGGCAAGGTATTTAACCCCCTGAAGCCGCATATATTCCACCATTGCGTTATTCATTCTATTTAACGGGATTGTAAAACCGTGCCTGTCTGCGAAATACATCAGCACCGGGTTGAAAAGGTCCACATCCGGAGACGCTATGGCAACCAGGGACCCTTTTTCCGTATGCTGCCCTATAAACTCTCCAATCACGATAAGGCTGGTGCCCCTGAACAATTTTTTCGCTGTGGAAAACCCGGTGGAGAAAACGGCGGCAGCGATAATAACAACAAATGCCGTTGTAATCCATTTGCCATATTTTTTCAGGCCATCAAGCAAAGAGCCGGCTCCGGCGCCGCAGAAGATCGAAAGGACGGGGCAGAGGGGCAGAAGCCAATAATTGTGCACGATGTACATATTAAAGACTGTCCACACAATAATGCACAGCGAAAAAAGCCATACAAACAGAAAACCGGCTTTTTTTCTTAAAGCCAGGGAAAAGACGCCGGCCACAAAAAAGAAAAACCCTGCAGGCGTAAGCGCTTTCCAAAAGATCCTCCTGGTGATTATAAGATAATTTTTCAGGGCCAATCTTTCTGCGATGGTGCCAAAATACACTGTGTTGAATGGGTGGAGCTTTACCACAAAACTGGCATACAGATCACGGAAGGGATAACCGCTTTTATTGCAATAGGTGTTGTTTACGAAATTGGCGTGCCTCTGCCAAATCACCATTACCGTTAAAGGAACAATAAAGGTTGCCAGATACGCCATATAATCTGACGCTTTGGATTTTTTCCGTTCGCGCCAGATCAAATAGACAGATGGCAGGAAGAGGGGGCCTGCAAAAGGGCTTTTCATCACCAGGCCGAGACTTGCCGCGAGCATGCCAAAAACAAGGTATATTTTTTTGCCCCTTATTCCCTCGATTAAACAATCCAGCATGATAAGAGAGACAAGGATTGTAAGCGGGTCCTGCATGGGCACCCGCTGGAAAAAGATGTCCAGCGGCATGAATGCAAAAAAGAAAGCAGCCAGCAGCGAAGATTTCTGATCAAGAAACCTGCTGGAGATGCGGTACACGAAATAAATGGAAAGAAGGCCTATAAGTATTGTAAAAAACCTGGCCACTATCACATCCGGGGTGAATATTTTGTATAGCACCGCGGAAATCGCCTGGTAGATAGGGAATTCCAGCACCAGATAGCCGGGTTTGCCGAGGGTTATTATAGTTGGATAGAGGAGGTTTATGCCGTGCCTGTAATAGTCCCTTATCAGCCCCGCGGTCTGCGTTTGCCTGAAGTCGTGCATGTCATTAATGGGGTAGGTAATATGATACAGCCGTACGAGCAGGGCTGATGCAATTATAAGTAAAAGCCAGAAGCCGGGTTTTGAAAACAAGCGGGAAAACTTCTTCGGAGTAACTTCATTTTCCATTTTTCAAGACAGAATTATAATGGAACAGGTCTTTCCATGTAAAGCAGGCAGGGCATATGGCCCGCCAAAATTACGGCCCCGCATGGCCGGTGGAAGATGCCACGAGTACAGGCTCCTTGCCGGAGATGTCGTAAATTCTGGTTGTAATAGTGTAACCTGCCGGTTCTATTTTGGCCAGGTATCTGACATCCTGGCTGCGCAGGTAATCCATCATCTGGCCATTCATTCTGTCTAAAGGGACGGCAAATCCGTGCCGGTCCGCAAAGTACAACTGTACCGGACTGTACAGGTTTGTATCCGGAGACGCTACTGCAACAAGGGCCCCGCGCTGCGTGTGCTGGCCTATGAACTCTCCAATTCCGATAAGGCCGTTTCCGTTGTAAAAACCCTTCGCTATGGAGGTGCCGGACAAAAGAAATGCCGCCGCAATAACAAGCGCGGAAACGGCTGAGACGGCCCTCCCGTGCTTATCCATGTAATCAAGCAAAAGGCCAGCCCCCGCACCACAGAAGACAGCCAGCACAGGGCAAAATGGCAGAAGATAATAATTATGCACTACATACAAATTGAATATCATCATTACCATTGCGCACAGGGAAAAAAGCCAGATGAAAAGAAAAGCGCCCCTCTTTTCCAGGGCAAGCCGGACGGCACCGGCTGCAAAAAACGCCGCCCCGATGGGGGTCAGCACGTACATGGCGGCCCGCCTCAGCAAAAGCAGGTAATTGGCCATTTCAAGCCTTTGGCCAACCGTCCCGAAATACCACGTATTAAACGGATGGAGCTTTACAACCAGGGTTGGGTATATGTCCTTGAAAGGGTAGCCGTCCTTGCGGCAGTAAATGTCGTTTACAAAATTGGCATGGCGCTGCCAGAGGACCATGGCGGCGGCCGGAATGACAAAAGCCAACAGTAATCCAGCGTACGACTGGGCCGCGCCTGGCCTGCCGCGCTTTTTCCAGGCCAGGTATAAGACCGGAAGAAAGAGCGGGCCGATAAAAGGGCTTTTCATCATCAGCCCCAGGCTTGCCGCCAGTGCGCCAGGAATGAAATAAAATTTTTTACCTTCTATGCCTTCGATAAAGAAGTCCAGCATCATAAGCGAAAGAAGAACCGTAAGCGGGTCCTGCATAGGCACCCTTTGGAAAAAGATATCCAGTGGCATAAACGCAAAAAAGAAGGAGGCCAGAAGCGAGGACCTCTTGTCCAGGAACCTGATGGAGATGCGGTAAACAAACCAGGCGGAAAGCAGGCCCGTGATAATTGTAAAAATCCTGGCCGTTATCAGGCTGGGAATGAATATCTTATAGAGCAGGGCGGAAAGCGCCTGGTATAACGGAAACTCCTGCACCATATAGCCCGGTTTGCCCAGGGTGATAAGAGTTGGGTAAAAAATGTTTATTCCGTGCCTGTAATAATCCCTTATGAGCCCTGCGGTTGCGGTCTGCCTGAACGCCCATGTGTCAAAAGGGGGATATGTAATATGGTAAACGCGCGCCGCGGCGGCGGTTAGGATTATTACACCCAGCCAGAATACGGGTTTGTGGAGCACGGAGCAGGATTTCTGGCGGCCTTCGCTTACCATAGGTTTTAAAGTTGGATTATAATTGAGCCTGATATTTTAAAGCAATTAACCGGGGGAGCTTCAGACTTGAAAGCTGTAAAAGACAATCTCAAATACTTTCTTTTTTTTCTTCTGGCCTCATCCATTTATTTTTGGGACGTTATCTTTAAGGGTGTTTTGCTTGTTGTAGAGGACGGCCTGGATGAGCATTATCCCATCTTTAAACTGGTTGCCCAACAGTACCGGCACGGCATATTCCCCTTCTGGAACCCCGGCATGTTCTCCGGTTTCCCGTTGATGGCCGCCAGCCAGGGGGGGGTGCTCTATCCACCAACCGTAATCCTGGCGTTTCTGTGCAGAGCGCCCGCGGCATTCAATATAAATATCATGCTCCATTTTGCCCTGGCCGGGTTTTTCACCTTTCTTTACACAAAGAGGATCGGCCTTGGCAAGGCGCCGGCCGTTTGGGCTGGACTGGTATTTTGCTTCCTTGGCTATCTGCCGGCGCATATTAATTATGAGCCGGTAATCCTGTGCGGGGCGTGGCTGCCGGCTGTGCTTTATCTTTGCGAAGGGCTGCTGGAGGACATTCGGCCAGGGCGGGCAGCGTTTCTGGCGCTGGCCGTTTCCATGCAGGTTTTTGCAGGCCACCCGCAGATATTTTTCTATTCGCTTCTGGTCGTTGTCTTTTACGCTGCCTTCAGATCCACCAGCCTTGGGCAGGGCCGGCGGTTGAGGTTTGCGGGTTACATGGCGCTGGCCCTTGCCATTGCCGCAGTAATAACCCTGCCGCAGACATTTGCTTCATGGCAGCTTTCCAGGATGGGTGCAAGGGGCTCTGCTGATTATGAGCTCTTCTCGATGGGCTCATTTGCGCCCCGGGACCTGCCATCTGTGCTGTTTCCGGCGCTTTATCATCAATGGATAGAGGTGTTTGTAGGCCTGCCCACGCTTTTTCTGGCGGCGTGGGGCGTTGCTGGAAACCGTGATTCAAAACTGCCAGTGTTCTGGGCGGCGGTGGCGGTTTTTGGGATACTGCTCTCCTTTGGGGCCTACCTTGCCCCGCTGAACAGGATGCTGTTCCGGTTGCCTTTATACGGCTCCTTCAGAGGGGCCGCAAAGCACTGGTTTGAGGTTTCATTTGCTTTGTCCATTCTGTCGGCTTTCGGCATGAAGGCCATTTTTGCCGGGAGACGGGAAAAGCTTACGGTTAAGTACATAAGCTTTATCGCCGCCGCGGGGTGCCTGTGCGGCCTGGCTTATTATCTTTTAGGCGGTAATGTTAGCGCAAAAAATATACTGGCCTCCATGCCGGTTGTGTTTATCTGCGTCTATGTACTGATTTTCCTGTTAATGAGAAAATATCCCGCCGCAAGATACGCCTTGTTTCTGGTTATTTTTGTTGAGGCCGTTTCATACAGGATGGGTTATAAATTTCCGCGGGCTGAAGATGTGGATGCCGCCAATGCCGGGCTGTACCGGGTGATACGGGCGCATAATGAGGGCAGGGCCGCTTTCCTTACCGCAAAGCCAAGGTATTTCATGCTTGGGATGTCGCGGGGCGTTATGGCCATAAACGGATACGACCCGTTGTTTACTTACCAGTACGCCCGGCTTTTGAACATGGGGATACAGGGGTTTTCGTTTGAATGGCCCCAACTGCTGCAAAACAACCTTGTTCTGGGCCTGCTGAACACAAAATACATTGTGGCCCCCGATAGTCTGGCCATTGCAAACCCGGCCTATAAAAAGATATACGTGGATGGCGGCCTGGCCGCCTATGAAAATTTAAATGTTATGCCCAGGGCCTATGCCGTAACAGGGCTGGTGCCGGTAGATTCGATAGAGGATTTCAAACAGGCTGTATACGCCGGGCGTGTGGACCCCCGCCGTGAGGCAGGGATTTATATGGACGACCTTGCCTCAATCGGTAGCGCATCGTTTGCCGCCGGGCAGGTAAATATATTATTTTCTTCGCCGCTTAAAACCCGTATCGGCACGGATTTTCCTGGCAGGGGGTTTGTTGTGCTTGCAGACCAGTACTATCCCGGCTGGAAGGCGTATATAGATGGTTCCCGCACCGCCATATACAGGGCGGACGGCCTTCTGCGCGGGGTGGTTGTGCCACCTGGCAGGCATATGCTTGTATTTGCCTACAGGCCTTATAAAATATACCTCGCAATGCTGCTGGCCGCTTTGGCGCTTGCCGCGGTGGTTGTAATGATTTTTGTCCATAAAACAAAAACCGGATGAGAGCATGAAAAGGAGGGCGGTAATGAGGATACACGAAGATATTACGGCGGCGGTGGGCAATACCCCGCTGGTAAGGCTTTCACGTATTTCGGCCGGGCTGGGGGCGGACGTAATAGGCAAGCTGGAATCCTGCAACCCGCTTTCCAGCGTGAAAGACAGGATAGGGGTTGCCATGCTGGACGCAGCCGGCAGGGAAGGGCTGATTAAAAAAGGCTCTCTTATCGTGGAGCCCACCAGCGGCAACACCGGAATCGCTCTGGCCTTTGCCTGCGCGGCCAGGGGCTACAGGCTAATCCTCACCATGCCGGACACCATGAGCGTGGAGCGCAGGGCGCTGCTTCGGATATTCGGGGCGGAGGTTGTGCTTACGCCCGGAGCAAAAGGGATGAAAGGCGCGGTGGAGCGGGCGGAAGAGATACAGCGCGAAAACCCCGGCAGCTTCATGCCCCAGCAGTTCAAAAATCCGGCCAACCCGGAGGTGCACAGGAGGACAACGGCCCAGGAGATATGGCAGGATACGGACGGCAAGGCGGACATCCTGGTGGCCGGGGTTGGCACTGGCGGCACTATAACAGGCATTTCAAGCGCCATCAAGCAGAAGAAACCGGGGTTCCGCGCAATTGCGGTGGAGCCGAAGGATTCACCGGTGCTCTCAGGAGGCCAGCCCGGACCGCACAAGATACAGGGAATAGGAGCAGGGTTTATCCCGGACGTTCTGCATCAGGGCTTCATTGACGAGATAATCCAGGTTGGCAACGAAGATGCCGGCAATACGGCCAGGAGGCTGGCCAGGGAAGAAGGCGTGCTGGCCGGCATATCTTCCGGGGCGGCGGTATGGGCGGCCCTGGAGGTGGCCAAAAAGCCTGACAACAGGGGCAAGATGATAATTGTAATACTGCCGGACACCGGGGAGCGCTATCTCTCCACGTGGCTCTTTGAGGAATACCTGAAATAGAAAGGCCCGCCTTGGCAGCGGGCCTTGAAATTCAATTTTGAAACAGGTCCGTAAGGACCGGGCGCAAGCTTATTACTTCGAGTATTCTTTATCGTACATGGCGACGATCTCTTTTGTGATGTCCAGGGAATCCTGGGCAAAAGCAACGCTCCTGGATTCAAATATCATCGAATAGTTGTCCTTGGCAACTATCTGCTTTATCACGTTGGAGACTTCCTTCAGCACGCGCTCTGTGGTGTCGCGCTGCATGTTTTCTATGTCCGCCTGGAAGTCTTCGCCTGTGCGTTCCACATTTTTCTTTGCCTTGTCTATTTTGTCCTCCAGGGCGCTCCTCTGGGAGGGGCTGAGGGTGGTGCTTTTGAGCATGGCCTGCATCCTCTTTATGTCGGCCTCTTTATCTTCGAGCGCTTTTTTCTTTTTTGCCGCGCTAGCTTCGATCTTCGCCGAATAGCCCTTGACCACCTTGGAGTCTTTCATTACCTCTGAAAGGTCGAACACGGCAAGTTTCAGCGGCTGGACGGTGGTGTGACCAGCCTTTTGCTGCCCGGCAAGCGCCGGCAGCGGAGCGAAAAGGGGTGCGGAAATTGCGCCCGTAAAGAGCAAAACCATCAGTATGCTAAAGCGCTTCATTAAGATTCCTCCTTCACATTTTTAGAGCATTAAAGCCTATTCTAACAAATGAGGAGGAACCATTTCCCGCCTGAGTTTTTTGGAAAGCGCTTGAGAATAGAAGTACGCTCTGTTAAAATAACACACGGTAGCAATATGCGTGAAACACCGAAGATGCGGATGAAAAAGGGGAAAGAAACTTCCTCACAGCCTGTACTGGCCGGCAGCTCATTTCTGATAATGGTGTTTCTTGTAGCCTCGTTCATCCTGGCCGCCACAAGCCTGTTCTATCCGGGGGACCGCTACGCAGAGGCCGTGCTTTGGGGGGTGGGCAACGTAACAAACCCCAATAACCCGCATAACCTTTCGATTTATTCCAACAGCCCGATAAAATCAACTACCGAAACCCAGGTATGTATTTTCTGTCATACGCCGCATTCGGCCATTACAACTGGCAGCCTGCTGAACGCGCCCCTGTGGAACCATACGCTTTCTGGCGCAACTTATTCACTGGGAAGCATGAACGTGCCGTCTTCAACGGGCGAGGTGGTAAACGCCGCCAACGTAGGCTCTCCGGTGCTGAATGCAACGTACATGAGCGGCATCCAGCCCGACGGCGATTCCCAGCTGTGCCTGAGCTGCCACGACGGCACCGTGGCAATCGGCAGCCTGAATAACCCTGCGGAAACGGTAAGCATGGTAAACGTGACCACAAACGGTTTTATGCCTACAAACGCTGTAGGTTACATGGGCACCGGCCAAAACTCAGGGGATCCTATTTTGAATCATTATTTCTTCTCTGTCCCCATGAACCAGCAAATGTTGTACAGCTCTTATTACAACAGTTCGTGCGTTGCCGGCGGCACCAACACGTACTATGTAAAATACCCGTGGACCGGGGACGTAAACGCCCCCGCCATGGGAGGGCAGGTCTACCTGCGCCCAACGGCGCATACGTATCCGGCCCCGCCCAACGGTTTCCCAGGCATTGACGGCAGCACCATTAAAGGAGTGGACGCAACTGATTATGCCAAGGCGGACTCCAATTATTATTACGGTGTCCAATGCTCAACCTGTCACGACCCGCATCTCTGGTGGACCTCCGGCGGCTCATCATGCGACTTTCTTGTTGCCAACGCCTGTCCGTCGGGTCCGGATGGCACAACCCCGCTGTGCCTGGCTTGCCATGAGGCTTATCCCGATTGCGGAAGCGGTCCTCCAACAGCTACCAACTATTAGTGGCCGGGCCTAAAACGCCTTTTTGTCCCTCAACACTGTGTGTTTCAAATCTGTTATAATGCGCTGGTTTTGATTGGAACATCCTGCCGGGTAAGTATTTCAATGGCGGGTCTCAATTTTTTCCGGAGGAAGAGGAGTGCGGGTGCGTTCCAGGTTTAATTATTTCCATATCGCGCTGATTGCCGCCTTTGCCGCCGGGACAATCCTGAGAATGCATATGCTGTTATCGCAAATTCTTCTGGATGATGAATGGCACGGCATCATTGCAGCATTAACTGGAAAGGGCCTATGGAATATAATTACCAGCTATAATCCATTCGATAATTCAAGCACTCCGCTGAATATATATAACTATCTGGTTTTGAAATATTTTGGTTTATCGGAACTGGCCGTCCGTTTGCCTTCTGTCCTTTCCGGCATCCTGAGCCTGATATTGCTGCCTCTTGCCTTGCGAAAAGTCCTGAACGAAAAAACCGCCATTGTGTTTGCTGTTTTGCTCTCGATATCTCCGTTCCTGATTTTTTATAGCAGGTTCGCGAAAGCATATGGCCCGATGATGTTATTGTCTTTCCTGGCATTGCTTCAGGGGTATCAATGGCTGACTACAGGGAAGCGGACAAAGGCCGCATGGTATGTTTTTCTTGGATGTCTTGCGGTTTATATGCATCCGTTTGCTGTTTTTGCGGCAGTCTGGCCGCTGGTCTTTGCGCTGGCTGATTTTCCGGCCAGGAAGCTGAGGCGGGAGGGTATTCTTGGGGCCAACGCTCCTGCAATAAAAGATTCCATCTCTGTTGCAGTGATTGCAAGCGGCATTGTTTTTGCCGAATCGTGGCCAATGCTGCTGAAGAGCGCCAAATTGCCATTGGAGAGAGGGGGTTTTACAAGTGCAGGGCTGCTTACCGCGCTTTCCCTGCAGAGCGGTACCGCCAACTTTTTTCTGAACGCCTCCTTTTATCTCCTTGCGGCGTTTGGCCTGGTTTCCTTGCTAAGGCGCAGGCCTGTTTTGGGCTGGCTGCTGTCTTGTGCAGTTTGCTGCTGCATGGCGGTACTTGCTATTACCCGGCCTTATGGAATTCAAAACGGCATGGTCTTGCTCCGGTATATGATTTTTGCGGTGCCAATCACCCTTGCATTGGTAGCCATTGCGTTTGCTGATTTCATAACCCGCGTGACCAGGAAAGAAAATCCGGCCCCGCAACTGTTAGTGGCCGCCGCTGGCTTTGCTGGTCTGCTTTTTGCCGCCGGTCCGCTATCGGGCATATACAGTTTTCCCAATAATTTCACCAACCATTCCGCATACCAGGGTTATTACAACCATATAAACTGGGGCCATTCGGATGCTCACAATATTTATCATGATTTTTCAGTATCTAGCGAGACTGTTCCGCCTTTTTATTTATGGCTAAGAAAACAATCAGATATCAAAGTGATCGTCGAATATCCTTTTGATGTCTGTGACTTCAATGATTTATTTTATTATTATCAGCATTTTCATAAAAAGCGTGTCATTGCAGGTTATTGCAGTGATTTTCACCTCCGCGGATATTCTGAAAAAAGCTCCGCCACTGTCGGGATGCTGAGTGCGGATTTAATTCTGGCCGGGCTGCCTGGCACAAAAGCTAAATTCCGTAATATGGTTGATGTTGTAAATCCGGCCGGCCTTTCAGCCAGAGGGGTTGATATTATTGTTTTCCATAAATATATTATGGCGCCAAGCTTTTCTCCGGAGATAAAAAAGGGGTTCATAAGAATAGATTATCGCTCCGTCCCTTTTTTGGAGAACATATACCAATTTGTGTTCGGGAAACCAATTTATGATGATGGGCAGATTGTGTGTTTTCGAATTTCGCATGGCGGCAAGTGATTTGATTGCTGGCAAATTCAGCCAGGGACCGGTACTCAAAATAATGATAATATTATTTTCTATGAGCAAGCCGTTTTTATTAGTGGGAGCTTTTTATTCCAGCAGTGCCGCCCGATAACAGCCTGCCTGTTGAAGTGCGCCGCCTGATGGCGGCAAGAGGGGCCCGCAGCCTAGGGCAGGGCGCATTGTTTGCCGCGTTCACCCTTTATCTGCATGCGATGAGGTGGACATCCCCTGAGATAGGCGCCACGCTTTCCGCGGCCCTGCTTGTGGGCGCCGTGTTCACTATGGCTGTTGGCCCGGCAAGCGACCGCAGGGGGCGAAAACGCTACCTGCTTATATACGAGGCCGTTCAGGCCGTAGCCGCCCTGCTGGCCATTATTACCGCATGGCCGCCGGCGCTGGCGCTGGCCGCAATAATGGGCGGGTTTGGGCGCGGGGCTGGGGGCAGCGCCGGGCCGTTTGCCCCGCTGGAGCAGGCATGGCTGGCCAATGCCCTGCCGGCCCATAAACGCGGCGCGGTATTCAGCCTTAATGCGGCAATAGGCTTTTTGGGCATGGCGGCAGGGGCGTTTATTACGGGGGGCGTGCACTTCCTTATAGTGCCACTGGGTAAAACGCTTGCCTACAGACCGTTGTTTCTGGTCTCTTTTGCCGGCTCTATATTGGCTTTCTGGATGATTGCCGGACTGCATGAGACACCCCCCGTCTTTTTAACCGGGGGCCGCCCGGTGGAATACCGCGAGCGCCGCCAGGAAAACCGGATGCTTGCGCGCCTGGTTATAGCAAACGCCATTAACGGAATGGGCATCGGGATGATAGCCCCGCTGATAGCCTACTGGTTTGCACTGAGGTTCCAGCACGGGCCTGGTTCCATCGGCCCGGCGCTTTCGGCCAGTTTTTTGCTGGGTGGGACCGGCTCGGTTTTGGTTGCCCGGCTGGCACAGCGCTACGGGCTGATACGCCCGGTGATCATCCTGCGCGGCATTGGTTTTGTTCTTCTGCTTCTGGTGCCGCTGGTGCCGCAGTTCGGTTTGTCCGCGGCACTGTTTGCTGTTCGCACCGGCGTAAACCAGGGCACAGCCGGTGTTCGGCAGGCGCTTGTTGCCGGCCTGACGCGGGAAAGGCGTGGGCTGGCGGCCAGCCTGCAAAACGTGTCCATCCAGATTCCCCGCGCTGTAGGGCCGCTGGCCTCCGGTTTCATGCTACACGCGGGCATGCTGAAATTGCCTTTTTTCATAGCGGCCTTTCTGCAACTGGCATATGTTGGGCTTTATGCCAGGTTCTTTCGCGGATACGCCGAAGGCGGGGTGGAATAAATGGAGGGGGCCGTCTTTTTGCGGCCGCTTGCTGATGCGCGGGCCTTAGCTTCAAAAGCTGTGGTTATATATTCTTCCAGCGCGGCGGCCCTGTGGGCCGGGGTGTGCTCCCTTAACACCCGGAGCCTTGCGCGCTCCCCGATGGCGGCGCGCTCTTCTTCGGGAATGCTGCGCAGAAATTTAAGCGTCTGCCCGCCGCTGCGGGTAATCAGGATCTCTTTTCCGGGGGTAAAAAAAACTCCCAGCCCTTTCCAGTAATCGCTTATCACTGGCGTCTGGCAGGCTGCCGCCTCGAACAGCCTTACGCTTGGCGAATACCCGGCCCGCACCATGTCCGCCCTGGTGATATTCAGCGTAAACCTCTGGCTGTTATAGAAGCAGGCATGGTGGTGCGGCGGAATATGGGGTGTTCGCTCCACATTTCCGGGCCACATTATATTTTCAGGATATTGCGGCCCGGCTACGAAGAACCGGCCCCCCGGCCATTTGAGCGCTGGTCTGAACATAAACCGCTCCAGCCAGAGTTGCCTGTCTTCACTGAAGGTGCCCATATACCCAAGGTCCCACTTTTTTTGGGCGCTTGACTGCTGATACAGGGCCGGGTCTGCGGAGCAGTATAGCGGCACCGGCATTCTTGCCCCGTACGCGCCCTTGATATGCGCCAGCACAGGCCCGCCTGTAAAAGAGAGATAGATGTCGAAAAGAGACACAAGCTCCGGGCTTATGTAGCGGAAATTGCCGTTTGCAAACCCGGCAAGCGTAACGGGGGTGTCTATATCGTAAAACGCGGTAAGCCCATCCTTTTTACGCAGTGAAAAAACCCGGCTGCATACTGCAATACCGTCCGGCACGTAAGAGCCTATTATCACAACGTCTGCCGCGCGTATTTCAGCCGCGCAACAATCCACAAGCTCCTCCATGCCGCCGTACATGATAATCCGGCACCAGGGCGGGGATTGCAGATCGCGGTTTCCGGAATACCAGGGGGCGTCTTTTTCAATAAAGGTTACCTGGTGGCCTTTTTGAAAAAGTTCCTTTATAAGCGCGCGGTACGTGGTGGCATGCCCGTTGCCCCAGGAGGAAGTGATGGAAAGGCCCAAAAAAACGATATTGAGCTTATGGGGTTTCATCTGGCCCTCACAATAGCATCGAACTGGAGCGCGCGGTGTCTGTAAGTGTGCTCGCTTAAAACACGCTTCCTTGCGGCCTGCCCGATTCTCTGGGCCTCCTGTGGCGTAAGCGAGCTTACGATTTGCGCAACCTCATCGCCGTTACTGGCCGTAAGCACCTCATGGCCCGGCTCCAGAAAGATGCCGATGCCTTCCCACTGGTCCGTTATAAGGCAGGCCGCGGCCCCGGCTGCCTCGAATATCCTTGTGGGCGGCGAAAATCCGTTTTCGGCCATGCTCTGCCTTTCGATATTCAACACCGCCATGCTGGATGAATTTAGTGCGTTATGGTCCTTCGTGTATACGTGGCCAAGCAGTCTTACGTTTGGCGGCACGGGCTTGTCATGCCAGCCGTTGCCCCCAAGGATAAACGGATATTGCGGCAGCGCGGAGGCAGGCTTTAAAAAGAATTCCTCCACCCGCATTTCCCTGTCCGGCAGCCTGTTGCCAAGGAAGCAGAGGCGGCAGGCGAACTCCTCCCGAACCGGCTCTGGGTAATGGGTGGAAGGGTCCAGCGCGTTATATATCGGGAAGCACTCGCGCGCGCCGAAAGATTTATACGCGCTTACAACCGGCTCCCCGCCGCCGTAAGTGAATACCATATCGTATTTTGGGATTAGGGGCCTGAAGTAATCGGACGCATCCAGCCTGATACGTTGCAGGGTTGCGGGCGCGTCAACGTCCCAGAAAGCAACCATCCTGGAGGATGAGCCAAGCGCGGCTATCTCTTTTTCAAGGATGTCATCGAATACGCCAACGCCGCTGGCCTTTATTACAAGGCCGCATTTTTTTGCCTGCTCAAGAGATTTGAAAAGCCCGTCCTCACCTTTGTACACAACCACCTGCGCCCAGGCTGGCGGGGCGATGTCAAGGTGCTTCTGTCTGTCATAAGCGTCCGGCTCGAAAAAGGTTGTTTTGTATCCTATGGCGTTTAGCGCGGATATTATGCCGCGGTAATATGTGGCGGCCCCGTTCCAGTAGGCAGAAAGCAGGCTGGATCCGAAGAAGGCAATCTCAGGCCTGTCCAGCATATTCCTTTATCCCAGTCAAAGAATTGCAGATTGATAAAAGTTCATCCACCCTGTGCGCGCACGTATGCCTTTGCCTTATTGCGGCAAGCCCGTTTTCCGAAAGCCGGCTGGCAAGGGGGGCATCATTCAGCAGATCCTTTAAATGGCTTTTCATCTGCAAGGGGTTTGCGGCAAGCAGGAAATCACGCCCGGGGGTAAACAGATTTTCGGAATCTATCCATGGTGCGCACACAAGCGGAATCCCGCATGCCAGGGCCTCGAAAACCCGGATTGTAGGTATGCCTTCAAGCGCGGAGGAATAGGGGCTTCTTGGCACGTGCACCGTGGCCCTGAAGTGGCTGAAGATTTCCGGCACCTCGTAATTTGGCGCCCAGCCCCTGTAATCTATGCCTGCGGCAAAAAGCGTTTTAAGCGCCCTGGCCGGGTATCGCACCCCGTAAACAGCTGTTTTCAGTTGCAATGCGGACGATGGTTTTACGAAATACTCGCGCAGTTCCTTTTCCCGTTCGCCGTCTCCCCAGTTGCCTATAAACACAAGGTCCTCCATGGGCGCTCCGGACTCCGGCTTAATTGGCTTGAATACGCGGGTATCTGCAGCCTCATGCCAGGTCCATGCGTTTGCGGCCAGGCCTTTCTCCAGGTACATACGCCTGAGCGCCTCTCCGAATGCCAGTACGCCATCATAACCTGAGAGGTCGATAGCCTCAAAACCGGGATCGGTAAGCAGCCTGTGGTGCGTGTCGTGGAAGAGAAGCCTGAATCCTGCCCCCAGTTTTCTGGCGCGTCCGATTGAGGATATGACGGAAGGTGGTGTCCATTCATGCACGATTACAAGCCCGGCCTCATCCAGCGCCTTGGGAACATCCAGTTCCTGTGGATGATAACAAATGCTCTTCAGGTTCGGGAACGCCAGGTGGAATTTATCTACCGCCTGCTGGCCGGATTCCCGCACAAGGTTTGAATAACTCCACCCGTTTGCCGGTTCGTATATGTCCACCAGGTGCCCGCGGCTTAAAAGCTCCGAAGCCACGCCCCGCAGAAAATGCGCATTCCCGTGGTTCCAGTCCGAAACCAGCGAGTGATAAAAAAGTACTATCTTCAAGCGGTTTCCGTCCAGCGGGACGCACCCGTTGAGCATGGCTTGGTAAAAACCGTTTCCCTGGCCCCGGCAAGCTCCATGTAACAGGCAAGATATTCATCGGCCATTCTGCCGGGCGTGTAGGCCTCCAGTGCCCTTTTGCGGGCAAACGCGGCCATCTTCTGCCGGTATGCGGCATTGTCGGCCATTTTATTCAGGGCCGCAGCGAACTCTTCCGGGGATTCCGGGTTGGCAA
>JAJYLE010000055.1 GCA_021788025.1 Nitrospirota bacterium
CGCATCCGCATGCCTTGTCTACGCTTGCAATTAAGGCAATATTCCGCTTTCATGCCTGTTTTTGCCGCAAAGAGGCGGGGCTGAAGGCATGGCCATATGCGGTTGCTCACCGTTTTTAATTTTTGCCTTATTCTATTGCAACCAGCTGGACATCGAAGGTGAGGTCTTTTCCGGCTAGCGGGTGGTTTGCGTCCACCACCACCACGGTATCGGACACCTCGGTAATCATTACATCTATCATGCCGCCGTCGGGCTGCCGCATCGAAAGGTTAAGCCCCACTTCGGGCTTTATGCTGGGCGGGAACTGGTCCCTGCGGAACCTGGCAACAAGGTCGTCGCGCCGCTCGCCGTAGGCATCGGCGCTGGGGATGCATACCGTCTTGCTCTGGCCTATCTCCATGCCGTCCACCGCGTCGTCAAAGCCCTTTATCACCTGCCGCCTGCCAAGTGTGAACTCCAGCGGGCTGCGTCCGGCTGACGAATCGAACACCGTGCCGTCATCGAACTTGCCGGTATAGTTTACCTTTACCTTGTCGCCTTTTTTTGCGGTCTTTTTATCTTCAGGCATTTGGAAAAACCTCCATTTTTAGCTGAATGTTCTATTATAACGGTTCTATCCGCTTCAGCACCTGTTTTTCATACGCCGCAAGCACGTCCCTGCGGCTTAGCATCCCAAGCACCCTGCCCCGGTCCGCCGGATCCACCACTGGAATATTGCCAAGGTCCTTAAGCGAAAACCTCTCGATCACCTTATTCAGGTTTTCTTCCGGGAACGCTACTATAATGTCCCGTGCAGCCAGATCGCTGCCCTTTACGCCCTGTTTCATTTTTTCGTCGAAGATCAAATCCGTAAGGTCCTTGAGAGATATAATCCCGGTCATTTTTCCTTCAGGCCCGGTTAGCGGCACATCCCACGCGTTATTGCGCACCATGGCCTCCATCAGTTCGCCAGCCGGTGTGTTTTCCGGGAAACTGAGGAACCCTGTTCTCATTACGTCACCGGCCTTGATGCTGTTCATGATGGCGGCCTCTTTGCCCATATGTATCCGTACGCCGCGCTGCCGCAATTCATATGTGTCTATCGAGTTTGCTTCAATCCGCCTGGACACCAGCGTGGCGACGATGGCGGCCGTCATAAGAGGGATTATCAGCCTGTAATCCCCCGTCATCTCGAATATAAGGAATATGCCTGTCATGGGGGCGTGCGTTGCGGCGGCAAGAAACGCCCCGATGCCAACTGTTGCGTAAGCGCCGGGGCTTATGCCAGGCAGCGCCAGCCCCGCAAGGCGGCCATAGCTGCCGCCAAGCATGGCCCCAATGAACAGTGCCGGCGCAAATACGCCGCCCGCCCCGCCGGAGCCCAGTGTTATGGACGTGGCCGCTATCTTGGCAAGGATGAGCACCGCCATTGCGCCCCAGATGATCTTTCCGGACAGGCAGTCCTGTATAGAGTCGTACCCGTTGCCCATCACCCTTGGCAGAAGTATGCCAAGCGCCCCCACTAAAAGCGCTCCCAGTATGGGCTTTAGCTGTTTATTGATGCCAATCCGGTCAAAGGCGGAGCGCGCCCCGTGAAACACCCTTATGTAAACCACTGCCAGCACGCCCGCTATCGCCCCCAGGTTGGCGTATAGCGGTATCTCGGCAAATGAAACCCATGCGGGCCGTGCAATATTGTATTGCGCGATTGCAAAGGCGGGGTGCGTTCCGTACACAGCTCTTGAAACTACCGTGGCCAGGCCGGAGGCTATTATGGTGGCTGCAAACGAGGAGACTTCATAATTGCCCATCAGCACGATCTCATTGGCAAACATTACGCCTGCAATCGGCGCATTGAAAGTGGCGGCGATGGCCCCCGCGGAGCCCGCGGCCACAAGAAGCCGCATCCTTTCCCTGGAGGCGCCGAATATCCTGCCTATGGCGGAGCCGGCCGTGCCGCCAAGAATTGCAACCGGGCCTTCCACACCGGCTGAGCCGCCGGAACCGATGGTGAGCGCCGGGGCTATGATCTTCAGGAAAAGGTTCCTGAGCTTCAGCTTTGCGTTGTGGACGTTTACAGCCTCCAGAAAACCCGGGAAGCCGTATCCGTTTACGTCCTTGCCGAACTTTAACGACAGGGGTATCAGCAAAACGGCGCCTGCCATCGGCAGAAGGGGGATTAAAAGCATGCGCCACCCCCCTTTTTCAATCCCCAGCAACGCCCAGCCGCCCAGGAATATTACGTTGTGTACATAATTCAGGGCGGAGCGGAAGACCACATCCAGGCCCCCGGCCAGAAGGCCAATCATTACCGCCTGAATCAGAAGGGGTGTCTGCCCGGAGAGGTCGAATCTTTTTAACAGGGCGGTTATGTCTCTTTTTGCGGCCATTTTTGTTTTTTATCATAACGCATCGGAGGAGATTGTGGCGGGCTTAAATAATTCGGACCGGCTGGAAGTTTTTTATCTTCCGGCCGGTCCGTTGCAGCGCTAAAACGACAGTACGAAATGGTCCCTTCTGTTTTTGGCCCAGCATGCCTCCGTCTTTTCTTTGCACACGGGTTTCTCAGAGCCGAAGCTGACCGTGGATATCCTGGCCGCGCTTACGCCCAGCGCCTCCAGGTATTTTTTGGCTGCGCTGGCCCTTCTGTCGCCAAGCGCCAGGTTGTACTCCGCGGTGCCTCTTTCGTCGCAGTTGCCCTGGATGGCCACTTTCAGCTTCTGGTCTTTAAGAAGCATGGCGGAGAGGTCCTTCAGCGCCTGCTTGGAGGCGGGCTTCAGATCGTACTTGTCGAAATCAAAGAATACGTCCTGTGCCTGCGCCTGAACTGACTTCAGCTGGCCGGCTGCGCCGGTATTTTCTGAAGAGGTGGCTACCCCGGTTGTACCGGTGCCGGCTGAAGGCGTGCTTGCCTTCTGCGGAGGCGTTACCTCATTGGCCAATCCTCCGGTGCTGGCAACCTGCTTGTGGGCGCATCCCGCAGTAATCAATAAAGCCGCAAAAATAATTGCTATCTTCCTCATGTATTCCCCTTTCGGAATTGGATTTTTTTGTTTCGTCTGTTTGGGTTCAGGTATCAGAAAAAAACGGAAACGGGCGGAGAAAGGCCGGAGCACAAAAATTTAAAACCTGTTTTGGCCTTGCTCCTTTGAAGAGGATCGGGCAGCCGGCCGGCTGAAACCCAGATTAGCAAGCCAAGAAGCACAAACAGGACGGCCTCCGGCTTGTACAATAACATCTCTATCAGCGCGCGCATCTTCATGATAAGGATGCCTGATTCCGCTTTGTTTGACATGTGATGGGAAATCTTTTTGGCTATCAGGTCGCCAACCAGCAGGTGGATGCTGTTATTCAAGGCGTCAGTGCCGGCTGCCGTTTTATTGATCTTGTCCTGGCCGATGTACAGGGAAATCGGGCTGGCAGTATAGCTGGCAAAAAACAATATGAATACGGACACTATGGACTTTTTAATCAATGAGTTCAAGATGCCCTTAATTTTCTCCAAAATAACCTGAGCTATAAATCTACAATTACCGGCGCGGGGCTGTCAATCGTTTGTTTTTTATTGTTTTCAACGTCCGTTTGTAATTGACATCCCCGCCGGGGGTGACATATACTCTTTATGACCCTTGGGGGAGGCATTTGTGCCTGAGACTTCAATAAAATTGGAGAACCCCTGGAACCTGATGCGGGCAATTCCGCCGTAGGAAAAGGGAGACGGACAAAAAAAGGTCCCCGGAAAGCCTGCGGTTTTCCGGGTTTTTTATTTTTATGAAATTAACGGTAAACGGAGAGGAAATCGATAGCCGGGCCAAAACGGTGCAGGAACTGCTCCTGGAACTTGGGGTAAAGCCCGGCGCCGTGGCGGTTGAAGTGAACCTGAAGATAATAAAGCGGGCCGAGCACCCGGCTTATCCGCTTTCTGATGGGGACACCGTGGAGATAGTAAGCTTTGTTGGAGGAGGCTAAGAAGATGAAAAACAGAGAGAAACTTGTGGTGGGCGGTGTGGAGTTCACGTCGCGCCTCTGGGTTGGCACCGGCAAGTACAGGACCAACGAGGAGATGGCCGCCGCGCTGGAGGCGTCCGGCACGGAGATGGTGACGGTTGCGGTAAGAAGAGTGGACCTGAAGCGCGGCTCCGGCGGCCTTCTGGACTATATCGACACTAAACGCTACCGCATACTGCCAAACACGGCCGGATGCTATTCGGTGGAGGATGCCCTCCGGTATGCGCGCCTTGGGCGCGAGGCCGGGCTGTCGGATTTCATCAAGCTTGAAGTCATCGGAGACGAAAGGACGCTGTTCCCGGACGTAATGGGGCTTTTAACGGCCACCGAGATACTGGCCAAGGAGGGGTTCATAGTCCTTCCATATACAAATGATGACCCGGTAATGGCAAAAAGGCTTATGGACGCCGGGGCCGCCTGCGTAATGCCGCTGGGCGCGCCGATAGGCTCCGGCCTTGGGATAAGAAACCCCTACAACATAAAAATAATACTGGAGACGGTGGATGCAACGGTGGTTGTGGACGCCGGCGTGGGAACGGCATCCGATGCGGCGCTGGCAATGGAACTGGGGTGTGACGCCGTTTTGATAAACACCGGTATAGCGGGCGCGGCGGATGCCGTGTCCATGGCGGCCGCCATGAAGCACGCCGTTATGGCGGGCAGGCTGGCTTATCAGGCCGGGCGTATCTCCAAAAAACTGTACGCAACTGCAAGCAGCCCCCTTGAAGGGATGCTTCTTTAATTTGAATTTTTTAATTTCAAATTTGAGATTATGAGGCCTGATTTCAGGATATACCTGATTACGGATTCCGGGCTTGTTCCGGATTTGGCACAGGCGGTTGATAGGGCGCTATC
The DNA here is from genome assembly GCA_021788025.1 of Nitrospirota bacterium. Classification (GTDB taxonomy): domain Bacteria; phylum Nitrospirota; class Thermodesulfovibrionia; order Thermodesulfovibrionales; family JdFR-88; genus JAKAKS01. The sequence continues at coordinate 4,843 of JAJYLE010000055.1, forward strand.
GGGCGCTGGGGCAAAGGCCCCGCTTATGGCCGTGCAGTTCCGGGAGAAAAGCATGCCGGCAAGAAAGCTGCTGGAAACCGCCAAACGGTTAAGGGAAGTAACCGCCCGGCATGGGGCGCGGCTATTTGTAAACGACAGGGTGGATGTCGCGATGCTCTCCGGTGCTGACGGTGTTCACCTGGGGGTAAACAGCATGCCCGCGGATGCTGCAAGGCGGGTTTGCGGGGACAATATGATGATAGGCGTATCAACGCACAGCATGGAGGAGGCCAGGTCCGCCCGGGCGCTTGGGGCCGATTTCATAACCTTCGGGCCGGTCTTTGCCACGCCTTCAAAGCTGCGCTACGGCAACCCGGTTGGGACGGAGCTGCTTTCGGATGTTGCAAAGGGTATTGACATCCCCGTTTTCGCCATAGGCGGGATAGACGGGGCCAATATAAATGAAGTGATGCGCCGGGGCGCTGAAGGTATTGCGCTTATCCGGGCGGTTTTTGGCGCGCGCGATATTGAAGCCGGGGTAAAAACAATAATGGAGAGGTTTTAAATATGACAAGAATAGAGCTTGCCAAGGCCGGGATTATCTCGGACGAGGTGCGTGAATGTGCCGTGCTTGAAGGTGTAGCCCCGGAAGTGCTTGCGCAGGACATCGCCAATGGGGTTTCCGTTATAGCAAGGAATGCCGCCAGAAATGGCAAAGTGCCGCCGCTTGCGATTGGCAGGGGCCTGCGCACGAAGATAAACGCCAACATAGGCACGTCCAGGGACAGGGACTCGCTTGAAGAGGAGAAAAAGAAGCTGGATGTTCTGCTTCAGTACGGGGCCGATGCGGTGATGGACCTCTCCACCGGCGGAAGGATACAGGAACTGCGCCGGATGATAATAGACGATTACCCGTTCTCCTTTGGAACGGTGCCAATATACGAGGCTGCTGTGCGGGCCGCCGGGCAAAAAGGCAAGCTTACCGCCATGGACGCGGACGGTCTTTTTGAAGTGATCGAGCAGCACGCAAAAGACGGGGTGGACTTTGTGACCGTGCATTGCGGCATTACATTAAAAGCGGTGGAGCGGCTGCGGAGCGAGGGCCGCACCCTGGACGTGGTAAGCCGCGGCGGCTCTTTTCTGCTGGAGTGGATGCTCCTTAAAGACAGGGAGAACCCGCTTTACGAGCAGTACGACAGGCTTCTTGAGCTGTCCAAAAAATACGATATAACCTTAAGCCTTGGAGACGCCATGCGCCCCGGATGTCTTGAGGACGCAACGGACAGGGCGCAGCTGGAAGAGCTGCTTACGCTTGGGGAACTGCGGGACAGGGCGCTTGAGGCCGGAGTGCAGACGATAATCGAGGGGCCGGGCCATGTGCCGCTGAACCAGGTGGAACTGAATATAAAAATACAGAAGGAGATTTGCAAGGGCGCCCCATTCTACGTGCTTGGGCCGCTTGTAACCGATATAGCCGTGGGGTACGACCATATCGCAGGCGCGATAGGCGGGGCCATTGCCGGGGCGGCCGGGGCTGATTTCCTGTGCTATCTCACCCCCTCGGAGCATATAAGGCTGCCCGATCTGGAAGACGTAAAGGAAGGGCTTATCGCCTCAAAAATTGCGGCCCATGCGGCGGACCTGGCCAAGGGAATAAAAATCTCCATGGAGAAGGACGCGAAGATGGCCAGGATGAGAAAGGCCCTGGATTGGGAGGGCATGATACAGATGAGCTTCAACCCTGAAAAGGTGCGCCGTTACAGGGAGCAGACCCCGCCATCCGAGGCGCAGGTGTGCAGCATGTGCGGCGAGTTCTGCGCGATAAAGACGGTTGAGAGGGCGCTTAAGGGAAAAGCCAGGGGCTAATCACGCCCTCTTAGTTAGAGGGATCGAGACATGATCGGCCATCAGGAGGGGAACTTATGAAAAAAGGTTGGCAGCCTGTCAGCGCGTCCGTCACGATACTTGTGGACAATACCATTATGGAGCTGGTATCCGGAAGCTCATTTATTGCCAGGTTATCAAAACCCGGGAACAGTTTTCTGGCCGAGCACGGCTTTTCCGCTTTGATTGAGTGTGGGGGCAAAAAAATACTCCTGGACACGGGCGCTACGGGAGTTGCGGTGCTTCACAACCTGAAACTCATCGGGCTCCAGCCAGAAGACATCGACATGGTAGTGCTCTCCCACGGGCATAACGACCACACCGGCGGGCTGAATCTTTTCCACGGGAAAATAATCGCGCATCCGGACGCCTTCGTTAAAAGGTATCTTGTTACCCCGGCCGGCGCCAGTTTCGATCTTACATGCCCCGTTCAGAAAAATCTAAAAGACAGGGCGCAGCTTGAAAAAGGCCCGGTGATGCTTGCCCCCGGCATCTGGACAACAGGTGAGATTGAAAGGACGCATAAATGGGAGGAATTGGATTTATTCAGAATAAGAAGAGAAAACGATATGGAATCTGACAGCATCAGGGACGATCAGGCGGTAGTCATCAGTTCCGGAAGCGGGCTTGCCATTATCGCCGGGTGCAGCCATGCTGGCATCATCAATACCATTGAACAGGCAGTCAGAATTTCCGGGATAAACGAAGTGTACTGCGTTATCGGCGGCTTCCACCTTATAGGCCCCGGCGAAAACAAGATTGAAAGGACAATCGCGGAGCTGAAGAGGTTAAAAGTTAAAAAGATCGTACCCATCCACTGCACAGGCTTTGAGGGCATAAAAAGATTGTCAATCGAGATGCCACGGGAATTTGAGTATGCCACGGCAGGGTGCAAAATAAGTTTATAAAAGCGTCATTCCGGCAGGTCCTGTTGCCGGGCCTCTTTCTTTTTCAAGCTGGAAAGGGAGATGAATACCGCTACTGGAGCTTGAAATCCACCCTGCTGTTTTTCAGGTTGTCTTTCTTTTCAGGCGCAAGGGATTTTGGTTCCACAAGAAACACCCTGTCCGGGGCTACCTTCCCGGACTTTATTATGTAGTTCTTCACCGCCAGCGCCCTTTTGGAGGCAAGCTGCCTCAAATCATCATTTGTTACTTTTATGTGCGTAAGCATCAGTTTCTCCATCTCCGGGACGGGGAGTTTTTTTGTGAAACCCAGAAAGGTACGCGGTTTGGGAAACTTTGCCGCCTTATACGCAAGTGTAAGATATTTGGCGTATTCGTCCTTGCCTATGGTTATCTTGTCCAGCGGGACGGCCTGCTGCCCATGCCTGATCATATCCTTAAGCTTCTGGACTTTCAGCTCATTGCCAAACATATATTGCATGAGCCCCTCCTTGTCCCTTGCCAGGTCCACATGGCCTTCAACCTCAAGCTTCAGCGCAGGCCTGTCCGCAAGGGCTTTTCCGATGGTTTCCAGTTTCTTTATGTCCTGGGGGGCAAGGGCGTAGCTGCCGTAATCGAACTCCACGTGGCTCAGTTCCTCCCCTCCTCCAAACAGATGGCCAAGGATGGTAAAGGGAGAAGTGGCAATCTTTACCATAAGGTTAACAAGCATTCTCAGTATTATTCTTCCAATGCTGAACTCCGGGTCGTTAAGATATCCGGAGACCGGGACATTCAGCCGTATATTGCCGTTTCTGTTTTTTAAAAGGGCTATGGCAAGTTTAACGGGCAGTTTGGTGGCCTTGGGGCTTTCAACCGGATTGCCAAGCGTAAACTGGTCCAGCAGTATATGGTTCTGGGCGTCCAGTTTTTTCTTTACGATCAGATAATGCAGATTAAGCGACAGCGCGCCCTTCGAGATGGCGTAGCCAAGATACCTGCCGGAATAAGGGGTAAGGGGGCTTAGGTCCATATTCCTGAAATCTATGTTCAGATTCACATAAAGGTCATCCCTTAACGGGTTTATCTTGCCCGTGATTTCAAGGGGTGCATAATTTTCAAGTTTTCCCCGCAGGTCCACGTCCGCAAATTTGTTTTCCTCGGAGGAAAGGCCGGATATACGCCCGCCCACATCCAGGAAACTGGAGGAGTAATTGGGCTCTATATGCTTGTCCGAGAAATTTATAGTGCCGCCCTGGAATGTGACGGAATCTATCTTAATAAGCTTTCCGGTTTTTTGGGCTGGCGCGGAAGAGGCCGCCGCTCCGGCAGAGGCAGCGTTTTGAAGCGTGCTTACGGGCGGGTTTTCCAGGGCCCCGGGCGCGGTCATTTCGGGTAGTGCATAAGTTTCCGCCGCTGGTCCTCCGGCCTCTTTTGGCGCGGGCGCGGGGTTTCCCCCACCTCCCTTTGTCTGCGCGATCCCCTGTACGTTTATCGAGCCGTCCTTGTTGATGATCAAACGCGAATAGAAGTCTGTAAGCGCCACCTGTTTTATGTGAACGTAAAGCGGGCTGTAAGCGGCGTCGATCCCTCCAAAATACAGCGATCCCCATTTAAGAAACTCTTCGCCCTTTGCCTTGTCCAGGGAATTAAAATTACCGGCGGACGCACTGCCTGTGTACGAGGCCTTGATGGCGCCGCCTCTGGATAAAGAGGCGCGCAGGCCGCCATTCAGCGATATTTCCCCGCTGGTAACAAGTATCTTCACCCGGTCCGTAAAATACGGCTGCAAGGGTGAAATCCCCACGCCCCTTGCGTTCAGCCGCATATCAGCTGAAAGCGGATTGGTTATTACAGAGCCATAGGTTTTAATAACGCCGCTCTTGTTCAGCACAAGGGAAAGCGACACCCTGCCGCGCGCGTTTCTGGCGGTTGAAATGTTTGCCCCCCTGAAATTGATGCGGCTGGCAACAACATTTACCGGGCCCTGGGGCGTGGCATCGTTAAATCTCACCGTATAATCGCGCGCCGAAATATTTTTCAGCGCAACCAGAAACACAGGCTCTTTCGCTGCCCTGGCTTGCCTGCGGACAGGCCCTGCCTTGGAGATGAGCCCCTGGATATTCATTTTCCCGCCGCGGCGCTCCACTACCAGCACGCCTTTTCCGGTGGAAACCGAGCCTATGGTTGCCACCCTTTTTGCAAAGTCAACCGATGTGCCATTAACAGACACCGCTGGTATCTGGAGGAAATCCCTCTTTTCGCCACGTTTCCTTAATTTAAGCGAAGTCACAGTGGCCGAAAGCCCGGAGAGGCTGAAGTCCGGCCCGTTGCCGCCTTCTTTGAAATCATATTCCGTGGAAAACGCAAGGGCGCCGTCCTTCAAGTCAAAATGCACATCTTTGGAGTAATAGGGCGCGTACTTCTTTAACCTTATTCCTGCAAGCGCAAGCGTGCCGCTGGACGCAAACGGATAAAGCGAAAACTCGCTTTCAAGTTTTGCCCCCTCCCCTGATTCCGTCTGGAATGAGAGATTGGCTTTCGCCTTTCTCCCCGGAGCGGTGCTCAGGTGATCGATCCCAAGGTTTATATTTTCCAGCGTGGTCTTGAAAGGGGCGGCCCTGAAATCTGAAAATGCCAGCTTTCCGCCAGCCACCCTTACATGATCTGCGTCCAGGGAGAAAGCGGTCTTCGCTTTCTCCGCAGGCTTTCCTTTTTTGGACTGCAAAAGGCTTAGCAGGCTTATCCTGCCTGCCCTGTCACGTGTCACATTCAGCTCCGGCGATTGGGCTGTCACATTCAGCAGGTGTATCTGTTTTGCCATCAGGTCTGACGGGGCAAACGATAAATCAAGCGCCGGCAGGGAAAAAACGGGTGCCAGGCTGGGACTGTCGATCCTGATATTTCTAAAACCGGCATCCCCGGACAAATCAATGGAAGGGGCACGGTCCCTGTACTGCACGTATGAGATATCGGCATTCACATCCAGCAGCCCGGATTGCAGAACAAAGGGCAGCTTCACAGGGGAGTAGGCCAGATAATACGGGATGTTCAGGCCTTTTACGTTAATGTGGAAATAGGTTTGGAGCGATTTCTCAAAAGGCTTGGTTTTGCCCTTGATCGAGATGTGCGTGCCGTTTACCGTGGCATCAAAGGACGGCTGCACGTATATGTTCGTATAATATGGCAGGCTGGATATGAAAGGCACATTGATATTAATGTTTCTTACAGTATGCGCCTTGTGTTCCGGGCCGTCAAAAAAATCCACGCTCCCGTTTATTATCTGGATATTATTGAAGGAAAACCTGGGTGCCGGCTTTTTGGGGCCTGATGCTTTTGGCTGGCCAAGCAGGTCCGAAAAATTGTAGGACTTGTCCTCATTGCGCACTATGTTTAAATAAGGGGATTTCAATTTTATCGCGCTGAATACCAGTCCCCTTTTTAAAATAGAGATGCTCTGCAAATTCAGATAGAGTTCGTCAAAGTACGCGAAGGTGAGTTTCCCGTCTTTCCCCATGGCCCTGAAACCCCTCACAGTCACGGACAGCGCAAAAGGGTTCACCCGCACCTCCCTGATAATTACCTGGCGATGCAGGGCCTTGGAGAGCTTGCTTGTAAGCACAGATTTTATGACCGGAGGCGCTATAAAAAAGCCGGTTACCGAGAAGACCAGCAGAAATATCAGCACGCCTGCAAAGGCCTTCTTTGCCGCCCTGCTTCGGCCCAGGCGCTTTACCCTCCCGGTGATTTCCATTGTCAGATTTTAGCACGGCGTGGCGTTTTATTAATTGTTTTTTGAGTACGCCTCAGATAAAAAAACGCATTGGCCCCGCAAAGCAATAGTGTAAAAAAAACCACCAGCCCATGCGGTAGGTTTATATAGATGAGTTTTTCCGCGTAATGGGCCAGAAAGGAGCCTCTGTATGCCCCGGCAGGGTTTGCCTTCTCCCTCAGATAAACTTCCAGATAGGTAAGAGGACAATAAATATCAAATAACTGCACGATAAACGCCAGCGCCAGCCCGAAGATATGAAAAATCCTTACGCTGAGGTATTTTCTGCCCCATATGCCCCCGATAAACAGAAAGACAATCCAGAAGAAGTGAAACAGAACAACTGTATCAGCCAATATCCTGTATATCATTTGTGTCCACTCCCGCTGCCCACTCATTTATAGTAACCCTTACATGTAAATATGTCCCGGCAATTGCTGCTCCGCAATAAGCGCGGGCGCCAGCCTGCGGGCCGGGTTTAAATCATTCAGTTCCGGCTTATTAAAACCGGATGCAGCCGGAAACTATCTGATAATATAAAAAAATGAAAAAGCGGCCGCATATCATGTCCGTCCTGATTGTAGTGCTTATGGTGGCCGCAGCCGGATACGCTTCTCAAAAAGAAATAATCTTTCCTGAAGTTGCGGCCCTTGCCTTTGGGGCCTGGGTGATGGAAGAGACGCCCTGGAAAGGGGCAAAGCTCAATATTTGGCTGTCGCCTACTTTGGCAGCCCTGTCCGGGTTTTTAATCGTGCGCTTTTTCCCGTACTTGCCTTATCTTATGATTGCCGGAGCTTTTGTCCTTGTTGTTTTGCAGTTATCGCTGCTTCGCTCATCCGTGTTGCCGTCGATTTCCGCGGCGGTCCTGCCCATTCTTCTGCATTGCAACAGCTGGTATTATCCTCTTTCCGTGGGCGTTCTGACTGGCATAATAGCCGCCGGCCATTTCCTGGCGGAGCGCTTTGGCTGGGGCGGACATGGAGGAGGGCCGTGCGGGCAGGATTGCTTACTCGGGGCCACAATGGCATACAGGCTTATCCATTACGGCAAGCTGTTTGCGGTCATTCTTATTGTTGCGGCAGTGGCCCTGAAATCCCACTGGATTTTTATGATTGCACCGCCTCTGATAGTTTCATTTGCCGAGTTATCAAAGCCGGATTGTCCAATGCGTGAAAAGCCGTTTAAGGTCTTTCTGCTGCTTTCCCTGGCCGCTTTCTCAGGCGTGGTTTGGCTGTATCTTGTTTTTTATGTGATGCACTGGCCAATGTGGATTTCCGCGGGTTTATCCGTGCTGTCAGTTTTCTTTTTTTATTACATACTGCATTTGCATTTTCCACCCGCCGCAGCCATTGCCCTGCTGCCTGTAATCATACCGGCCAGGAGTTTGTGGGTATATCCCTGGAGCGTTTTACTGGGGAGTTTCATATTTATAACGATAAGCGCAATCTGGTTTGGCCGCCAAAGGGCCCTTCGGGATGATATCGACAGGGCCTGAAACGCTGCGATTCAGCTTGCGGGCCAGATATGCAAATGGGTAAAAGAATCGGGGCGAAAGGATTTGAACCTTCGACTTCACGGTCCCGAACCGTGCGCGCTACCAGACTGCGCTACGCCCCGTAACGGATAGTTTAAGAGTTAAGCGGACGGCAAGTCAAGAATGGGGAGAAATTGGCAGTGTAAATTGTTCAGGGAATCGCAGTGGATTATTGGAGAACCGCCGGGTCAGGCCTGCGCCATATCGAGGAACGTATTTATTATATCCGGGTCAAAATGGCTCCCGGATCCGGCGCGCATATAATCCAGCACTTTCTCCTTCGGCCAGGCCTCCCTGTAGGGCCGGTCCGAGGATAGCGCGTCCCATACGTCTGCTATGGCGAACACCCTTGCCGCCAGCGGTATCTGCTGGCCCTTAAGCCCGTGGGGATAACCCGATCCGTCCCATTTTTCGTGGTGCAAAAAAGGTATGGACAAGGCGGGCTTCAGATAGTGTATCGGAGTAAGGAGGTCCAGGGCGTAAGCCGGATGCTTTTTCATGACCTCTTTTTCATCCGCGTCCAGCGGGCCTGGTTTAAAAAGGATATTGTCCGGAATTGCCATCTTGCCAATATCATGCAGCAGGGCGCCCCTCCTGACATGCACAAGGCTCTGTTCGCTCATGCCAACCTTGCGGGCCAGTTCCATTGCCATCTCCGTTACCCTTGCGCTGTGCCCTTCGGTCTCCCTGTCCCTTAAATCCAGTGCGCGGGACCACCCTTCCAGTGTGGAGTCATAGGCCAGCGCAAGATCAGTGTTTGTGCGCTGAAGGTCGGCAAAAAGGGCGGCGTTTTCAATGGCTATCGCGGCCTGGGAGGCAAGCGCATCCAGGAATTCAGCCCAGTCCACGTCTGTCTCCTTGCTGGATTTATGGTATAGCTCCAAAACCCCCTTTACCTGCCCTTTTGCCATAAGCGGCACAGCGTAATAATCAGCAAAGACTTCTGCGCCGGGGAATGATGCGGATTTGTCCTTTGAAATCCCGGATTTTTCCAGATGCACTATGCGCCTGGAAAATGCGGCCTGCCCGGCATTGCCCTGGCCAAGCCTCTGCAATGGCATCGCGCCGGGCCGGAAACTGGAAAAACCCCGCCCGGCCACATATTTAAGCGTCAGAGTTTCCGGGTCCATCAGAAGCACGCATGCCGCATCCACTTTTAACTGCGTCAGGGCCTGTTCCAAAAGCACGTTAAGCGTTACCCGCAGGTCCAGGCTTGCGGTAATGGCGTTGTCTACTGCATAAAGGGCGTTCAGCATCTCAAACTGCCGCTTGATATGCGCTTCATCCTGGCGGGCCGCCGTCATATCTTTAAGGACGATAACGTTCCGTTTGCCGCCCGGCAGGATGGACACCGCGCTCAGTTCCACCGGCACCTTAACGCCGCCTTCCCGCAGAACGCAGATATCCCCGGAGATGGGCGCCTCGTTCTCAATGGCCGCCCTGAAGAGATTTGCGTAATTTTCGCGCTCCTGCGGCGGGTGGATGGCAAGATGGTGCTTTCCTATCAGCTCTTTGTGCTGCCTTCCGGTCATCTCCAGGGCCTTCCTGTTTGCCTCCACTATATTGCCTTCGCGGTCTGTAAGAAGCATGGCCTCTTTTGAGGAATCGAACACGGCGCGGTATTTTTTTTCGGAATCCGTAAGCGCCTTCTGGGCGTTTACAAGGCCGGTAACGTCGCGCATGTACTGGATTACGCCAGCCACACCGCGTCCAAAAGAATCTATTAGCGGATAGCTGGAGATGGAGACCCAGCTTGGCCCGTTGCCGGATATGTTTATCTCCATGGCGGAGCGTTCCTCCTTGCCGGTGCGCAGCACGTTTTCCGCCGGGCACGCCGAGTGTCCGTTTATACCGAAGAGGTCATGGCAGGTCTTGCCTTCCAGGGGGAGCTTGTCTTTGAACCATTCCTCCACAACGGGGTTTGCCCTCACTATCTTTTTTTCATTGTCAAAGATGACGATCCCGTCCTGAAAACTGTTCAGGATGTCATTGAGGAACTTGTTGCGGTCCGCCAGCTCTTCCATCCTGCCGGCGGCGCCGGAGGACATGAGGGCCGCCGCAACAGCGCCCCCGATAAAAATAGCCAGGGCCAGGTCGATTGCCGCGTGCAGGCCTATGGTGCCCACTATTTTTTGCCGGAGGATAAACCAGCTGATAATGGCAACAGCGTTGATGGCAATAAAACGGATGGTAAATATCCCGGGTAAAAAGCGGGACATCTTGCTGCTAAACGGCGACATCAGACTTCTATTTTATTCGCATGGAAAAAATAAATTCGCATG
>JAJYLE010000214.1 GCA_021788025.1 Nitrospirota bacterium
TCAGGCAAAGGGTTAGAAGCGTTAAGGGCGGCCGGCGTTGAGGTGGCATCGGGGCTTCTTGAGCGCCAGGCCAGGGCGCTTAATGAGGCTTATATAAAATTCATCCGGACCGGCCTTCCTTTTGTGACATTGAAGGCGGCCATGACGCTGGATGGAAGAATAGCCACCAGCACATGCGAATCCAAATGGATCACCGGGCCCGAAGCCAGGCGTCTGGTCCATAAGCTTCGCATGGAGGTGGATGCCGTGCTTACCGCGGTTGGAACGGTGAAGGCAGACGATCCGCAGCTCACATGCAGGCTGGATCCGGCGGACCTGGAAGAGGCTGGCAACCAAATGGCTAGGGACCCCGTAAGGGTTGTAATAGATCCAGACCTTGAGAGCCCGCCCGGGTCTAGAATTTTCAGGACGCCTCCGCAGACTATTCTGATTACCCGGAAGCCCGCGCCGCAATGGGCTAAAAATTCCGGAGTAAAATTTCTCAAGGCCGGCCAGAAGGAAATTCCACTTCCCTGGCTGATGACGGAGCTTGGACACATGGGTATTACAAGCGTGCTTATCGAGGGTGGTTCATCCCTGAATGCCAGGGCCATCGAGCAGGGGGTAGTGGACAAGGTGACGCTCTTTTACGCACCTAGCATAATGGGAGGAATGCAATCAGTTCCGGCGTTTGGAGGCAGGGGGGCCGCGAGCCTTGCTGACATGGCGCGGATAAAATCGGTATCTATCAAGAAGGCGGGCAAGGATATCCTTTTAACAGGATACGTTGACCTGCAAAAGAAAGATTAACCTCTTCAGGCTTTTTGCTTTCCAGCGTACCCCCGGTAGTATGACCTGCATCATAAAAATTCCAATCTGGCGTATGTAGAATCTAGCTATAACGCCATCTGGCTGCCGGAGGATTTTAAATGGACTGCTTGAGATGCGAAAAGATATCCAGGGATGACTTGCGGGAGGCGCTTCGCGCAATGGAAAACTACATCGACATAACCGAGGAAGACCTGCTTTTGATTTACGAAAAAGCATATGAAATCTGCAAAAGGAAAATGGGCGGCGGGACAACATCTGGCCCGGGTGATTTAAAATGAGGAATTATCTTAACAAGATGAAAGGCGGGGCGAAGAGCCCGCCCGCCGTCCATGTAAAAGAGATATGGTGGTCCATCCTGGGTTCGTCCCTGGGGATAGGCGCTTGCGCCTGGCTTTCGTCCAATTATTTCGAGCCGCGGGACACGTCTTTATTGATTGGCTCCTTTGGAGCTTCCGCGGTTCTAATATATGCGGCCATTAAAAGCCCGCTTGCGCAACCAAGAAACCTTCTTGGGGGGCATTTCATATCCGGGCTTGTAGGCGTTGCCTGCTATCACCTATTCGGGGGCACTCTCTGGTTTGCGGCAGCGGCTGCCGTATCGCTGGCAATCGGCGCCATGCTGGCAACCAAAACGCTTCATCCGCCCGGTGGCGCCACTGCCCTGATAGCCGTTATCGGCGGGGGCAAGGTGCACAAGCTGGGTTATTTTTACGCCTTTTGCCCGGCGGGATTGGGGGCTGTGGTGTTGCTGCTGATAGCGCTGGTGGTCAATAATCTTGCGGAAAGCAGAAGTTACCCGGAGTATTGGGTGTAGCATCTTTCTCAAAGTAGCTTTTGGTTGCAAGCGGCGCCCCAGAAAAGGCTGTGATTTTTTGGAGCAGAGGAGGCTGAAATCGCGGCATACCGCGTCATCAAGGGGGAAATCGTCCTCACCGGGCGATTTCCTCTCTCTCTCTCTCTTCAAAATCTATTTTCAGACAGGTTCTTACTATGGATGCTGGGGGACTGGTGACCTGAATTTGAAAAATCTTTGGTTTTTATTTAAGGATTTCCTTGAGCACCGCGGCATTTGCATGCTCGGCGTCCCTTGCAGCAAAGACAAGTGTAACAGTGCCCTTTGCCGCCTCTGATTTCAGTTTTTTAACCAGTTCGGGTTTGGTTTTGAGTTCGCTTTTGTATTTTTTTCTGAACTCTTCCCATTTGGCCGGATCGTGCGCATACCATTTGCGCAATTCTGCGCTTGGGGCTATGTCCTTCATCCATTCGTCTATGTGCGCGCCGGCCTTCTTTATTCCCCTTGGCCACAGCCCGTCCACCAGGATGCGCCTGCCGTCATCCGGAGAGAACGGATCGTATGCCCGCTTTATCTTTATCATAGTGCTTTCTAAAAGGCTACCAGAAGTGAAGGTGATGTCAACCGTGCCGGTAAGAATCCGGGTTAAAAAATCCCAAACGGAGCGGTTATCTTCAGCATGATATTCCAGGAATACAGGTTCCGGGATCTTGATACCTCGTCCATGCCCGCCCCCGCAGACGGAGTAATGATGATTTCCCCTTTTTTCATGGCATACGACATATCCAGCCGTCCATGCGCCAGACCGCACCAGTCTTGTCTGAAATCCGTATTGAACGCCAAATTCGAAGCGTTGGATAACTTTTGATTATAGCCGGCCAGCAGCTCATATGCCTTCAGCGGGCCAAATTCCGTTAGCCTAAGCGTTAAATTGGTACTGGTTGCGGGGCTGGGACGCCAGGCCATTCCGCCCTCATATATGTACTGGGACAACCTGCTTGCCGAATTCCCGCTCTTTGTGACGGATCCGTTTAAGTCAAATTTCGGGGTCAGGTGGTAGCTTGCAGCCCCGGTTATCTGGTCAATGTAATTCATTGACGGCATATACCGGCTCCACGGACTGAGGCCGTTATATGTCATATTCAGGCTGTATTTGCCGGAGATGCTCAGTTTTTTCAGTGGATTAGAGTTTGCAAACAGCGTAATGCCTGCCGGTATAAGATTGCCGGGCAGATACCCGGCCTGTATCTGGATTCCAGCTGTGGTTTTATCGAATTGCCTGGTGGTAAAACGCGTGATCGCGTTAAAAGTATATAGCCGTTTGCCGGGGTTCATTTTGGCCCCCTCCGGCAGGCTGTAATTGCCGGACAGGTTATAAAAAATGGAACCGATGCCTTTAATAACCTTGGTTTTGGAAGCAGAACTGCTCCAGAAAAGC
>JAJYLE010000056.1 GCA_021788025.1 Nitrospirota bacterium
CCCGAAGAACTCCTTTACCGCCGCTAGCACCGGCTTGGCGTTTACAAGGTCATGCGGAGTGGTCTCTTCCAGTTCGGTAAGGGTCATCTTCTCCCGCACCGCCTTTTCCATCCTCACCAGCCCTATCCTGAACTGGTTTTCAATCAGCTCGCCAACCGCTCTTATGCGGCGATTGCCAAGATGGTCTATGTCGTCCACCTCGCCCTTGCCGGAACGGCGCAGCAACAGGTAGCGCACTATCTCAACACTATCCTTATCCGTAAGGACCTTGGTCTCCAGTTCCACGTCTATACCCAGGCGCTTGTTTATCTTGAGCCTTCCCACCGGGGAGAGGTCGTAGCGCTTGGGGTCGAAGAACAGCCCGTTGAAGAGCTCTCTGGCGTCCCTTAATGTGGGCGGCTCGCCGGGCTTCAGTTTCTTGTATATCTCTATCAACGCCTCGTCCTCGTTGGTCACCTTGTCCGTAATCAGGGTGTCCCTCAAGGATGAGAGGTAATGTATGTTGTCTATGAAGAGGAGTTCGAGGTCCTTTACCCCCATCTTTATGATGCGTTCAATGGCCTCTGCTCTAAGCTCCTCGTTGCTTTCCACGATTATTTCGCCCGTTTCGGGGTCTATTATGTCCTTCAGGGTAATCCTGCCCTTGAGGTCGTCCTTTACAAGCGGTATCTCGGAGACCCCGGACGAAAGCATCCTCTTTATGGCACCGCGGGTTATCTTGCCGCCTTCCCTTACCACAACCTCTCCCGTGCCGGGCAGCGTGATATTCTCAGGGGAACGGAAGCCCACCAGCACCTCGCTTACCTCGCGTGAGAGTTTGCCGTCCTTTATGACGATCTTCTCTATGGGGTAAAAGGTCTTGAGCAGGTCCTCATTTGTATAGCCCAGGGCCTTCAGCACTATCGTTGCAGGCAGTTTCTTGCGCCTGTCTATGCGGACGTACAGCAGGTCTTTGGTGTCGAACTCGAAATCAAGCCAGGACCCCCTGGCCGGGATGACCCTTGCGGAATAAAGCAGCCTTCCGCTGGCGTGCGTCTTTCCCTTGTCATGGCTGAAAAATACGCCCGCGGAGCGGTGGAGCTGGCTTACTATGACCCTCTCGGTGCCGTTTATTATGAAAGTGCCGGTGTCGGTCATCAGGGGTATTTCCCCTATGTAAACCTCCTGCTCCCTGGCCTCCTTGAGCCTCTTCTGGTCGCCGGTGTTCTCGAATATGTTAAGGCGGATCTTTATCCTGAGCGGCGCGGCATAGGTGATCCCCTTCTGGAGGCAGTCCCTCGGGGTGAATTTTGGGTCGCCCACTATGTAGCCCAGATATTCTATCGAGGCCGTTTCGTTGTAATCGAATATCGGAAATACGCTCTTCAGGGCAGACTGGAGCCCAACGTCTTTCCTCTGGTCCGGCTGGACGTCCTTCTGCAGGAACTCCGCGTAGGACGCTATCTGCGTTTCGATCAGGTGGGGCACCTGTATGATGGGCGGGACCTTCCCGAAATCGACTCTCTCTCTTAAAACCCTTGCCATGCTTCTCCTTTTACTTGCGTTTTATTGGAGCCATCCAAAAAGGGGAATAATCCCCATCCGGTTTCGCCCGGGACCCTCTTTTTTATGAAGGGGCGGGGGAAAGCCCGCCCCCCTTTATGCCTTGAAAAAAGGCTTATTTGACCTCCACGGTCGCGCCCTGCTCCTCGAGCTTGGCCTTCATGCTGGCCGCATCTTCCTTGGATACGCCCGTCTTCACCGGCTTGGGGGCCGTGTCCACAAGTTCCTTGGCTTCTTTAAGCCCAAGGCCGGTCAGTTCCCTGACCACCTTGATTACCTGTATCTTCTTGTCGCCGGAGGAAGCCAGTATCACATCAAAGCTGGTCTTCTCCTCGGCCGCGGCCGGGGCAGCGCCGCCGGCAGCCGGGGCCGCAGCCATAGCAACGGGGGCCGCCGCGGTAACGCCGTAGCGCTCCTCGAACTCCTTTATGAACTTGGACATATCAAGTACGGACATGTTGTCTATGAATTCAAAAACCTGGTCTTTTGTAACGGACATTTTCTTTCAAACCTCCTAGGTTCTCTTTAAAGCCGGCCTTACGAGCCAGACTGTTCTTTTTTCGCCAAAAGGGCGTTCATAGCATAACCAAAAGAAGACACCGTGGCCTGCAAGGCCCCGGCCATCTTCGACATCGGCGCGGAAAAAGCGCCCGCCATCATGGAAAGCAGCACCGGCCTGGCCGGCAGGCTTGCAATGGACTTAAGCTCAGCAACATCCACAAGCTGGCCTTCTACAACGGCCGCTATGGGCTTGAGCTTTTCGTTCTTTGCCGAGTACTTTACTATGCCCTGCGCCACTTTCACCGGATCGTCGTACCCGATGGCAATGCCAACGGGGCCGGAGAAATGGTCCTTGGCCACGCCAACGGGCGTGCCATCGGAAGCTATCCTGGCCAAGGTATTTTTTACAACCTTGAACCGGACACCCAGGCCGCTCAAATCTTTTCTGAGTTCGTAAAGCTCGGCCACGGTCATTCCCTGATAATGGGTAATCACCGCGCCCTTTGCCTTGGCGAACTCTTCTTTCAGGCCTTCTATGGCCTGTCCTTTTTCCTGCTTGTTCATGCCCCTCCTTTCCCAGAGACCAGGAGGACTGATAAAAAGCCGAGTCCTGTTCCGCTGCCCGCGGCAATATGTCCCGCGGCGTCTCGGCAGGTGGCCGCGCTGTGGCGGCGATTAAGGAGGCTTTCTGCTGAAGGCCTCCGCCTGCTGTCTCTGACCTGTATTGAACCGGGCAAGGCCCGGGGAAAAACTGAAATCAAAAGCCCTTCTATACAATCCGCGGCCATTCGCCGCGATAAAACTTACTGCTTCCCGAACGAGGAAACGTCTATCTTCACGCCTGGCCCCATGGTGGAAGCCACGGAAATCTTCTTGAGGTACTTGCCCTTGGAAGTAGAGGGCTTTGCTTTTACCAGCGCCTCTATGGCGGTGGTGGCATTGTCCGCGAGGGCATCCTGGCTGAAAGATGCCTTACCCACTACCATGTGCAC
This sequence comes from Nitrospirota bacterium, assembly GCA_021788025.1. Taxonomy (GTDB): domain Bacteria; phylum Nitrospirota; class Thermodesulfovibrionia; order Thermodesulfovibrionales; family JdFR-88; genus JAKAKS01. Next base: position 3,036 of record JAJYLE010000056.1, read on the forward strand.
ATTTCCCGCTTTGTCCACCTTGAAATCGGACTTGCCGGCCTTTATCTCCTTTACTGCCTTGCCCACATCAAAAGTTACGGTGCCAAGCTTGGGGTTTGGCATAAGGCCCCTGGGGCCAAGCACTTTACCCAGTTTGCCCACCATGCCCATAACGTCGGGTGTGGCGACGGCCTTGTCGAAATCGAACCAGCCCTGCTGTATTTTCTCCACCAAGTCCTCGGCCCCGGCAAAATCGGCCCCGGCGTCGCGGGCCTCCTTCTCCTTCTCGCCCTTAGCGAAGACCACAACCTTTACCGTTTTGCCGATGCCGTGAGGCAGGGCCACCGTGCCCCTTACCATCTGATCGGACTTCTTGGGGTCCACGCCAAGCCTGATGGCCAGTTCGACAGTTTCATCGAACTTGGCTTTGGCGTTGACCTTCACTACACCCAGGGCCTCTTTAAGCTGGTATTCCTTATCGGCTTCGTATGTTTTTTTAGCGTCCAAAAGTTTCTTGCCGGCCATTTTTTCTATAAACCCCCTGTAACCTGAAACTGGCTGCGCCAGCCGCTTTTATTCAACGTCTACGCCCATGCTGCGGGCAGTCCCACGCACCATCTGCATCGCGCTTTCCAGAGAGGACGCGTTCAAGTCCGGCATCTTGGTGGTGGCGATCTCTTTCACCTGGGCCTCGGTTATCCGGCCCACCTTGTCCTTGCCGGAGGTGCCGGAGCCTTTCAGTATCCCCGCGGCCTTCTTAATCAGCTCCGAAGCGGGCGGGGTCTTCAGGATGAACGTAAAGCTCCTGTCCGCATAAATCGTGAGCACAACCGGTATTATCGTATCGCCAAGCGGCGCGGTCTGCGCGTTAAAGGCCTTGCAGAACTCCATTATATTGACGCCGTGGGGGCCCAGCGCGGGGCCTACCGGCGGCGCGGGATTGGCCTTCCCCGCCGGGATCTGAAGCTTAACCATCGCCGTTACTTCTTTCTTAGCCATCTAGTGTCTCCCTCTTGCCTCGTTAAATTGCCGTATCAGGTCTTTTCAACCTGGAAAAAACTCAGCTCAACGGGCGTCTGCCGGCCGAAGATGCTGACCATTACCTTAAGCTTGCCATGGTCCATGTCCACGTCTTCGACGTAGCCCGAGAAGTTCGTGAACGGCCCATCCGTTATCCTCAGCACGTCGCCCTGCTCAAACTGCATCTTCACCTGCGGGGCCACGCCCTTTTCAACCTGCTGCACTATCATCTCAACTTCTTCCTCGGGTATGGGCACTGGCTTGGTGCCGCCCACAAAACTTGTCACCCTCGGGATGCTCTTTATAAGGTGCCAGGTCTCGTCGTCCAGTTCCATTTCCACCAGTATGTAGCCCGGAAAGAACTTGCGCTCCGATTCCTTCTTCTTGCCGCTTTTAAGCTGGATCACCTTCTCCGTGGGCACCATGACCTTGGCTATCTTCTCATCCAGCCCAAGCCTTTTGGACTTGTCCTCTATCGAGGTTTTCACCTTCTCCTCAAAACCCGAATATGTATGCACCACATACCACTGTTTCGCCACGTTCTACCTCAAAAGGGCCTGGACAAGCTTAGCCAGGGCAATATCAATTACGCCCAGGAATACTGAAATAACCACCACCGAGACTATAACTACCCAGGTGGAGCCTATCAGTTCGTCCTTGGACGGAAATACCACCTTCTTGACCTCCACCTTCACGTCGCGCAGAAACTGCTTTAACTTCTGCATGCCCTCGGACTCATCCTTTCATGCCCGGTATTGAAATCCAGCCTTTCACATCCTGTGGCGGCGGAAACTGTACCGTTCCCGCAGTAAGACAAACAGGCCAGGAGGGATTCGAACCCCCAACCCTCGGATTTGGAGTCCGACGCTCTGCCAATTAGAGCTACTGGCCTAAATTCAAGGAGCGCGGAGCAAGAAGCAAGGGCCGGGGAAAAGTATTTCTTAAAATTCATGCTTTCCATTTCCCGCACCCTGTCCTTATCGTCCAGCGCCTTGTTACGCCTTTGTCTCCTTGTGCGCCGTATGCTTGCGGCAGTGCCGGCAATACTTGCTGATCTCAAGCTTGTCCGGCGTGTTCTTTTTGTTCTTCATTGTCGAGTAATTCCTGTTTTTGCACTCGGTGCACTGGAGTAAAAGTATTATCCTCATTTATCCTGTCTCCGTCCTTTATTCCTGTATCGCCGTAACCACGCCGGCACCGACAGTTCTGCCGCCTTCGCGGATGGCGAACCTGAGCCCTTCTTCCATGGCCACAGGCCCGATAAGCTCCACCTGAAAGGTCACGTTGTCGCCGGGCATCACCATCTCCACGCCGTCGGGCAGCTTCACCACGCCGGTAACGTCTGTGGTCCTGAAATAGAACTGCGGCCTGTATCCGTTAAAAAACGGGGTATGCCTGCCGCCTTCTTCCTTGGTCAGTATGTATACTTCGGCCTTGAACCTGGTGTGCGGGGTTATAGAACCCGGCTTCGCCAGGACCTGCCCGCGCTCCACGTCCTCTTTGCCGATACCCCTTAAAAGCACGCCAATGTTGTCGCCGGCGCGGCCTTCGTCAAGCAGCTTCCTGAACATCTCGATGCCGGTGGCAACAGTCTTCTTGGTCTCGCCGAAGCCGACTATTTCTACTTCGTCGCCCACCTTGATTATCCCTCTTTCCATCCTGCCTGTAACAACCGTGCCCCTGCCCGAGATGCTGAACACGTCTTCAACAGGCATAAGGAAGGGCTTGTCTATCGCCCTTTCAGGCGTGGGAATGTAGGAATCTATGGCCGCCATCAGTTCGTATATCGGCTTGTAAGCCTCGTTATTGGGATCGTCCGGGGCCTCGATCGCCTTCAGCGCGCTGCCCTTCACTATCGGTATCTGGTCGCCGGGAAAACCGTATTTGCTCAGCAGTTCACGGACTTCCAGTTCCACAAGATCCAGAAGTTCCGGGTCGTCCACCATGTCCACCTTGTTCATGAACACTACTATATACGGCACGCCAACCTGCCTGGCCAGAAGGATATGCTCCCTGGTCTGCGGCATCGGGCCGTCAGCCGCGCTTACCACCAGTATCGCGCCATCCATCTGCGCCGCGCCGGTGATCATGTTCTTTATATAGTCCGCGTGGCCGGGGCAGTCCACGTGGGCATAGTGCCTGCTGTCGGTCTCGTACTCAACGTGGGCGGTGGCTATTGTTATACCCCTTGCCCTTTCCTCCGGCGCGTTGTCGATAGAATCGTAAGACCGGAAGTTGGCCATCCCCTTCAGGCCCATCGCCTTCGTTATGGCCGCCGTGAGCGTGGTCTTGCCGTGGTCAACGTGGCCTATCGTGCCAACATTGGCATGGGGCTTTACCCTTTCAAACTTCGCCTTCGCCATTACGCTCTCCTCCTTAACATCGGTTTGCGGCAGGTCCGGCAAGGCCGTAACCGCGGCATCTATATTTACCCTTTAATCCTCAAAAAGCCCATGACCGGAATCGAACCGGTGACCTCATCCTTACCAAGGATGTGCTCTGCCGACTGAGCTACATGGGCACCCTGCTACCCCAAAAAAGCCGCGCTTTTCAGGGGCCCTATTAGCTGGAGCGGGAAACGGGATTCGAACCCGCGACCCTCGGCTTGGAAGGCCGACGCTCTACCGCTGAGCTACTCCCGCTTGCCTCCGGCATCCGGCCTGTCCATTGCTGGCGGCCTGCAAACCTTGACAACTTCAAGTGGAGAGGGGAGGATTCGAACCTCCGTAGGCGTACGCCAACGGGTTTACAGCCCGTCCCCTTTAGCCACTCGGGAACCTCTCCTGATAGCACAACCTGCCCCCGCAGGGGCCGCATACTTCCGCCCTTCGTAACAGAGCCACCGAAGGGAATCGAACCCCCGACCCGCTGATTACAAATCAGCTGCTCTGCCTGCTGAGCTACGGTGGCTAAGCAATCAACAAAATCAAGCAAATCTATTTCTGTTATAGCTCACGGGTCCGTATCCCGCGTCAAGGGCGCAAAAATCCCCTGTCAACAAACTTTTAATATAGGGACTATATTATAAAACGGTCAAGCGCCGATTTCAAGCCATTTTTTTGAAAATAAAGCCAAAAACAACCTATATCTTCATTTTACTCGATCTTTGACGCTTTATTTCAAAAAGGATTACTCCAGCCGCTACCGATACATTTAACGACGAAACCGGCCCGGACAGTGGGATACTTACCATCAGATCGCACCTGGCGGCTACAATTCTTCTTATCCCGGATGCCTCCCCGCCCAGAACAAGCGCAAGAGGGCCGGACAGATCGGCCTGCCACGGAGCCGGGTGATCGCCGGCTTCCGCCCCTACTGCAAGGATCCCCTGATCGCGCAGTTCATCTATGGAATATTTTATATTGGGCTGCACTGAGATGGGCAGGTACTCCGCCGCCCCGGCTGAAGACTTGAATACCTCGGGACTAAGCCCCGGTGACCGGTGCTTCTCCATTATCAGGCCGTGGGCCCCGGCCGCCAGGGCGGAGCGCATTATCCCGCCCAGATTGCGGGGGTCCTCCACGCCATCCAGGGCCAGGACAAGCGGCGGCTCCCCCTTATTTTGTGCGGCCTGGAGCATGTCTTCCAGGGTGGCTTCCTGCAAGGCCCCGGTTATGGCAGCCACGGATTGATGCCCCTTGGCAAGAGGTTCAAAGAAGGCAGGGGCGGCCTTTTCAACGGGTATACCGCGGCTCGATGCTTCGGCAACAAGCGTTTCCAGCCCTTCCCTGCGGGCGCTGGACACAAGCACCTTCATCGCCCGGCCGGACCGCACCGCCTCCAGCACCGTGTTGTACCCGTAAATAAGGTCCTTTTTATTACCGGGAGCTCTTTTGCCCGGTTTTTGAAATCTCATTTTGCATTAAGCCTGTTCAGGGCCGCCAGGGCCTGTTCCCTCATATACACACCAAGCGGGAAACCGGAATGTGCCGCCCTCAGATAAAATTCCTTTGCCTTGGATATATCCCCGCGCCCCTGGTAGATCATCCCGGCAAGGTAATCAACATCCACCACCTCCATATGGAGCTGGCTTCTAAGGTTATTCAAGACAGCCAGGGCAAAATCAGGTTGCCCGTTTTTGTATAAATAATAAGCCGTATAAAAATCATACTCGAAATCGGAAGGGTCCAGTTTTTTGGCCCTTAAAAGATATGCAAGTCCAACCTGGAAGTTCCCATTGTTTATGTACTCCTTGCCAAGGCAGATGTATGTCTTTACCAGGTCAGGGTGGTGCGCCAGGTCAGCCGTGTAAAGCGAAATCTTGTCTTTCCAGTCCATGTTCCTTTCAACCGTTATTGCCGGAAAGGAAACGGCCATGGCAAGCGCCCACGCAGCCCCCGCGCCCACGGCCCAGGCAGGCAGCCGGCTGAAAACCCCTTTATTTAGGACGGGCAAAAGCCTGAATAATCCCCAGCCAGCAGCCAGGCAAAACCCGGCCGAAGGCAAAAACATGTATCTCTCGGCCACTATCACCGTAGTGGGGAAGAGGCCCGAAACAGGGACCATGCTGGTAAGCATCCATGCAAACCCAAACGAAAGAGCCTTATACTTTTTCCGGAACCGGAAGACAAGATAAACCAATACGGCCACAGCAGCAAGGGACAAGGCCGGTATCGCCCCGGAGAAAAACCCCGCCGGCATATCAAATTGATGCCAGACAACAAGCGGATAGGGGAAAAGCAGCATCTTGATATTTATGAGGACCACTTCAAAAAATCCCGCTATCCTGCTTGAGAGGCCCGCTTCGGCCATGGTATAAACACCAGTCAATCTGGCTATAAAAATACCCAGAACAGTCAGGGCGGAGGCCAGAACAAAGAAAGGAATGGTACGAAGCAGTCTTTTACCTGAATTGATTTCCTGCGGGGCGAAATACAGTTCCAGGAGAAGCACTGAAACAGGCATTATCACAACAGTCATTTTTGAAAGCCCTGCCAGCAGGAACATCAGCAGGGAAAGAAAATACCGGGCCCCCGGCTTCTTCCAGCTTTCGATATATAAGAAAAGTCCGGTGAAATAGAAAAGCCCCGATAATATATCTTTCCTTTGCGAGATGCAGGCAACCGATTCCACGTGCACCGGATGGATAGCATAGATCAGGGCAGCAATGAATGCGGCCCGGCCACCGGATGTTTCCGGGTTTTCATCTCCGGTAAATATGATGGGGAAAATACGAGAAAACAAAAGATACAGGGCAATAAGCGCAAGCACAAAATAAAAAAGGTTCGATATATGATAGCCCAGCGGGTTGAGCTTCCAGAGTTCATAATCCAGCATATAAGTCAGGTCTCTTACAGGCAGGTATTCAACCGCATTGGGCACGGACGTGAAAACAGCCTTTAAATTATGAAACGAAAACCCGTGCACAGCGCTGTTTGCCACCACAAACTGCGCGTCATCAAAATTAAACAGGTTGGGAAGCGAGTTGGCGTAAACGGCCATTGCAACAATTACAAGCAGCAATATATGGAACCGGCGTTTAAGCATACCAATTACAATAGCACGGCCGTTTTCAAAGGTGCGGAGCTACCCTCTTTTTAACTCGCGGAAAATGCCAAACAGGCTTAAAAAAAACAGCAGCACAAATGCGCCCGCCCAGAAATAAGCCCCCGGCGCGCCGGCCTGCGCCCACCAGAGGTCGAACCTGTAAAGCCCGGCCCATCGCATCAGGGCATTAAATATATCGGGCGGCCACCGCCGGCTCAGATTCAGCGCAATTTCAGGCGCGCTTTTTTTATTAATTGCGTACCTGGCTGTATCGGCAAAGATGCCAAACTGGTTTATTAAAGGGCTCTCTTTCACCCGGAAAAAGCTCTGCCACAAAGCGACGGACCCCTCACTGCCAAGTCGCAGCCTTGCGGCGGACGGATTGTTGTCGTTCCATCCGTACTTCATAATTATGCCAAGATAATAATTGGAGACAGCAGGCATGACCTGCACGGTAAAACTTATCACAAGCACTGCCAGCGCAATCGCTTTCCATCCGCGGGCAAGGCCCTTCCACCTCTCGAATAATGAGGCAAGCGGCATTGCCAGAAAAGGGGTGATAAGAAGCAGATATCTTGGCCCCCAGCAATAATCACCGTGCCAGTCCACCCAGTAGGAATAGAAGAGGAAATAGACAAGCACTGTTGCGCATATCCCTCTGAAGGCCCACCGGGGGACCCTTCTTGAAAAATCCCTTACTGAAAACATGGCAAGCAGAATGGCCGGGCTGTAAAGAAAAATGCTCTTTCCCGGACTTAGCAGGAAGCCGGTTATGCCCATGGGCAGATATTGCAGCTTGAAGAAGGCTGGGCCAACGTACCTGGGATACCCGGTCTGGAAAAGGCTCCCGAATCTTATAAAGTCGTAAAAAAGATAAAAGGCCGCAAAAGGAATGAGCAGGCAAAAAAACACTATGAACACACCGGAGAAAATCCTCCTTCGTTCGGGCACTCCGCCCAGCCCTCCCCACAACAGCACCGCAAGCGGGATGGCGCTAAGGGCAATTTCCGTCTTCGTCAATACGCCAAACCCCATGAAGGCGGCGGAGATAAAAAGATATTGCCTTTTCCGGTTTTCCAAAATGTATTTAAGCGCGTAATAAAACTCCCCCAGAAGAAGAAATACCGCCACGGGCTGCTCAAACGGTGCCTTGGCCGCGTAAAACCAGGCGAATGTGCCCAGCCCGTAAATAACAGAAGTTGGCAGTGAAGCCCTCGGGCCATAACCTAACGCAATAAGGATTTTCATCAGCAAAACGGCCGCCAAGGCAGTAAGGACGGCATTGCAAATGAAAAACGGATAGCCGCTCAATCTGAGGGATTTCAATATCAGAAAAAATGGAAGCACAAAAAAATTCTGTCCGAACTCGTGCCAGGTATAGGATTTTCCGAAGAGGCCCTCAACGCCCCGGTGCGGCAGCACATTCACCTGCCCGCCACCTATAAAGGAATTGAGCAGGGCAATTTTTGAGTCCCCTTCCCCTATCGCGGAAGAAGTAATGTTTGAAGAGAAGGTAAGCGCATATGCAGAAAGCAAAAAAATGAAAAGAAAAACGTAGCCCCTGTCCCTTATCATTAGGACATGATTTTAACATGCGCCGGCCTGTTTAGGCCCGTCCCTCAGGCGAGCTGTTGGAGTTTTTAGCCTTCATAGGGAAAATTCAAACACGCCGGCTTTGACAGATTTTCCCACCCGGGTTTATAATCATTCAAATGAAGTTCAGGTTCCTTGCTCTCGCCCTGTTTATCCCCCTGATGGCCGGTACAGCGATAGGCGGCTATTTAGGCATACTCAAAGGCACACCGTCAATTGCCGAGTTGAGGGAAGACAACGTCCCCGGCACAAAAATATACGCAGATGACGACTCACTGCTGGCCGAGCTTAGCAGCCATAAAAGCATACATGTGCCATTGAGGAAGATACCGGAAAATCTCCAGGACGCAGTTATTGCGGTTGAAGACTCGCGCTTTTACAAACATGGCGGGATAGATTATATCGGGATTATAAGGGCGGCCTTTGTGGACATAATCCACGGGCAGATCCGTGAAGGCGGCAGCACCATCACCCAGCAGCTTGCAAAAATAACATTCCTTTCACCCAAAAGAACTTTCAAAAGAAAAATACGTGAGGCCGCACTGGCCATGAAGATAGAAAAACAGCTCACAAAACAGGAGATACTGGAGCTTTATCTTAATCGTGTCTATTTCGGCCATGGAGCATACGGCGTGGAGATGGCATCCAGGCTTTATTTCGGCAAGCCGGTTGAAAGACTGTCCCTGCCGGAGGCAGCCCTGATTGCCGGGCTTATACGCGGCCCTGGTGAATTTTCGCCTTTTGGCAATCCCAAGAAGTGCAAGGAAAGGCAGTTGGTGGTGCTGGACCGCATGTATAAGGAAAAGTACATCACCAAGGCCCAGATGCTGGCCGCCGCAAAGGCCCCCATAAGGCTCAGCACCGAGATACCGCCGTCCGAGGCCAACAAGTATTTTGTGGATTACATAAAGAAATATCTTATAGATAAATACGGCGCCAAAAAGGTTTATTCAGGCAAGCTGCGGGTTTACACAACCCTTCAGAGGGACCTTCAGGCGCAGGCCCAGATAGACCTGAGACAGGGGCTGATGGACGTGGACAAGCGCAGGGGCTGGCGCGGGCCCGTGGGCCATGTAGATAATTACAAACAGACCGGCAAACCGGGCCTGGCGCTGTCGCTGGAGCCGGCAAACCGCGAGCTGATAGACGGCACTGTAATAAAACTTTCCCCAAAAGTGGCCGTGCTGGATCTTGGGGGCCGCACCGGCACGCTTTCGATCAAGGACGCGATGTGGGCGCAGCGCATAATAGGCAGGAACGGAAAAACCAGGACCATCAAGCACTTCACTCTGGAAAAGATACTTCACCTTGGCGACGTAATCACAGTTGGGGTAAAGTCAGTTACCGCCAAGGGCTATCAGGTTGTGCTGGACCAGCAGCCCACGGTTGAAGGCGCGCTTGTTGCGGTAGACCCCAAAACCGGGTTCATAAGGGCGCTTGTGGGCGGGGACGATTACCTGTCCAGCGAGTACGACCGTGCCTTATATGCCCATCGGCAGGCGGGGTCCTCTTTCAAGCCGATCTATTATGCAGCTGCACTGGAGAACGGATTTACGCCATCCAGCGTTATAAACGATGCGCCGATAACGTTCAACTGGGCCGGAGGGTCCTGGAGCCCTCACAACTATGAAAACGATTTCTGGGGGCCTACTTCTCTCAGGATGGCGCTGGCCCACTCAAGAAATGTGGTTTCTGTAAAACTCCTTGACAAGCTGGGCGTAGACAAGGCAATCGATTTCGCAAGGCAGGACGGGATAACGGAACCCATGCCGAAGGACCTGACCCTGGCGCTGGGGTCGTTGAGCATAACGCCTCTGGATCTGGTAACCGCGTACGCCCCGTTCGCCAATACCGGATATAAGGTAACTCCGATCGCGATAAAGTATATTACCGATGAAAACGGAAGGATACTGGAGTCCAACGACCCGCAGACCCAGCGGGTATTAAGCCCGGAGACCTCGTTTTTAATGACCTCCATGCTGCAGGATGTTATCAGGTATGGGACCGGTTATAAAGCGCGGGTGCTGGGGGACAACGTGGCCGGCAAAACCGGCACCACAAGCGATTACCGTGACGCATGGTTTATCGGTTTCAATCCGGACCTGCTTGCCGGAGTTTGGGTTGGCTTCGACGATATGTCGCCGCTTGGATACGGAGAGACGGGGGCTGTGGCCGCCTGCCCTATCTGGATCAACTTCATGAGATACGTGGCACAGAAATCGCCCGGCGACAAGTTCGAGGCCCCGCCAGACGACATGATCGAGTACACCGTGGACGCGCAGACCGGCCAGATATTGCCGCCAGGCGCCCAGCCGCAGGGACCTGTTTATGAGGAGTATTTCAAAAAAGATGCCCCTCCGCAGGGCACCATGCTGAATCCAATGATCCAGGGGGCCGGAAGCGTCAGCAACGACGTAGACTGAGCCCGGCTGTATTACTTCATTACTGCCATTCTGCACGCTGAACACATTGATTCCGGAGCGCATTGCTGTATTATATTAGTTGCCGGGCTGGCTGTTGCCGCTTTTGGCGGTATCTGAAAAAAGCCCCCCCGGCAGGCGCACTAAAAAAAGGAGGTTTTTATACAATGAAAAAATCCCCGGCTGTAATCCCGGCTTTGGTCCTTTTCTTCGTGCTCACGTGTTCCGTTGCATTTGCATCCTCGCTTTACGAGCAGGGGATGCTCGCTTACCGCGGCGGCAATTATAAACTGGCTTCCGCCCTGCTTGAAAATTACCTTAAAGACCACCCTACGGCAGAAGGCTATTATCTTCTTGGTTACTCATATTACAAGCTGGGCCGGAAGAAAGACGCTATGGTAAATTTCGACCAGGCTTACCTGCTGGATCCGGAGTTCAAACCGGAAGTCCTGAATAAAGAAATAAATACCGGAGGGAAATGATTAAAATGCAGACGGTTCTGCCGGACAACATCTTCAGGGAGTACGATATACGCGGGGTATGGGGCAAGGATCTCACAGAGGACGTTGTATTTTCCATAGGCAGGGCCTTCGCTTATTACCTTAGAGAACACCTGGGCAAAAATGAGAACGAAAAAATCCGCGTAACCATCGGCAGGGACGTGCGGCTGAGTTCGCCCGTGATGCGTGACCTGCTGGCCGGGGCGTTCACAAAAAGCGGGATAGACGTTATAGACATAGGCATGTGCCCCACCCCGCTTCAGTATTTCTCACTATTCAAGCTCCCCGTAGACGGCGGCGTGATGATAACGGCAAGCCATAACCCCGCCGAGTTCAACGGGCTGAAACTTTCACTGCGCACCGAAACACTGTACGGAGACAAGATTCAGGAAGTAAAAAAGCTCATAGAGCAGGGCAAATTCATCGAGGGCGCCGCTGCCGGTTCCGTAAGCACTTACGAAATCATCCCGGATTACATCAAATATATGAGGGAGCAGTTCGGCTCATTCGAGGGATTGGATGTGGTGCTGGATGGCGGAAACGGAGTTGCCGGCCTGTGCGCCCCGGAAATAGTTGAAGGGCTTGGGGCGAATGTGACCAATCTGTTTATGGAGCCTGATGGCAGATTCCCCAATCACCATCCAGACCCCGTTGTGGTCAAGAACATCACGGCCCTCATAGACACCGTCCGCAAGAAAAAGGCGCACCTGGGCGTGGGATATGATGGCGACGCGGACAGGGTTGGCATTGTGGACGAGGACGGCGAGATGATCTGGGGCGACAAGATGATGATAATATTTGCCAGGGACCTTCTTAAATCGCATCCCGGCTCAATGGTGATAGGCGAGGTGAAATGCTCCCAGACCCTTTATGACGACATAGCGGCCCATGGCGGCAAGCCCCTTATGTGGAAGACCGGCCATTCTCTTATAAAGAGCAAAATGAGGGAAACCGGCGCGCTTATTTCAGGGGAGATGAGCGGGCATATATTCTTTGCGGACAGGTATTTCGGATACGACGACGCCATCTACGCAAGCCTGCGGCTGATGGAGATAGTGAAAAAGAACGGCCCGCCCTACTCAG
>JAJYLE010000215.1 GCA_021788025.1 Nitrospirota bacterium
TGAATCCGGCGCCGCTGAAGACGCAAACCAGATAGGACCGGAAATTTCCAGGGGGCAGGTGGCCCGGATAAACGATATGCACCGCCTGGCAGCCAGGCACAACCACTATGAAACGCTTGGGCTTTATAGCAGGATGGCCGGACCGGCCGAGATAAAAAAAGCGTATTACAGGGCAGCAATGGAATTCCACCCGGACAGGAATTTTTACCTTCCGGCAGAGCTTACCGGCAAGCTGAATGAAATCTTCGCCGCTATCGCAACCGCATATGCCACGTTAAGTGACCCCGTCAAGCGCATGAATTACGATGCCTCCCTGCGGCAGGGGACTTCCGTAAAACTTGCGCCAGCCCCCAAATCCGCCGTTGAGAACTTCAACCATGGCAAGGCCTATTACCTGAACAGGGACTTCAAAAAAGCCGAGTTGTTCTTTGCGATAGCCATGGGGCTGGACGCCAGAAAACCGGAATACCTGCTGTATTACGGCTCCACTTTAAGGCGGCTAGGCAAGGACAAGGAAGCGATAAAGATATTGCACAGGGCGCTCTCGTTAAACCGGGAGAGTACGGCCATCCTGGCGGAAGTGGGGCTGGTTTACCTGAAGCTGGGTCTGCCGGATCGCGCCGAACACTACCTGAAACAGGCCCTCCGGAAAGACCCCTCCAACCGGAAGGTAATAAACGCGCTGCTGAAGATAAAAAGCGGCAGAACATGAAAGCCCGGATGCGAAGCGGCGCGTTCGTAACGGCACTGTTCATTGCAGTAGCGGCGGCGGTATTTGCGCCTGCATTCTGTTTTGCGTTCACCCTGCCGGCCAATCTTGGCAAGGTGATATACAGCTGGAATGCAAAGAGCCCCCGCATCATATACGTTATAGGGACAAGCCACAAAGACGCCGTTGCAATGAAAAACGGCCCGGATACTGTAAAGTCCCAGACGGAGGTCTATAAGATAGGGCAGTACCTGGCGCAATCCGGCGTCCATCTGTTATTGCCAGAAGGTTTTTTCCAATCCAGCGGAACTGCTTTAAATGAAAAGATTGCGGCGCCTGCCCAAACCCCGGCACAGGCGCAGGCGATGGATACAGACAAAAACCTGCCCGGCAAAACTATCGCAAAATTTGTTTCGAATCCTAATGTTTATGTAAATGCGGAGATGCTCCTTGAAAAACACCTCGGGTTCATCCTGGCGCAGGTGGAAGACCTTAACCTGTACCAGAAAGAGCTTGGTATATTGGAACAAAGCGGCCAGCCCGATTATTTCACAATGCTGGACCTGCAATACCTCCAGCGCATGCGCACCGCCCGCATGCTTCAAAAGGCCCCGGAGGTGGCGGATAAAGAGTGCTCGGACGGCCTCATAAAAACAAATGGCGCCATAATGACGGTCGGGCTGGCACATCTGAAGGAGCTTATCGGGTTCCTTGAAAAAGGACATATAAATATAGAAGCCCCGCTCTTTGCGCCGGCGGATTACCGGGATTATTCGGCAGGCCTGAAGGTATCCAGGCTGGGGTACGGCGTGGTGGTGATTGTCCCCGCGGGCCTCGCATCAGACCGGGCAGTATTGCAGGCAACTGGCCTGGCCGCTTTAAATAAATAAGCGGGGTTTAACCCTTTCTAAAACCCGTTTCTGCGCCTGAAGTCCGGATCAAATGTATTGAGGAACCCGGCCACTTCATAAACCGGCAGCTGCCCCGGCGCTGCGGCGTTGGCGATGAAGGCGTAGGTTATCAGGGACCCGATCATCGGATTTACTATCCTGGAGATAAGCCCGATTTCGCCCATCGAGATCGTGATAAGCCCCTTGTCCCTGTTGGCGATGGTGAAAGCAATAAGCCTGGACAGGTCCTCCCGGCTCTGCGCCTTTGCGGCAATCTTTACGATGTCCGCTGAAGCGTGCAGCCCGGCCCTGAGGATTTTCCGGAGCTCGTTATCAGAAGGCGTCTGGACAAAATCGTGAAATGAGGCTATCAGCAGCCTGCCTTTTTTCTTGCAAAGCTCATTCACCCTGGCCAGCAGCTTCCCGGAGCTTATCTCCACGTCCATGCAATCGGCAACGGGCGCAACTTCTTCAAAAAGCCGGTACCTGTCTTCGTCCTCTATCCGGACTGCGCCGCCCTCATCCGTGGACCTTATAGTGGCCAATACCGGCTTTCCGTATCTGCGCTTCAGCCCGTCTATGAAACCACGGGCGTCCGCGCGCGCATCCTCCGGCAGCATGTCTATGCGCACCTCGAAAAGGTCGATCTCATCCAGCAGGCCGGCTGGCACATCCACGCGCCCCGATATGGTAGCGGCCACCGCAGGCCTTTGTCCCAATATTAAATTGCCCAGTTTCAACATGATTACCGAAGGGCGGATTTTCGCACCCAAACGTCAGAGTCTAGCAAAGAGAATTCCGAAAAGTCAAAACACGATTGACAACATATGGAATTCTGGTAAGTTTTAATTGCAACCTGAAGACGTTTTCAAGGAAATACAGCCACTTTCCCTTGCATCTCCCCATGGTGGGCCAAAAAGGAGGAAACCATGAAACTCAACAGGATAATTGTACTGGCCTCTGCCCTGGTGCTGCTTACGGCATCCGGCGCGGCGGCGCAAATGACCCCGATGGGCACAACCACACCCAATGTAAACGCGCCGTTGGAACGGGCAAGCGCCATAATAGGAGCGGATGTTGAAAATCCGCAAGGCGAATCACTTGGCACAGTTAAAGACATCGTAATCGACCGCGATACAGGCCAGATCGCGTATGCGGTTATAACAGGTATGTCCGGGGCCAAAAACAAACTCTTCGCGGTGCCGTGGAAGGCCCTGAAGACCGGCACTACGGCCACTACGCTGTCTTTGAACATTTCCAAAAGCAAACTGGAAAAAGCTCCCAGTTTCAACGAAAACGAAAAATGGCCCGATATGGCAAACAGGTCCTACGGAACAAAGATATTCAAGTACTACGGCCTGACTCCTTATTGGGAGGAAAAATCCATGGAAAAATCTTCCCCGGAAGAAGAACATGAG
>JAJYLE010000057.1:0-3365 GCA_021788025.1 Nitrospirota bacterium
GAGTTCTTCGGGTCCAGCCAGCTTTCGCAGTTCATGGACCAGACGAACCCCCTTTCAGAGATAACACATAAAAGAAGGCTGTCCGCCCTTGGCCCTGGCGGCCTTACCAGGGAGCGCGCAGGATTTGAGGTGAGGGACGTACATCCCACCCACTACTCGCGCATATGCCCGGTAGAGACGCCTGAAGGCTCCAACATCGGTCTGATCACCTCCCTGGCCAGTTACGCCAGGGTGAACGAATACGGGTTCATAGAGTCCCCGTACCGCAAGGTGGAAAACGGGGTTGTCAGCAACAAGGTGCACTACCTCTCGGCCGTTGAGGGCGAAAAGTATGTAATAGCGGAGCCCATTACGCCTGTGGACAAGAAGGGGCATATCCAGGGCGAGGCGGTGTTTGCGCGCATCGGGGCGGACTTCAAGATAGTGGCCCCGGATGACGTGCAGTACATAGGCGTATCGCCTAAGCAGATCGTGGGCATATCGGCCAGCCTTATACCGTTTCTGGAAAATGACGACGCCAACAGGGCGCTGATGGGTTCCAACATGCAAAGGCAGGCGGTGCCGCTGCTGGAGCCGGAATCTCCCGTTGTAGGCACTGGAATGGAAGGCGTTGTGGCAAGGGATTCCGGTACCGCAGTTGTTGCCAAACGGGCCGGCGTAGTGGAGTCCTCCTCGGCGGAGAGGATAGTTGTTAAATCCGTGGACGGCGGGGTTGATATCTACAACCTTATAAAATTCCGGCGCTCCAACCAGGCCACGATGATCAACCAGAGGCCAATAGTGTCCGTTGGGGAGCAGATACAGGAAGGCGATGTCCTTGCTGACGGCTCCTCCACTGAAAAAGGCGAGCTGGCGCTTGGCAAAAACGTGCTGGTTGCCTTCATGCCATGGGGCGGATATAACTTTGAGGACGCGATACTCCTCAGCGAAAAGCTTGTGAAGGAGGACGTGTACACCTCCATACACATAGAGGAATTCACCATCGAGGCAAGGGACACAAAGCTGGGCCCGGAAGAGATCACCAGAGACATCCCCAATCTTGGCGAGGAGGCCCTCAAGGACCTGGACGAAAGCGGCATCATCAGGATTGGCGCGGAAGTGAACGCCGGCGATATCCTGGTGGGCAAGGTCACCCCGAAAGGCGAGACCCAGCTTACGGCCGAGGAAAAACTGCTCAGGGCCATATTCGGGGAGAAGGCCGAAGAGGTCAAGGAGAGCTGCCTTTACGTGCCGCCCGGAATAGAGGGCACCGTTATAGGCGTGATGATCCTTTCCCGCAAAGGGCTTGAAAAAGACGGGCGGGCAAAGGGCATAGAGGAAGAAGACATCACCAGGCTCCAGAGGGACCTGGAGGATGAGATAAGGATTGTGCGGGAGGAGAAGAACCGCAAGATCCGCGAGCTGCTGAACGGGCAGAAGGTGTCCGAAGATGTGAAGGACCCCAAATCCAAGGAGCTTATTTGCGCAAAGGGCAAAAAGTTCACGGACAAGCAGGTTGCAAAGCTGAAGGACGAGCAGCTCTCAAAAATAAAGGTGGACGACCCGTACGTGCGGGAGCAGATAACCCAGATATCCGCGGATTCCAGCCAGTATGTAAAGTATATGGAAAAACTATACGACGAGAGGGTGGACCGCGTTAAGAGGGGCGACGAGCTGCCGCCGGGCGTCAACAAGATAGTGAAGGTGTACGTGGCCATGAAGAGGAAGATCCAGGTGGGCGACAAGATGGCTGGCCGCCACGGCAACAAGGGCGTTGTGGCCATGGTGCTGCCTGAAGAGGACCTTCCTTACCTGCCCGACGGCACCCCGGTGGATATAGTGCTTAACCCGCTTGGCGTTCCTTCGCGTATGAACGTGGGCCAGCTTCTGGAGACCAACCTCGGATGGGCTGCCAGGGCGCTTGGGCTGCATGTGGCAACCCCGGTATTCGAGGGCGCAAGGGAATCCGAGATACGCGGCCTTCTTAAAAAAGCCAACCTGCCTCCTACAGGGCAGATAACCCTGCACGACGGCAGGACCGGGCTTCCTTTTGAAAGGCCCGTTACAGTGGGTGTGATGTATATGCTGAAACTTCATCACCTGGTGGACGACAAGATGCACGCGCGCTCAATCGGGCCCTACTCGCTGGTTACGCAGCAGCCGCTGGGCGGCAAGGCGCAGTTCGGCGGCCAGAGGCTTGGCGAAATGGAAGTGTGGGCGCTGGAGGCCTATGGGGCCGCCTATACGCTGCAGGAATTCCTCACGGTCAAGAGCGACGACGTGACCGGAAGGGCCCGGATGTACGAGGCCATAGTAAAGGGCGATGCGGCGCTGGAGCCCGGCGTACCGGAGTCGTTCCACGTATTAATAAAGGAGCTCCAGGCCCTCGGTCTTGACGTGGAACTCCTAGAGAAAAAAGAAAAGGGGGAATAGTAATTGACGGAAGAAACCTATACCCTGTTCCAAAAGCCTAAAAACCCGACCGATTTTGACGCGATCAAGATCAAGCTGGCCTCGCCAGAGAAGATTCGGGAGTGGTCGCACGGGGAGATAAAGAAGCCTGAAACCATAAATTACAGGACGTTCAAGCCGGAGCGGGACGGGCTTTTCTGCACCCGCATATTCGGCCCCATAAAGGACTGGGAATGCCTCTGCGGCAAGTACAAGAGAATGAAGCACAGGGGCGTTGTTTGCGACAAGTGCGGCACCGAGGTAATCCAGTCCAAGGTCCGCCGCGAGAGGATGGGCCATATAGAGCTGGCCGCCCCCGTGGCGCACATCTGGTTCTTAAAGGGTGTGCCAAGCAGGATCGGCACGCTTCTGGACATGACCATGCGGCACCTGGAGAAGGTGCTCTATTTTGAGGGATACGTTGTAACCGACCCCGGCGACACGCCGCTAAAGCAGAAAGATATCCTTAGCGAGGATGAGTACAAGAAGACGGTCACGGAGTACGGCGACAGGTTCAAGGCCGGCATCGGGGCCGAGGCCATAAAAGAACTGCTGAGGCAGGTGGACCTGGACGCCCTGGCCACCGAGCTGAAGCTGGGCATAAAAGAGGCCCAGTCTCTGGGCGTGAAAAAGAAGCTCACAAAAAGGCTAAGGCTGGTCGAGGCCTTCAGGATGTCGGCCAACAAGCCAGAGTGGATGATCATGGATGTTATCCCGGTGCTTCCGCCGGACCTGAGGCCTTTGGTTCCTCTTGAGGGCGGCAGGTTTGCCACCTCGGACCTGAACGACCTTTACAGAAGGGTAATCAACAGGAACAACAGGCTCAAGAGGCTGATGGAGCTGAAAGCGCCGTCGACAAGGTGGTAGGCAGCGCCCTTGACGACGTTGAAGCCATAGAAGAAAAAGAAGACACCGAGGCCGTAAAGGAAGTAGAG
>JAJYLE010000057.1:3375-14980 GCA_021788025.1 Nitrospirota bacterium
TGGAGCTGAAAGCGCCGTCGGTGATTATCCGCAATGAAAAAAGGATGCTCCAGGAATCCGTGGACGCCCTGTTCGACAATGGCAGGCGTTCCAGGGTGCTCAAGGCGGCTACCAAGAGGCCGCTTAAATCCTTGAGCGACATGATAAAAGGGAAACAGGGCCGTTTCCGCCAGAACCTGCTTGGTAAAAGGGTGGACTATTCAGGCCGTTCCGTTATCGTGGTGGGGCCGGAGCTGAAGCTGCACCAGTGCGGCCTTCCAAAGAGGATGGCGCTGGAGCTGTTCAAGCCGTTCATATTCAACAGGCTTGAGGAAAAGGGCTTTGCTACTACCATCAAGCAGGCCAAGAAACTGGTTGAAAAAGAGATGCCGGAGGTCTGGGACGCGCTTGAAGAGGTGATCCGCGAGCATCCCGTTCTCTTAAACAGGGCGCCAACCCTGCACAGGCTTGGCATCCAGGCGTTCGACCCCGTTTTGGTTGAGGGCAAGGCCATAAGGCTGCATCCGCTGGTCTGCACGGCCTTCAACGCGGACTTCGATGGCGACCAGATGGCGGTGCATGTGCCGCTTTCGCTGGAGGCCCAGATCGAGGCCAGGGTGCTCATGATGAGCGTGAACAATCTGCTTTCCCCTGCAAACGGCAAGCCGATTGTAACGCCCACGCAGGATATGGTTCTGGGCATTTACTATCTCACCAAGGAGAAGATAGGCGTTGCCGGAGAGGGTAAGCATTTCAGCGACTCCCAGGACGTCAGGGCGGCCTTCGACGCAGGCATGCTGGACCTGCACGCCAGGATAAAGCTGCGCACCGATGGCGGGTTCCTGGACACCACCTGCGGCCGCGTGCTCTTCAGCGATATATTGCCCGAGGGTATAACGCTGCAAATGGTGAACAAAGATCTTACCAAGAAAGAGCTGCAGAAGCTCATAGACTACATCTATAAACGCATCGGCAAGCGCGAGACGGTCGTTTTCCTTGACAACCTGGAAAAACTCGGGTTCGAAACGGCCACGCGCTCCGGAATTTCCATCTGCATATCGGACATGCACGTGCCAAAGACCAAGCACAACCTGATAGAGCAGGCAGAGACGGAAGTGCTGGAGATACAGAGGCAGTACGCCGACGGTCTTATCACCCAGGGCGAGCGCTACAACAAGGTCATAGACATCTGGGCCAACGTCACGGAAGTGGTGGCCGAGGACATGATGCTTGAACTGGGCGCCGAGGAGGACGGGCAGAACCTTTCCACTGATGAGCTTGCGGAGCGCAGGGCGTTCAACAGCATATTCATGATGGCCGACTCCGGCGCCAGGGGCTCCACAGCGCAGATAAGGCAGCTGGCCGGCATGAGAGGTCTTATGGCAAAGCCTTCGGGCGAGATCATAGAGACACCGATTACGGCCAACTTCAGGGAAGGCCTTACGCCGCTCCAGTACTTCATATCAACTCACGGCGCAAGAAAAGGTCTTGCCGATACCGCCTTGAAGACGGCCAACTCCGGTTACCTTACAAGAAGGCTGGTTGACGTCTCCCAGGACGTTATCATCCACTCTGAAGACTGCGACGCCAGGGACGGCATCGTGGTTACCGCCCTTATCGAAGGCGGCGAGATAATCCAGCCGCTTGATGAGAGGATACTTGGCCGGTACCTGGCCGAGGACGTTAAGGACCCGGTAACAAGGGAAGTCATAGCAAAGCGCAATGACGAGGTAGACGAAGAGGCTGTTCAAAAACTGATGGACGCAGGCGTGGACAGGCTCAAAATCCGCTCCGTGCTCACCTGCGAAAGCAAGCATGGCGTGTGCGCCAAGTGCTACGGCAGGGACCTGGCAAAGGGCGGCCACATCGATATCGGCGAGGCAATCGGCATAGTTGCAGCGCAGTCCATCGGCGAGCCGGGCACGCAGCTTACCATGCGTACCTTCCACATCGGCGGCGCGGCATCCAAGGTTGTCGAGCAGACCACACTGGAAGCCAAGATCTCCGGTACCGCAAAGTTCCTGGGCCTTAACACGGTTAAAAACAGGGAAGGCCTGCCGGTTGTAATGAACCGCAACGGCGGCATTGCCATAGTGGACTCCAAGGGGCGTGAAAAAGAGAAGTACACGCTCGTTTACGGCGCAAAGCTTCTCGTGGAAGATGGCGGCAAGATAGCGGCCGGCCAGAGGCTTGTGGAATGGGACCCTTATTCCACCCCGATCATCACCGAGATGGGCGGCAAGGTGGCCTTCGGCGACATCCAGGAAGGCGTGACCGTCAAGGAAGAAGTGGATGAGATCACCGGCCTTTCCAGGAAGGTGATAATCGAGTACCCTGCCAACATGCGTCCGCGCCTTTCGATAAAGGACGATCATGGCAAGACCATAAGGATAAAGGAAACCGGCGCCCAGGCCCGTTACATGCTGCCAGCTGGCGCGCATATACTGGTGGACAGGAACAACACGGTGTTCCCGGGCGACGTGCTTGCCAAGATACCGCGCGAAACCACCAAGACCAAGGACATCACCGGCGGTCTGCCCAGGGTTGCCGAGCTCTTTGAGGCCAGGAAACCCAAGGAGCAGGCCATCGTCAGCGAGATAGACGGCGTAGTGGAGTTCAAGGGCATGCACAAGGGCATGCGCGTTGTGCACGTGAAGGGCGGCGCGGAGTCCAGGGAATACCTTATCCCCAGGGGCAAGCACGCCATAGTGCACGAAGGTGACTGGGTGCGGGCCGGCGAGCCGCTGATGGACGGGTCGGTGAACCCGCACAGCATACTTGATATACTTGGCCCCAAGGAACTGCAGAGATACCTTGTGGACGAGGTCCAGAAAGTATACAGGCTGCAGGGCGTTTCCATAAACGACAAGCACATAGAAGTCATAGTGCGGCAGATGATGAGGAAGATCCGGATAGAGGACCCCGGCGACACGGAGTTCCTCACCGGCGACCAGGTGGACAGGCTCCAGTTCATAGAGGCAAACGAGCAGGTGAGGGCCGACGGCGGCAAACCCGCCCAGGGCAAGCCGCTTCTTCTGGGTATTACAAAGGCCTCCCTTACAACGGAGAGCTTCGTGTCTGCCGCCTCGTTCCAGGAGACCACGAGGGTCCTTACGGAGGCATCCATACGCGGCCAGGCCGATGAGCTGCGCGGACTCAAGGAAAACGTGATAATGGGCAGGATGATACCTGCCGGCAGCGGTATGATCAAGTACCGCAACACGTTTGTGAAGAGGGAACTGCGGCCGCTTATCGATGAGGAGCAGCTGTTTGCTCCCGAGGGGCTCCCGGAAGGGCTGCCCGAGGAGACGTCAGCAACGGAGTGAAAGTTCCGCCCCAAAAAGCTACAGCTTCTTGGGGACCCCGGTTTGTAGCCGATGCCATGCTTGGCCGCCTCGCAAGACGGCTGAGAATGCTCGGCTATGATATCCTGTACCAGCGGGATATTGATGATGGCAGCCTTCTGAGGCTGGCCATGCGGGAAGACAGGATAATCCTCACAAGAGATACAAGGCTTACGATGAGGAAGGCCGCCATAGGGCGGACCTTCCTCATTTCTTCTGAAGACCCCGCCAAACAGGCAAAAGAAATAATGCAGGCGTTTCCGGCGCCATCAGGCGTGCCGGTGAGGTGTACAATCTGCAATGGCGCGCTGAAGCCCGTTGAAGACCGCCAATCGGTGCTGGGGCAGGTGCCGGAGCACGTTTTTCATTGCGCAAGCGGGTTCTTCAAATGCTCCGGCTGCGGCCATATTTACTGGGAGGGCTCGCACATGGAGCATTTCAAAGAGGAGCTTTTGCCAGGCGAAGAGGAGGAGGGCTGATGCTCCTGAAACGGCAGTTCGCCTTCTCCGCGCTCCTGATGCTGCTTGTGCTGGCGGTGGGCACTGCGGGTTACAGCCTTATAGAGGGATGGAGGCTGTTCGATGCCTTTTTCATGACCGTAATAACCGTGACAACCGTGGGCTACGGCGAGGTGCATAAGCTGGACAGGGCTGGAGAGGTATTTACGGTAATCCTGCTTTTCTTCAGCCTCGGGATAATTTTTTATATACTTAATACCGGCGCAAAGGCGGTTATAGAGGGCGAATTCCGCAACATTTTAGGCAGGAGGAAATTGGAAAAAAAGATGCAGAACCTCAGGGGCCACTATATAATCTGCGGCTATGGCAGGATGGGCCGGATAATCTCCAGGGAATTCCTGGCCAACAAGGTGCATTACGCGGTAATCGAAAAGGCGCTGCTGCCGGAAGGGGTGCCCGCGGGGCTGCTGGTGGTGCAGGGGGATGCCACAAAGGATGAGGTGCTGAAGGAGGCTGGCATTGAACGGGCGGCCGGGCTTGTAAGCGTGCTGCCAACGGACGCCGAAAACCTGTACGTGGTGCTAACCGCCAAGGGCCTCAACCCCGCGCTCACCGTGGTGGCGCGCGCGGGCGAGGAGGGCTCTGAGCAGAAACTTTTGCGGGCCGGGGCGGACAGGGTTATCTCGCCGTATCACATAGGCGGGCTGCGTATAGCCCACACCATATTGAAACCCGCCGTGGTGGATTTCATAGAGTTCGCCACAAGCGCGGGCAATATAGAGCTTCAGATGGAAGAGATAAACGTGAAGGAAGGCTCCGAACTGGCTGGCAAGACCCTTCATGAGTCCGGCGTCGGCAGGGACCTTGGCGTGATAATAGTGGCCATGAAGTCCGGAGGGGAGATGCGGTTCAACCCCACTTCCCGCTCTATGATAAAGGCCGGCGACGTGCTGATCGCGCTTGGGGACATTCCCAAGCTAAGGACGCTGGAGAAGATGGCGGGGAAAGCCTGAGGCCGTTTTGTTTTTCCCCCTCCACCGGAAGTGCTCTAATGTTTAATATTTTGGCTCTTAAGGCTTTCTTGTGGCAACGGGGATTTCTTTTAGTGGCCTTTCATGTTGATTTTGACTAAACGGGCAATGCGGAAGCGGTTAGTGAGTGTGAAGAATAATTAAAATCTCATTTCCATTAGTTCGCGAAGTCCGTACCCTGCGACCGCAGCCCCAAAAAACTATGACATCAATTTTATGAACTATGTCATATGGACAATGTCATGGTTTCCAATGTTATAAAATGCGCTGGAAGGCCCCATTTTGCGGCCATGCTCTTTGAAATGGCAAGGACCGGATTCCCGTATCCGGCGGCAACGGCTGCTCATGGGCAAATTCAGAAATGATGCGAACATAAAAAAAGCGGCCAAAAGGGCAGGGGAATTGAACGGTTTTGAACAGAAAAATTCTGAAAACCCTTTTAAATCGGCGGCTTGCGAATATTCATTTGAACATTAAAAAAAAGCGCTCAGGCCCCATCCTGGCGCGATCCGCCGGTTTTAATCGAAACGTCTTTTACAAATTCGGTGCAGCGGATGTCCCTACCAGATACCGAGAACTTTTTGGCGCACGATTCACGCCAGGCGCATACCGCGCAGATGTTTTTGGTTTGAGAGGGGTTTTCTTTCCTGCCGTTGTTTTCCGGTGTGCTCATTGCCTGCTCCTGAAATAATGGCCCAGCACCGTCCCGATATTGGCGGCCACAGAGCCTTTTGCGTTTATTATATATATTCCGCCTGGCGCAAGGAAAATCTCCCTTACAATCCTTTCAGGCGCCCCAGGCAGTTTCCTTGCCGCAAGCTCTTCTTCAAACATGGGAACTATCTTGTCCTTCATCCTCAATTCCGTGTCCATGAAGAACACCGCAATGGCCGGGACAAGGTCTTTAACCCTGTCTACGAAGGCCGATATCTCGTTCTGGTATATCTGCCTTGGCGGGGAGGATTTCACCTCCATGTATAAAAGAGAGGCGTCTATCTTGGCTATCAGGTCGTAATCGCCCCCAACCAGGGGCCTCTTGAACCGCACGCCCCAGACGGCCTCGGCCTCGAACTCCCGCCTGAATGTTTCGGCCAGGAACCATTCAAGCGTTTCACCGAAGCTGCGTATGTGCTTTAACAGTACGTAGGAGTTGCCGGTTTTTTTCAGAAGGCCGGTTTTATGCAGATAGGCGGTATACTCTTGCGTCACCTCCGCAGTGGCATAGCGGGCAATCCCCTTTGGCGTGAACGGCCCGGCGGTTTTTATTACATCCCTCAGAAACAGCCTGAAGGAGTAACGCTTCATCATCTCATAATAGCCGTCCACAAAAACCGGGCCGGGGGCCAGCAGGTCCGCCGAAATCTCTTTTTTATAGACGCGGAACCCTCGCCTTTTCAGCATGGCCACAAGCGAGGGGGTGTGCAGCCTCAAAAGGCGGCGAAGCCTTTTAATCTCCGAGGCCGGGTCCGGACAGCCCTCGATGGCCGCTGGCGTTTCCTGGCTGGCCGGGGTGTTTTTTTCCATTTCCGGATGATAGCACAAGATGACGGCATGGGCTGATGCGGACGGGTTTGGAAGTTTTTCATGTTTGCTTTTTCTGGATCTTCTTATATAATTTATATGCAATTTCAGGTTGTATTGCACGTTGCCATTTAAAGCAAGGAGCTGCAAATAGCCCGGATGGATACAAGGTCTATTTCTCTTAGGGCAAAGATCTGTTTGGCAACTGTCCTTGGCGTCCTTGCGTGCGCCGCCGCGCTAAGCACAATTTATGCGGGCACCGAGTTGGGCGATATCCGTACCAGGCAGCAGGCCATCCTCCGTGATTCCGTCCGCAACGCCGGGGGCGCGGCATTTGCGGCGGAAGGCAGCCCGGCCAGAACTGCGAGTGCGGGGCCTGCTGCAAACTGGGTTTATGAAAAGAAGCAGGAGATAAAAAGGACCGTCATGGTTTTTTCCCTTGTTGCCGGGCTGATTGCGTTAATGCTCTTATTTATCGCCAATGAAATAGCCGGCGCTGTCACGCGGCCGCTTCAGCTTATAAAGGAAAGCGCCCAGAGGGCGGGGCAGGGCCAGTACGACCGGAAGCTGAAAATACAAGGCAGCGCCGAATTAATGGACCTGGCCGGGGCGTTCAACCAGATGCTGCATGGCCTGAGGAGGTCGCGCGCCCGCCTTGTGGAGGAGGGGCGGCTTCGCAACGCCCTTGCCGAAAAGGAAACCCTTTTAAGGGAACTGTATCACAGGACAAAAAACAACATGCAGGTCATCTCCAGCCTTATCCATCTTCAGGCGTCGGCCCCCGGCCGCAAGGAAGTGATGGAGATGATGGACGACACGCGTAACCGGATACAGGCGATGGCCCTGGTGCACGCCAAGCTGTACAAGTCCAGGGACCTTTCAAACCTGGATATAAAGGACTACATTGAGGACCTTGCCGCCACTCTCCTTAAAAGCTGCCGTAAGCAGGACAGCATAATGCTGAATCTGGACCTGGAAAGCATTTTCGTCTCGCTGGACACAGCAACCACCTGCGGGCTGATATTGAACGAACTGATGTCCAACTCCATGAAGTATGCCTTTAATTGCAGCGGGGTAAGCGAGATCCGGATAGGGTTTCACAGACGGGCGCCCAACAGCCTGGACATGAGCTATTCCGATAACGGTTCGGGCTTGCCCGATGGCTTTGATTTCAAAAACAGCCAGTCGCTTGGGCTCAGGCTGGTCCACAGCCTGGCCACCAGGCAGCTTAAAGGTACGCTGGATATGAGAAACGGAAACGGGGCAGAGTTCAGGGTGAGCTTTAACGACATGGGCCCTAAGGCCATTGAGGCATGAGCAGGACGGCCGTAAAGGCAAAAGTGTTAATCGTGGAGGATGAGGTAATCGCGGCCATGGCCCTTGCCGATATAGTAGGGCACTGGGGGTATCTGACGTGTGAGCCAGCCGTCTCCGGGTGGGAGGCAATCAGCAAGGCCGGAAGCGAAGCCCCGGGCCTTGTGCTTATGGACGTGGGTTTGTCAGACGGCATGGACGGCATAGAGGCGGCCAGGCGTATTTATACCAGCTTCAATATTCCGATCATATTTACATCCGGTTACGATGAGGAGAGGATTTTAGACAGCCTTGGGCTTTCTGGCCCGTTTGATTTTGTGGCCAAGCCTGTGGACCTGGATGAATTGAGATTCAAGATGGAAAAGCTTCTGGGGAAACGCCGGAGCTGGTAAACGGTTTGGCTTACGGGTTTTCCGTGAATCAGATTGCGCATGCTGAAAATGAGTTCCTAAGGAATTTTAAAGGTTTTGAAAAAGTTATCTTTATTGCTTTAGAATATATGTCTGAAAGAAAAAAACCATGGAGGTCACATTCCTTCTATGTTTGGTATTGTAGTGTTCCCCGGCAGCAACTGCGACCACGACTGTTATCACATTGCAAAGCACGTCATGGGCCAGCCCGCAAAATTCATCTGGCACAAGGAAGAGGCCATCCCCAAGGACGTTCGCGTGGTGATGCTGCCCGGCGGGTTTTCATACGGGGACTATCTTCGCACCGGCGCGATAGCCAGGTTCTCTCCCGTGATGAAGGCGGTGGAGCGGTTTGCATCCGATGGGGGGCTGGTGATGGGTATCTGCAACGGTTTTCAGATACTGCTGGAGGCCGGAATTTTGCCTGGGGCCATGCTCAGAAACAGGGGGCTGAAGTTCATCTGCAAGGATGTGCGCCTGAAGGTGGAAAACGCGGCCACCCCGTTTACTAACGCGCTAAAGCAGGGGCGGGTTTTAAGGGTGCCCATAGCGCATGCGGAGGGCAATTACTTCATAGACCCCGAAGGGCTGGAATCCCTGAAGAAAAACAACCAGATAGTCTTCAGGTACTCCACGCCGGACGGGGCGGCAACCGATGGGGCCAATCCTAACGGCTCACTGGAAAATATTGCGGGCATAATCAATAAAGACGGCAACGTGCTTGGCATGATGCCCCATCCCGAAAGATGCGCCGAAGCCGAACTTGGCAATACGGACGGGAAGCTGATTTTCCAATCCATACTGGAAAGCCTCCAGACGGCAAGATAATCCCTGATGTGGGTGCCAAAAAAATTGACATGTCAAAACGGCTGTCAAACAAAAGCATTTATTCTTGAACGGCTTTCAAAATATTACGTGGATCAGTATGGAAATCAAATTGCGGAAGCCGCTTTTTTTACGGATTGGGAGTACAGATATTTTTGCCGGGAATGCGGGGATGAGATTTTTTTTGAAGACGAACCTGGATATATGGAAAATCAAAATAAAAAGTGAACCAGCGGGAGTGCGTAATAGAGGTCATGAGGGCAAATGGTGGTTATGCCACCCTGGGCCAGCTTTACATGCAGACCCCCGTAAAAGACTGGAAGACAAAAACACCCTTTGCAACCATAAGAAGAATAGTCCAGGACAACAAGTTTTTTTTCAGGATTACGCCTGGCCTTTGGGCATTGAAAGATTTTAAAGGCAAGCTGCCCGCCGGCTCGCTTCCGGATGAGAAGAAGGCCGCCTTAAAAAATGAATTCAATCACACTTATTATCAGGGGCTTGTAGTGGAACTGGGCAATCTGCGTAACTTTGAAACATTTGTGCCATACCAGGATAAGAACAGGCTTTTCCTGGGTAAGCCATTAAATGAAATAACCGCGCTTAGTAAAATTTATGATTTCAGTTTCAACAATATAGTGAACAACGCAAAGACAGTGGATGTGACATGGTTTAATTCCAGGCACATGCCTTCAATGTTTTTCGAGGTTGAGCATTCAACTACCCTAAAAAATTCCCTCCTGAAATTCCTGGAGTTGCAGGATTTTAATTCCCAGTTCCATATAGTCGCTCCTTCGGCAAGGGGAAAAGAGTTTAATGCCAAAATGGAATCTGATGTTTTCCGTCCGATAAAAAGCAGGACTAAATTTTTGGAATATGAAGGCCTGTCGCAGTTGCACTCAAAGGAATCCGAATTGGCAGCATTAAGGCAAGGAATGGGGTTTTAACCGCAAAACGTCTATGAACATCTTCTTCTCTGATAGAGCAACCCCAATCCCGGTGAAGCCCGGCCAGCATGTGCTGGACGCGCTCAAGGAAGCCGGCATATTCCTTAACGCCTCCTGTGGCGGCAAGGGCACGTGCGGCAAGTGCAAGGTAAAACTTCTTGAAGGCAAACCCGTTATAAAGGGCCGCGGCAAGCTTACGGAAGAGCAGAGGGCCGAGGGGATTGTGCTTGCCTGCCAGGTATATCCGGAGGCGGACATAAAGATAGAAGTGCCGGAGGGTTCGCGCCTTGCCGTGGGGGAGAAAATAGCCGTCTCAAAGACCGAAGGCCTTATGGATATGGCGAAGGCTGCGGGTGGCGGGCTTGAGCCCATTGTAAAGGGGGCGCATCTCCAACTCTCCGTGCCCACAATCGAGGACGCCAGGAGCGACCTTGAAAGGCTGAAAATGGCGCTGGCGGACGCCGGAGTTGAGGGGATGCGGTTTTCCCGCGATTTCCTTGCAGGTATGGGGAAGGCGCTGAGGTCGGCAAACTGGGACGTGTCCTTCAGACACGCGGAGGGCGAGGCAATCTCCATCCGCCCGGCGGCAAGCAGGACGGGCTTTGCCATAGCTGTGGACATCGGCACAACAACCGTAGTGGTTTATCTTATAAACCTGGCGGATGGGAAGGTGCTGGACGTAGGCTCCACATATAATTCCCAGATACGTTTCGGGGACGACGTGATTACCAGGATTGTCCATGCCACTGAAGGCGGCGGGCTGGAGGAGCTTGCAAAGACAGTGCGGCAGGACATTAAGGGCATAACCCGCGCGCTTGCCGGCCGCCACAGCGTGGACCGGGGCGAGATAGAGCTTGCGGTTATAAGCGGCAATACCACAATGAGCCATCTTTTCTGGGGGCTGGACCCCGGGTCCATACGCGAGGAGCCATATGTGCCGGGCGTAAGCATTTACCCTGTACTTAGAGGCGCGGAGGCGGGCCTGTTCATGAATCCCCAGGGCGCGGTATATACATTCCCCAGCGTGGCCAGTTATGTTGGCGGGGACATCGTCTCGGGCGTGATGGCCTCCCGCATGCACACCAAACCTGAAATAGCTCTTTTCATGGACATTGGCACCAACGGGGAGATCGCTATCGGCAACAACGAATGGCTTATCACTGCCGCCTGCTCGGCCGGCCCATGCTTTGAGGGCAGCGGCATAATCCATGGAATGCGGGCCACCGAGGGCGCTATTGAATCCGTAAAGATAACGGGGGCGGATTTCCGTGTGGAAACGGGCGTAATCGGCCCGGACGGGGCATCTGGCACGGCGCCGCGCGGGATATGCGGCTCCGGCATGATAGACGCGATATCTGAGATGTTTCTGGCCGGGGCGGTGGACATGAAGGGGAACCTCCACCAAATCCAGGGCTCCGCCCGTATTAGGCGCGGGGAAAACGGCATGGAGTTTGTAATCGCAAGCACGCCTGCCGGTGACATCACCCTTACCGAAGTGGACATAGAAAATATCCTGAGGGCAAAGGCGGCCATATACGCAGGCATCTCAACCCTGGTAAAGGAGGTCGGGCTGACCCCGGATGTGATAGACAGGGTGTATGTGGCGGGCGGGTTCGGCAATTACCTGAACATTGAGAGGGCCATAATTCTGGGCATGCTGCCCGATATGCAAAGGGAGAAGTTCACCTTCCTTGGCAACACATCTATTACGGGGGCGTACATGGCCGCGGTCTCCGGAAGATTCCAGGAAGAGGCGGCGGAGGTGGCCGCCAGGAT
>JAJYLE010000216.1 GCA_021788025.1 Nitrospirota bacterium
CGCTATGTAAGAAAAGGGGTATAGCTTCGTAAGGGCCAGCAGATAGCCCCCTTCAGAAATCATAAGATTAGGCCGTCAATTCCGGAGACGCCTTTACCTAATGCCCGCGAAAAAACCAAAATGGATTCCCGGTTGAGTCACCCGGGAACAACTCCAAACACACGCAAGCAACGCCAACCGCCTTATTCTACTTCGCCCCTGCCTGTTTGAGAATGCGCGTAATTACAGGCTTTCCGGACCTTGCCGCCCAGGCCAGCACACTATGCCCGGTGCTGTCCACCGCGTTTACGTCCGCGCCCTTCTTTAAAAGGAGGCGCACAATGTTTTCAAACCCGTCAGCGGCGGCCAGCATCAGCGGCGTAGTGCCGTCTTTTGCCTTGGTGTCAATGCCTGCGCCTTTTTCTATAAGGAGCTGCATAATGCCGGCATGGCGCATCAAGCCCGCGAACAGAAGCGGCGTTAGGCCGGTATCTTTATCCTGGGCATTTACGTCCGCTCCTTTTTTTATGAGGAGGCGCGCCATATCCGTGGCGCCTGCCGTGGCCGCTTCCATGAGGGGTGTTATTCCGAAATTGTTTTTCGCGTTTACATCGGCGCCCTTGCCGAGCATGGCATTTACGGTATTAATATCGCCGGCGTCGATAGCCTGATAAATGTTGTATGCAAAAGCACTGGGCGCAGGCACAAAAAAGAGGACGCACGCGGCCATGGCCGGTAATATACGCTGAAAAAATCTGAACCCAACCTTTGCTGCCATGCTGTTCATGTATTATTTCTCCCCGGATTTTACTTGTTGCCGGATCCATGCGCATACTTATGCCGCCTGCGCACGTATCTGAATATTTTTTTCATATGTTTTTTTTCAGCAGCGGGTCCGGCATCCCGGCTTCAGAAAACCCCTTGGCACGGTAATGGCAGCTGTCGCACCGGCCGCACGGGACAAGCCCGCTTTCGCCCCTGGCCGGGTCGTAACAGCTCCAGGTGTGCGAATAATCCACCCCAAGCGAGAGGCCTTTTTTGACAATCTCCGCCTTGGTCATGCCTATAAGCGG
Source organism: Nitrospirota bacterium (assembly GCA_021788025.1). Lineage (GTDB taxonomy): Bacteria > Nitrospirota > Thermodesulfovibrionia > Thermodesulfovibrionales > JdFR-88 > JAKAKS01. The sequence goes on from JAJYLE010000216.1 coordinate 1,053, forward strand.
AGCGTTTATCCTGAACCTTACCCTGCCTTCCACTGCCGCCTTCACCGCAAGGCTGGCCATATGCTCGAAGGCATGGATGTATTCGGGGCGGCAGTCCGGATAGCCGCTGTAATCGTTTATATTGGCCCCGATGAAAATGTCGCCCGTCTCAAGCACCTCGGCCCAGGCAAGCGCATATGAAAGAAACACCGTATTACGGGCCGGCACGTATGTTACAGGTATGCCGCCGGTTGCGGGCGAGTCGCCTTTGGGCACTTCGGCCCCGGAGGTGAGCGCGGAACCGCCTATCTTGTCCAGCCCGATATCCAGAACAAGATGCTTTTGCGCTTTGATATCCCGCGCAATAAGCATGGCCGATTCCAGCTCCCTTTTATGCCTTTGCCCGTAATGCAGCGTGAGGGCGTAAATAGAAAACCCTTCCGCGGCAGCCATTGCCGCCGCGGTGGCGGAATCCAGCCCGCCGCTTAAAAGGACAACGCATCTTTTTTCAGCCATTTTTTATTTTAACTTTTCAGGTGTTAAAAGGGCGCTTAATAAATATTATCCGGAGCGCCGGGCTGGCCGCCCGGGCCGGTGCTGTAAAGGACGTAGCTGTTGGTGATTGCGCTGTAAACATATTGCCTGCCCCACGGGTCCACGGTATCGCCCACCTGGCCAAGCGTTGCGGGATATGCGCCATGCTCTATCTTGTATTGCTCTACCCGGAACCTGAGGCCATCAATGGCCTGGGACGCCTCCACAGCCCTGGACTTTTGGAAAGGCCACCCCAGCATGGAAATTACCAGCGATACCAAAAACAACACCGCTACCAGGGCCTCGAAAAATACGGAAGGCAGTTTCCCGCGTTTTTTTGCGGCTTGCGGCTGCGCGGCCTCCGTCTCCTTCAGCTTGTTTACAAACCCTTTTTCATGCAGGCTGAGAAGCGCCTTTGATACCTGGAAATTGTCCAGCCCGCTTAGCCCCGATATGGCGCTTACGTCATTTTCCCCGTCAACAAGGGCAAGCACGTCTTTTTCCTCCGGTGAAAGCTCTTCGGCCTCGCCAGCCATCGCCGTTTTGATAAACAGGCTGTCCAGCGTGATCTTGCCTTCCATGACGGACCATTCGTCCAGTATCCGCAGCCCGTCCATAAGCACGTGCTGCGTGTCCAGGGAAATCGGGATGTCCTTGTCTATCGGAATACCCTGGGGCCTGAACTCGTACACGCCCTGGCGCCAGGTGAAAAGGTAGCTTACAGTCTCGGTGAACTGGTTTACAAGCGTGTCCTTTATACCGTCCTTGGAGATAAGGCCCAGCTTCAAAAGGTTATTGCCCAGTTTACCGCCGGAAGTTTTCTGCTGGGCCAGGGCGGAGTCCAGCTGCTCCTGGGTAATCATGCCCTTCTTTATCATCAGGCGGCCTATCCTGGATTCTCCGCGCCTGGACGATTCGGCAAACACAATATTGCCTTCATAAAAGAGCAGCTTTACCTTGTCCATGCTGGAAGTTACCGTGAGGACGCCGGTCTTCCTCTGGTAGTAAATAAGCTGGAGGATGTCCGCCAGCCCGAATTCCCTGAGGTTGCCTTCTAAAGCCATCCCTTGCCCTGCCTTCTTCTGATCCCCGCGAAGGACACAAGATATAAAATCGCTGCCACGCCCCATGCCGCGTAATCAAGCCAGCCATGGTCCATCAGCGAAAGCCCAGTGGTGAAGAGCGGATTTAAAACCAGCAGGCCAACGGCAAACAGGAAAACCCATAACATGAGCATGCCCTGAAGGACATTGCCCGCGTAAATGTATGCTATGCCGGGCGGCGCAAACGACAGCGCCCTTATGAGGCCGCCACTTTTCAGCTGGTAGCCGTGTATTTTAAGGAGCCTGGATACCCGCTCTTTGGGGTCCTGGGCCTCCAGCTTTACAAGGCTGCGGTAGCAGTCCCCACACATCCTTCCCCAGTATGTTTCACCTTCG
>JAJYLE010000217.1 GCA_021788025.1 Nitrospirota bacterium
TGGACCGGATGGACAATTTACAATTCCTTCTGCTCAGAAAACAGTTTGGATTCCCACATCTCTTATTGGGGCTTCGGATTATTTTTATAAACCATTAGTGATGATTTCTATTGAGAAGTTAGGTTACCAAACCATTGACAAAAAATTGGATTACCCTGGGAGGTCGGCAGTAATTAATCTCCGCATTATTACTATTAAGAAGCAATAGATATGCAGCCGGATTTGCCAAAGCGTATCCGGCAACGAAATATCCGGGGTATCCTAGATTCTTTTGAAAACCTTCATAATACCGGCGGCCAGCAGCACGGATTTCAGGATGAACTCCGTACAATTTCTATTATTTTTCCAGATGCTACTTTCTGGACGTAACTGATAGCGCTTCCGAGTGCGCCTGAGTCACACTTCCAGAAAGAAATCCGGCCCATAGTTAAGACGCCTGGAGTCTTTTTTGGGTGGGCGGGATGAACGTGAACCCCGGCTGAATTTCACAATTGCATGGGGGCGGCCCGCAGGGCCGTCCCCAAATTAGCAGTTGCAAACGCAAGCCACCTCACGCAACGGGGTGGCGGCGCTTGCCTGAAATTCAAATATTATGGACGGGAAAGGCCTTCAGTATCAGCTAAACCTGGACTTTAGCTTGTCCGCGTAATCGGAAATCTCTTCCCTGGCATCATCTACGGCGTCAATTATCTTGCGGCGCGTCTTCTGCCCGGACTGCGGCGCAAAAAGAAGCGCAACCCCCGCGCCTACCAGCCCGCCCAGGGTAAATGCCATTATCACGTTGGCAGCATTGCTTTTAGACATGAGACCCTCCTTCCATGTTGTCCTGTTTGCCGGGTTTTTTAATCCCCGGTTTAATCCGGAACGGTTTTCCCTCTTCTTATAGCTTCGATTATATCACCCGCCCCGGCCTTCTTGAAGAGGCGTCTTCTGTCCGCGGCCGCCAGTCCATCCTTATTATTCTTTACGGCCGCCGCGCGGGCCTTGGCCTGTTTCCGCAGATATGCCCCGAACTCCCTGCCATAAAGCCTTTCAAGCTCCAGCCTGATGCTCTTGGCCATGGCCGGGCTTGCCCCGGAAGTTGATATGGCTATTTGCAGGGGGCCCCTTGCTACAACCGAGGGCACTATAAAACTTGAAAGGGCCGGCTTATCAACCACATTAACCGGTATGCCCAGCATCGAAGCCTCACGGGAAACGGCCTCGTTGACCGTACGGGAATCCGTGGCCCCGAATGCCAGAAAGGGAGAAAGCCTTTTGAGGTCGCCTTTCCGGAATTCGCGGCGCAGGTGGGCCACAAGCCCTTTTTCCTTTAATTGGGTTAGTTTTCCCGAAAGCTCCGGGCTTATTATGGTCACCTTGGCCCCGGCCTTAAGAAGCGAAACAGCCTTCCTTCCGGCAACCTGGCCTCCGCCCGCTATAACACACGTTTTTCCGCTGATATCAATAAAGGCTGGATAATACCGCATGGGCGATGATGCCTCCCCTCCAGGGGACCAGCGCCATTAAAGGCCCCTGCTATTTTTTGGAGATCGGGCTGCCAAGCGCCTTGGCGGCCTTTTTTACGTATTGGCTGTCCGGGTATTTGGCTGAAAGCTCACGGTCATATTCATCTGCCTTCGCCTTGTCACCGGAGGCGCTGAGCGAAACCGCCATCAGATAAAGGACCTGGGGCTCATTCCTGTAGCCCGGGAAATCCTTCAATACCGTTTCAAACCGGCCGATGGCGCCGCGGTATGCCTTCTTGTCGAAATAGAACTTGCCAACCAGAAGCTCGTAACCCGCTATTATGTCCTTGCATTTCTCTATCTTTATATCCACGTTTTCCTTGTACGGGTTCCTGGGGTAGGTGGATTCAAGAGTCTCGAACTCGGCAAGCGCCTTTTGGGCTGCGCCGTAGCCGCGCTCCACGCCTACTATCTGGCTGTAGTAGATCATTCCGATCTGGTATTGCGCATAAGGGGCGTACTTGTGGTCCGGATACATCCTCAGGAATTGATGGTACTGGTCTATGGCGTTATCCATGTCGTCCTGCTTGTAATAGGAATCGGCAATCCGGAGCTGGGCCAGAGGGGCGAACCTGCCGCTTCTGTCCTGCCCTTTTACCTGGAGCAGAAGCTGGCGGGCCTTGTCGTATTGCGCCTTGTCTATCTCGGCATTGGCCTTGTCAAAAGACTTCTCTGCATTGAAGTTCTTGAAATCGGGTATTACCTCCTGCTTTTTTGAACAGGCGGGAAGCACGAGGGCGAAAACAGCCAGGACCACAACGGAGCACAACTTTTTCATTCTTAATTATTAAAGCCTTTTGGCCGGGAAAGAGTCAAGTTGAAAACTATTGCGCAAAAGGGATGGGCAGAAGCGGTTCCACCCCCGGCGTTTTGTGACCGTGCGCACAGAATTAAACCATTGCATTAAGGTTTATTTTTAAGCTCTTGAATTAATTTTAAAAAACGCTTGACAATTGTTATTACTTTTTGCAATCATAACTCTATGTTTTTTGGCGGCGGCAAAGTGTCGCTTGGGCTGGACATAGGTTCCAGCCATATAAAAGCTGTCCAACTGAAGGAAAAGCGGAACGGCTACGAGCTGGAAGTTTTCGAAATGGCCCCGCTGTCTCCGGACATTATAGTTGACGGCTCCATCATAGACTCCCTCCGGCTCATAGAAGCCCTGAAGGAACTCATCAAAAAAGCGAAGATCAAGACAAAGAGCGCCGTTATAAGCATTTCCGGGCATGCCTCCGTAATAATTAGGCGCATCTCCCTGCCCGAGATGGGTGAGGATGAGCTTGGCGAGTTCATCAAATTTGAGGCGGAACAATACGTCCCTTTCGATATCGAAGACGTTGTCCTGGACTTCCAGATACTGGGCCCCAAAGATGAACCGGGCCAGATGGATGTTATG
>JAJYLE010000058.1 GCA_021788025.1 Nitrospirota bacterium
GGGATGATAACGCTATGTCTGAACTGGCGAGGGCCGGGGCCAGGTTCTCCTTGTTAATCCGGGCATCGTGAGTTTCAACTATCACGTCCGGATTTATCGCGTTGATAGTCTCTTTTGCCTGCGGAGCCCTGGGCTGGCCTATCCGGTCATTTTTCATAAGAATCTGCCTGTTCATGTTCGAGAGCGTAAGATTTCCCGAATGAAATATTACGAGTTTGCCAATCCCGGCAACGGCCAGATAAACGGCGGCCGTCCCGCCAAGCCCTCCCACGCCCGCCACCAGCGCTGTAGAGTTGCAGAGTTTTTGCTGGTGCGCGGGGGTAAACCCCCGGAGCATGAGCTGCCTCTTGTACCTCTGCAAATCCGGCGGGCAGGCCGGTTTTTCTTCAGAAGACCATGTCACAGTAATCCTCTCCGATATTGGCATTTAAAACCTCAAGTTCAACGTCCTTGTCCTCTCCCAAGAGGCCGAAGGCGTCCGCCCTGCACTGTTTACAATGGGTCATAACAGGGATATGAAGCCTGCACGCGTCGCGCATCCGGTCCATCATCTTGCAATCAGGCCTTTTAATGGAACTGAAAGCGCCTTGCGGTATAAGGGGCATTATGTTCATTATCGTTGCCCCCATGTTTGCGGCCTGAAAAGCGATATGCCGTATTTCATCCTCGTTGACGCCGGGGATATAAAGGGTGTTCACCTTTACCGGAAGCCCTGCGTCGATGGCATCGCGCAGGCCGTTCCACTGTGCAGTCAAAAGGCGCTCCGCGGCCTTCCTGTCCGCAAGCATTTTCTTGCCGTCATATGACACATATGCGTATATCTTTTCCGCCGTCCGGCTTGTAAGGGCGTTTATGGTGATGGTAAGGCTTTTTAACCCGCAGCTTAGCAGGTCCGCCAATCTATCGGGCAGCAAAAGCCCGTTGGTGGACACGCAGGTTGCAAGCTCCGGCAGCTCCTTTTTTAACAGCCGGAGGGTTTCAAAAGTGGCCTCATTGGCAAGCGGGTCGCCGGGCCCTGCAATGCCAACAACGCTTAAAGAGCCGGTGCGCTCCGCGGCCAATTGCGCGCGCTCGACTGCCTCCGCCGGGGTAAGAACCCTGCTGGTTACGCCGGGGCGGGACTCGTTCACGCAGTCGTACTTGCGGACGCAGTAATTACACCCGATATTGCACTTGGGCGCAACGGGCACGTGAAGCCGGGAAAATTTTTTGTGGGCCTTTTCAGAGAAACAGGGGTGCCGTTCCATTTGTTTTCCCATGTTGTTTCCGGTATTCATTTTATCATCCTCCGGTATTCATTTTCCGGAAACGGTTAAGCATCAGCTGTGCCACAGGCAACTGCCTGATATTTAATGCTGTCAATGTGAAACCCACTTGCAATTTTGTTGACCGGCAAGACTTTTATGTTGCAGGAGGCGGTATAAGGCGGTTATCTGTTCAGGTTCTTTTTAATACTTTGCAGTATGCGGGCGGAGAGAGCTTTATCGCCCAGAGCGCCTATCCTTATGGAAATCCCCGTCCTGTTTGGGTCTATGGAGCGCAGATCGGTTGTGACGGACCTCTGGTCGGCAAGCTGCCCTTCCACTATGCCGGTGAGCTGGTCGCCCCTTTCCTCTCTCACCGCTATGCCGAGGGCAAGATAGCCCTTTTCAACGGCCTCCTGGGTCATGGATATCGGCCTGTTTACAGTCGCCCTAAGGTATCCTACCGAATATGACTCTTCCACAACCTGCGGCCTTGGTTGTGGGGCCGCACAAGCGGATAATACCAGCCCCGCCGCCATAATGGCAGATATCAGGCGCGCTGGACGGCGCATATCTTTAAACCAGGTTGTCATTTGAATTCCCAAATTATACGACAATATGAAATGCGGTTCAAACGGAGGGCCGGATGCCTTTTAAATTAAGCTGAAGCGTCTTTCTGCCCTCCCACTGGTTGGCCGTGGGGAAAAAGGCGGCATCCACAAGCAGGCAATCCTCTATGGCCGGGGCAATTGGGCCCATATCGAACCCGATGGCATCATATGACAGGTGGCTTTTGCCCTGCCGCAGCCGTAGCTTCAGATGGCCGTTTCCAACCACCTTCATGCTGAGCACCTCCAGTTCCTTGGCGCCAAACAGCGGCTCCGGATTACCGAAACCGAAGGGCTCCAGCAGCGTGGTCTCTTTTACCAGCCCGGAATTCACTGCCTTCAGTGTGATATCGGAGTCTATCTTCAAAACAGGGCGGTATTCGCTTATGGAAGAGGCCGCCAGGCTGGAAAACGCCTCCCGGAACCCGTCTATCCTGCCTGTGCTTATGCGGAGCCCCGCAGCCTGCCTGTGCCCGCCGAAACCGGCCAGCATCTCTTTCAGCGCACAGAGCCCGCCGTAAAGGTCGAATCCGGGGACGCTCCGGCCGGAGCCCCGCGCATAATCGCCATCTATCGACAACACAATGGCCGGCCTTCCGTATTTCTCCGCCAGGCGGGAGGCCACTATGCCCAGCACTCCCTTGTGCCAACCCTCGCCGGCCACAACTATCGAATCCGGCGCGGTGCTTCCCGCCAGATGTTCCAGTTTTTTTACAGCATCCTGGAAGGTGTCCTCCTCCAGCCTTTGCCTTTCCTTGTTCAGCCGGTCCAGCCGGGAAGCGCGCTCAAAGGCTTCATTTTCATTGCTGCAAAGAAGAAAGGCCACCACCTCGGATGCGCTTTCAAGTCTTCCGGGCGCATTCAGCCTTGGCACAAGCGAGAAACTCATAAGCCTTGCCGTTATATCCTTGCCCGAGGCCCCGGCGATTTCTATCAACGCCTTTATTGCCGGCCGGCCCGCGCTTTCTATCAGCTCCATCCCGGCCTTTACTATCGAGCGGTTTTCAGCCACAAGCGGCACAAGGTCCGCCACAGTACCCAGGGCGGCGATGTCCAGGAATTGAAGCGCATCGTCTCCCATAAGGGCCTGTGCCAGCTTGAAAGCCACTCCCGTACCGGAGAGTTCCGTTTCACCTTCGTTAAGCTTCGGGTTTACTACGGCATCAGCCGGGGGCAGAAGCGGGCAGCCGGTGGGCCCCCTTTCCGGTTCGTGGTGGTCTGTTATCACTACCGGCAGGCCCTTTTCCTTTGCAAGCCCGGCTGTTTCGAAACCGGTTATCCCGCAGTCCGTTGTCACTACAAGCCCGGCCCCATGCTGAATTGCAAGTTCTATGCAGTCCTTATGGAACCCGTAGCCATGGACAAAGCGGTTAGGGATGAAATAGACTGGGCTCGCCCCGATGCCCTTCAAACCCCCTACCATGCTGGAAGTGGAGGCAATACCGTCCACGTCGTAATCACCGTGCACCAGCACGGGCTTGCCGGAGGCCGCGGCCTTTTTTATTATCTCCGCCGCTTCCGGCACACCCTTGGAATCCATAGGATTGCCAAGCGCGGACGCCCCCGCCTCCAGGAAGTTTTTAACAGCTTCGGGGGTCTTAATGCCGCGGTTTATAAGCACCTGCGAAATGGCCGGCGAGATGCCGGCCGCTTTGCAGAGATAGTCCCTATATTCGGGGTTGGTACGCTGGATTACCCATTGCCGTTCCAATAGAACCTAGCTCAAAATTGCTTCTGCCTGCAAGAAGCTGAAACTGCGGCACACTGCGTCATTTAAGGAAAAACCGTCCTCAACGCAGCGCTGCTGTGCCTCCGGGCGGTTTCCTCTTATTTCCTTGTCTGCCACAATTTCCTCTCTCTTTTGCTTCAGAACCAGTTTTGAGACAGGCTCTACCGCTTGCGGGTGATCTTGCCCCCGCCAACCAGCAGAACCGCCGGGCTTGCAACAAACCAGGAGGAGTACGTGCCCACGATAACCCCCAGGGTGATGGCAAGAGCAAAGTCGTGTATCACCTCGCCCCCGAAGAAAAGCAGGGACAGTGAGCAGAATATGACGGTAAGCGAGGTTATCAATGTCCTGGACAGCACCTCGTTTATGCTTAAATTGACCACTTTTTCTACGGGGTCCTTGGGCGACAGCTTAAGGTTCTCCCTGATCCTGTCAAACACAACCACCGTATCGGTTAGCGAGTAACCTGCAATGGTCAGAAGCGCGCTTACGAATATAAGATTGACTTCCTTGCCCATCAGGTAGAAAACGCCAAGCACCGCCATAACATCATGGAAGGTGGCTATCACGGCCCCGATGCTGAACCGGAACTGGAAGCGAAGGGCCACGTATATAAGTATCGCCAGCGCGGCGATAAGAGAGGCCAAAATAGCGTCATTGCGCAGCCTGGAGCCTACCTCCGGGCCGATTTCCGTGGTGGAGTCTATAACCGGATGGGCATCCGCGAAATTCTGCTGGAGCGTGCCGGTTATCGTATTGGATATGCCTCCAAGGTTTTCAAGGGTGCCTTTTCTCTTTATCAATACTTTATCCAGCGTGGGCAGGTCCTGGTATTCCATGCCGGTGAGCCCGGCCTTTTCAAGGGCGACCCTCACCTGCTGCAAAGGGACATGCTTGTCGAATTTTATCTCCACCTGCGTGCCCCCGGCGAAATCTATGCCCAGGTTGGCGTGCCCCCGCCATATCTGGACCAGCGAGAAGATGCCAAGGGCCACCAGGATGCCCGAGAATGCGAACGCGAAGGCCCGCTTGCTCATGAAGTCTATTTTTGTGTTCTTGATGAGCTCTATCATATGCTGAGCCTCCTAACGTCTTTTTTCAGATATATCAGGTCAAAGACGGTCTTGGTGCCGATAAGGGCCGTCACCAGGTTTATGGCAACGCCCATCGAAAGCGTAACGGCAAAACCCTTTATAGGGCCGGTGCCAAACTGGAAGAGCACTATCGCAGTTATGAACGTGGTGACATGGGAATCGAATATAGTCCAGAAGGCCTTTTTGTAGCCGCCGTCCACGGCGCTCCTGGGCGTCTTGCCCGCCCTTAACTCCTCTCTCATCCTCTCGAACATGAGCACGTTTGAGTCCACGGCCATACCAACCGCCAGTATTACGCCGGCCAGGCCTGGCAGGGTGAGCGTGGCGTGCATAAGAGCCATGGCCCCGAAGAGAAATACAAGATTAAGCAGGAGGGCGACGTCCGCGATAAGCCCTGAAAGCTTGTAGTAAAAGGCCATGAACAGGACAACAAGGGCCAGCGCTAACAGCCCGGCCGTCCTGCTGGCGTCTATCGAGTCCCTTCCCAAAGACGGGCCAACGGTAACGTTCTGGAGCATCTTCAAGGGCGCCTTGAGCGCGCCCGCCTTAAGAACTATGGCCAGGTCCTTGGCATCATTAAGGGTGAAATTCCCGGATATCTGGGCGTCCCCTCCGGTTATGGCTTCTCTTATGTTCGGGGCGGAATAAACGTTGTTGTCCAGGATTATAGCCAGTCTTTTCCCTACGTTTTTGGACGTAATGTCGCCAAATATCTTTGCGCCCTCGGGATTGAACTTGAGCGCCACTGTGTATTCGTTGGTCCGGTTGTCTATCTCCATATTGGCTTCGGTTATGAAATCGCCGGTCATCAGGGTCTGGCTCTGCACCAGGTACGGGATTTCCCTTACGGCCCCCGTGTCCTTGTCCACCTGCCTGCCAAAGAGTATCTGGTCTCCGGCGGGTATTTTGCCGGCATATTGTGAAACCAGGCTCTGCGTTTCGGATGGCAGCACTTCCCTGGGCAACTGTGCGGCAACGGGGCTTTCCTCATCAAGAAGCTTGAACTCCAGCAGGGCCGTTTTCCCGATCAGCTGGATGGCCCTCTGCGGGTCTTTAATGCCCGGAAGCTGCACCACTATATCGTTTTGTCCCTGCCTCTGGATAATGGGCGATACCACACCAAACTGGTCCACCCTGTTTCTTATGGTTTCAAGCGCCTGGTCCACCGCGTTCTGCTCTATGCTCTGCACCTGCGCGCTGCGGAGGGTATAAACAGCGGCGTTATCCTGCGCGCCTGGGGCCAGGTCAGGATAATTGGATTCCACGAACTTCTGGGCGTCAGGACTGGCAGGGGAGATTTTTATGCTCAGCCCGTCCTGGGTTACGTCCGCCTTTATGCCTTTGGCGTCCAGGCCGCTTTTTATCGCCTGCGCAAGCCTGTTAACGGTGTTTTCTACCGCCTTTTCACCCTCAACCCGGTAAAGCAGGTTAATGCCGCCCTGGAGGTCCAGCCCAAGGTTCATCCCCTTGTTGGGCATGGTGTTTTTCCACCACTGGGGCATCTGGTTGAAGATGGACAGGTTGGGCAGGAAATAGATGAAAGAGGCCACTACAAGAACCAGCATGAACGCAAGCCGCCAGAAAATGCGCTTTTTCATTATTAGGAAACTCCTCCTGGGCCTGGAAAACCCAGGCCGGGAAAAAAGAATTTGACATTTATTCTGCCATAAAAACAGCCTGCCGGACAAGGGCAGGGCAGTAATGGCGCCGCCGCCCTCCATGCCGTCCGGCAGATCCGGCTGGAAGGCCATGACATTGATACCCTTGACCATGTCATGTGCGGCCGTGCTATTAATATCAACGGGGCAGAGTAATCCCTCTCCAATGCCAGCCCCTTTAAGTAAGAGCAGATTGAACGGTTTGAACAAAAATTTTCTGGTTTGGATTTAAAATCAATGGGTTGAAGATTTTGATTTGAACCTAAAAAAAAGAGTAAAGCCGGATTGAGGCGCAAAAAGAGGCTAAAATAAGAAATGCACGTAAGCCCGGAGAAGGAAAAGCTGCTGAACGGGGAGATGGCCGCGCTGGGGATAAGGCAGCAGGACATAGAGGAAAAATTCGTCCGCAGCTCCGGCAAGGGCGGGCAGAAGGTGAACAAGACATCCACGTGCGTCTGCCTGAGGCATTTGCCAACGGGCATAGAGGTAAAGTGCATGGCCGAAAGAAGCCAGTCCGTAAACCGCTTCCTGGCCAGGCGGATACTGCTGGAAAAGATAAAGGCCTCGCGCGGCATGGAGACCGCCTCTGGCAAAGAGGCGCAGCGGGTAAGGAAGCAGAAGGCCAGAAGAAAAAGGCGGCTTAAAGAAAAATTGACCGAGGTGCAAGGGGAATGATTCAGGCTGAGGCGCTTCGCGCGCTGGAGTTCGATAAAGTTCTGGCGGCCGTGAGAGGCCATGCGATGGGGGAGCCCTCCCGCACGGCTGTCATGTCGCTTGCGCCATATTCCAACAAATCCCATATAGAAAAAAGACAGGGGCTGGTTGAAGAGATAAGACGGCTGGGCTCGGGAGGCAGGAACCCTCTGGGGCTGGAGAGTTTCGGGGAGCTAGGCAGTGTTTTTGAAAAGATAAGGCCTGCCGGGGCCATCCTGGAGCCCACGGAATTCCTGGCGCTTGCCCCCGTGCTGGGCATGATAACCGCAATACCAGGACGGGTGCGTGAAGCCAGCCAGATGCCGGGGCAAACAAAAGACTTTCCGCTTCTTGCCGGGTTCACGGCCGGGCTTGCAGGCCAGCATGAAGGCCTGCCGGAGGCCAGTTTTCAAGCCGATACTTACAAGCGGCTGCTTTCCCGGATAAGACGCTCCTTCGACCCGGAGGGCGGCGTGCTGGACGGGGCATCGTCCGCCCTTGCCGGGCTGAGGCAGAAGATACGCGGGCTGGACTCAAAAATAGGCAAAAGGCTTGAAGATCTTGCCCGCGACCGCGGCACCGCCGTCTTTTTGCAGGACGGGTTTATAAGCCAGCGCTCCGGCAGGTGGGTGCTGCCGGTGAGGATGGATTCAAAGGGGCAGGTGCCGGGTGTGGTGCATGATGTATCGCGCTCCGGTGAGACCGCGTTCATAGAGCCTGTGGAGATCATATCCCTTTCAAACGAGTCTGAAAACCTCAGGGCCGAGGAGAAGGCCGAAGTGATCCGCGTGCTTAGGGAGTTAAGCGAACTGTTCCGGGAAAATGCCTTGGAGCTTGAACCCAGGTACCGCATCTTGATCGAACTGGACGTATTAAACGCAATCGCATCCTTTTCGGATTCCATAAGCGCGGAGCGCCCCTGCCTTAACGAATCCGGAAGGCTCAAAATCTCTTCGGGCAGGCACCCGCTTCTGCTTCTGGCCAGGCCTGCGGATGCCGCCGCGCCCGCCAGGGAAGTGGTGCCTCTGGATTTGATGCTTGGGGAAGCGCAGGACGGCGGCCGCCAACAGGTAATGGTAATAACAGGCCCGAATGCCGGCGGCAAGACAATAGCGATGAAGACAGCGGGCCTGCTTTCCGCGATGGCCCTTGCGGGGATGCCCGTTTGCGCCAGGGCGGACTCCGATTTCCCGGTGCTTGACGATATCCTTCTGGACATCGGGGACGAGCAGTCCATAGAGAGCAACCTCTCCACGTTTGCCGCCCATGTTGCAGGCATATCCCGGATAGTGTCCGGCGCTGGCACAAGGAGCCTTGTGCTCATGGATGAGCTTGGCACGGGCACGGACCCCGCCCAGGGAGCGGCGATAGCAAACGCGGTGCTGGAAACGCTGAAGGACAAGGGCGCGCTGGTGATAGCCACAACCCATCTGCTCGATATTATCGGCCACATACAGCAGAGCCCAGGAATGGTGAACGCCTCGATGGACTTCGACCAGCGTACAATGACCCCTCTTTTCAGGCTTAAAACGGGAGAGCCGGGCCAGTCCCGCGCCCTGGAGATAGCCGCCAGATATGGCATGCCCACGGAAGTCCTCTCCCGTGCGGCCGCGCTCCTTGGCTCGGTGAAAAGCGAATTCCACGAGCTTGTAAAAAGCCTGAAAGACACAAGGGAAGAATACGAGCGCATGAACGCGCAGGCAAGGGAAATCCGGGCAAGCCTTGAGGCTAAAGAGGCGCAATTACGGCAACAGATTGCAAAGGCCGAAAAAGAAAAGAAAGAGATGCTTCAAAAGGCGCTTGAGGAGGCCCGCGCCGCCGCGCTGGATGCCAAAAGGCATGTAAACGCCATTCTGGAAGAGGAGAAAAAGGCCCGGCAGGCGCAGAAAGGGCAGGGAACAAAAATGGCAGCCAAAGAGCTTGCCGGTATGATTTCCTCAATAGACCGGAGATTGCGCGAACTCCAGCCGGAAAGAGCGCAGTCAATAAACCCGGAGGAACTGAAAACAGGAGACCGGGTGTTTGTTCCTTCCTTCGGCATGGAGGGCACTGTTGCCCGGATAGACAGGAAATCCGGAAAGGCGCGCATCGAGGCGGGCGGGCTTGCATTTGACGCATCGATTTCCGGACTGGAGGCAAGCCTGGCGGGGACAGGCTCACCCCGCGTAAAGCCGGGTGTTGAAATCAGGCAAAGCGAAGAGGCTGTAACCACGCGGATAAATCTGCTGGGCAAGCGGGTTGAAGAGGCGCTCGAACTGGTTGAGCCTTTTTTAAACGATGCCTCGATGGCCGGCATCTCCGAGGCGGTCATAATACACGGCATAGGCACTGGCGCCCTCATGCGCGCGGTCCGTGATTACCTGAAAAACCATCCTCTTGTTAGCTCGTTTCGTCCCGGCGGCCAGGGCGAAGGCGGCGCCGGTGTGACAATTGTCCAGTTTAAATAGTTCCTTAACATAAAAAGGACAACCTCACTTATTCAAGGATATGCCTGTAACGGTTTAATTGACAACGGCCCTTGTTTGATTTTTTGGCCTGTGCGCTAGGTGCTGCAATTGCAGGAAATAGCTCCAGCGCCTTCCGGTTTCCGGATTATATGACGGGTGTTAATTAATAATTGAAAATAAAAGCGCAACAATAAGCATCACAATCCCTGATTATGCAGTCCTAAAATGTAAGTAAACCATGAAACGAATCTTTTTGGCAGGCATATTAATGGCCGCCATGTTTATTGCTGCTCCAGCGCATGCTGCCCTGATAAACCGCGGCAACGGGCTTGTCTATGACTCGGACCTTAATATCACGTGGCTTCAGAACGCCAATCTTGCCGCAACCAAAACTTTCGGCGTAAGCGGAATCCTTTCCAGTGGTCAAATGGGCTGGTCTACGGCCCAGGCATGGATAGCGGCCATGAACGCGGCGCATTACCTGGGCTACTCCAACTGGCGGCTTCCTCAAGCCCGGCCTGTAAACGGCAGCTATTATAACTACTCTTTTTCTTATAACGGCTCCACGGACGAGGCATATAATGTATGCGCGGCAAACAGCGCCTATCCATACAGCACGGCAAGTGAACTGGCCCATTTGTTTTACGATGAACTGGGCAACAAGGGGTTCTATAACGTTTCCGGGACCGCTCAGGGCGGTTATGGGACCACCAATGCGGGCCCCTTTATTAACCTGTCAAATCTGCCCTGGCCAGGCGCGCCAACTGCATATGTGATTTTCTGGTCCACGCCGCAGGTTGATATAGGCGATGCGATGTCTTTCCGTTTTGATGACGGTATGCAGTATGTATATGATACTGCGCATGCCTTTTACGTCTGGCCTGTGCTGCCGGGAGATCCAGCCAATCCTGACAGCAGCCCGCCTGTCCTGTCCGTGGGCGCTTCAAAGCTTGCTTTTTATACAATTGCCGGAACGAACCCGGTGGACCAGACCCTGTCCATATCCAATACCGGAGGCGGAACGCTCAGCTGGACGGCTTCGGCTGATAACAGCTTGCCGGCATGGTTATCCATAAGCCAAGCCAGTGGGACGGGCAGCGCGAATTTAACGGTGTCGGCGAATGCAGCGGGCCTTTCGCCCGGGACATATACCAAGGCGATAACGATAACGGCCCAGGGCGCGTCGAACTCGCCACAGACCGTATACGCCACCCTTACCGTAAATTCGATTGGCAATGTGGTTTTTTCAACGAATTCAGGCGGAGGGCAGTATGAAAGCCAGGCTGGCGTTATCTTTCAGGCGGACACTGATTATTCAGGCGGCACAGCCGCTTCCATAGCGGCAAATATCACCGGCACGGATGATCCCACGCTGTACCAGACAGAACGGTATGGCAGCTTTACCTATAATGTCCCGCTTGCAAACGGCAACTACGATGTTACACTGAAGTTTGCGGAAATTTACTGGGATGCCCCCGGCAAGCGTGTTTTCAATGTAAGCATACAGGGCACGCAGGTTATAACCAATCTGGATATATATGCGATGGCCGGAAAAGACGCAGCTTATGATTTGACCTTCCCGGCAACAGTTACAAATGGCATGCTGACCATCAATTTTACTTCTGTTGTTGACAACGCTAAAGTCAGCGCAATTGAAATTGCCTCCGCCTTAAGCCCCAATACCTATACAATAACGGCGTCCACAGGAACAGGGGGAAGCATCTCACCTCCGGGGGCAACTGTAGTAAACAGCGGCAATAGCCTGACATACACAATTACGCCTTCCCAGGGGTATTCCATATCGGCAGTTACGGTGGACGGAGCGCCGGAAGGGGCGCTAAGCAGTTATACATTCAGTAATGTAACCGGCAATCATACGATCTCTGCTTCCTTCAACCCAACAGTACCGGCATATGGGATATCGGCCTCGGCGGGAACTGGCGGAAGCATATCGCCCTCAGGAACAGTTACCGTAAGTTCCGGCAGCGCCCAGACATTTACGATAACAGCATTAGCGGGGTACGCCATATCAACCGTGCTGGTGGACGGAACGCCTGTGGGGGCGGTTGGCAGCTATACCTTCAGCAACATCACTGCAAACCATACGATATCGGCATCGTTTACCGCGGTGGGGACTTCCTTTGCCGTAAACTCCGGCGGGGGGCAATACACAAGCCAGTCCGGCACGGTGTACCAGGCAGACACGGATTATTCAGGAGGAACAGCCGCATCCACTACCGCAAATATCACCGGCACCAACGACCCCACACTGTATCAGACAGAACGGTACGGAAAAACTTTCGCCTACAACATCCCGCTGGCAAACGGCAACTACGATGTGACGCTCAAGTTCGCGGAGATTTACTGGAACGCGCCGGGGCAGCGCGTTTTCAATGTGAGCATGCAGGGCACGCAGGTGATATCCAACCTGGATATCTATGCACAGGCCGGGAAAAATACAGCATACGACGTTACCGTTCCGGCAAGCGTCACAAACGGTACGCTGAATATCAGTTTCACAACAGTTGTGGACAATGCAAAGATCAGCGCAATAGAGATAGCGCCCGCAACAGTTTCAACCACGTATACGATCACGGCCTCGGCGGGAACTGGCGGAGGCATATCGCCTTCCGGAACAGTTAATGTGGCAAGCGGCGGCAACCAGACGTTCACAATCACCCCGGCAGCCGGGTATGCCATATCAGCCGTGCTGGTGGACGGAACGCCCATTGGGGCAGCTGGCAGTTATACCTTCAGCAACGTCACCGCAAGCCATACTATATCGGCATCGTTTGCCGCGGTGGGGACCTCCTTTGCCGCAAACTCCGGCGGGGGGCAATACACAAGCCAGTCCGGCGTAGTCTATCAGGCGGACACCGATTTTTCCGGAGGCGCCACCGCATCCACAACGGCAACCACCACCGGCACGAGTGACCCCACTTTGTACCAGACAGAACGATACGGCAAAACCTTCGCCTACAACATCCCGCTGGCAAACGGCAACTATACCGTAGCGCTGAAGTTTGCAGAGGTTTACTGGAACGCTCCGGGGCAGCGCGTTTTTAATGTGAGCATTCAGGGCGCGCAGGTATTAACCAATTTTGATATTTACCGCTTGAGTGGAAAGGACGCCGCAATCGATATGAGCTTCCCGGCAATCGTCACAAACGGGATGCTGAATATAGGTTTTACAACGGTTGTGGACAATGCAAAGATCAGCGCAATAGAGATAACGCCCGCAACCGTAAATCTTTACGCGATTACGGCATCTGCCGGAACGGGCGGCAGTATATCGCCTTCCGGAACAGTTGCAGTGCCAAGCGGCAGCGCCCAGACATTCGGGATCACCGCGGCACCCGGGTATTCCATATCAGACGTGCTGGTAGACGGAGCATCAGTGGGTGCGAGTGGCAGCTCCTTCAGCTATGCCTTCAACAACGTGACTGCAAACCATACGATATCGGCATCCTTTAAATTGACAGCCACCTCATTTGCCGTAAACTCCGGGGGAGGGTATTACGAAAGCCCGTCCGGGGTTGTCTATCAGGCGGACACCGATTTTTCCGGGGGCGCCGCCGCATCTACTGCGGCAACCATCGCCGGTACGAGTGACCCCACCCTGTATCAGACAGAACGCTATGGCAAGAGCTTCTCCTACAATGTCCCGCTGGTTAACGGCAACTATAACGTAACGCTCAAGTTTGCGGAGATCTACTGGAACGCGCCGGGTGAGCGCGTCTTCAATGTAAGCTTGCAGGGCACGCAGGTATTAACCAATCTGGATATATATGACCTGGTTGGCAAGAATGCCGCATATGATGTGACCTTCCCGGCAAGTGTTACAAACGGGAACTTGAATATCGGGTTTACAACCGTTGTGGACAACGCCAAGATAAGCGCCATAGAGGTAACGCCTCAATGACCCACCCTAATCTTGACAGCCAGTGGAATGTTTGCTAACTTTCTCATTAACTTCGGTTTAACCCCGGCCAGAAAGAGATCAAAAAAATAAGAGCAGGAATTCCATAATTGAAGATAGCCCATTTAATACAAACCAATAAAAGCCCGGAACTGTTAAGAAGAAAAATCAACTTCCTCTGCTCGGCCAATAATGCTTTTTTTATTCACGTGGATGCAAAATGCGATATAAACGATTTTGCTTCGATTAAAGGGGATAACGTTTTTTTTATCGGAAACCGCGTTCCTGTTTTTTGGGGCGAGTACTCGATGGTAAAGGCAATTTTACTTCTAATCAGGCACGCGCTGGCCGCCCCCGCGGGATTCGATTATTTTTTGATGGAGACCGGGAGCGATTATCCGCTGAGGTCTAAAGAATATATATTCGATTTCTTCAAGAAGAATGCGGGCTGCGAATTCATCGGTGCAATTCAATTGCCAGGCGGCGAAACTGCCAATCCCCAGTGCGGCAGGGACCCTGAAAAAATATCGTCCGGCTGTGCGCGGTTTATAGGGGCCCAGAAATTAAACCATTTAAAATCCCTGAGAATTCCTTCAGACAGACCGGCCATTAAACTGGTTATGAAGACAATGTCCTGGGCGGGCTTAGCCCGGCGCTCCTATGAGAAACATTTGAAATCGATGGAGCCATTTGCCGGCAATACCCACTGGGCCCTTACCAGGAGCGCCTGCGAATACATCGTGAATTTTTTTGAAAATAACAAGCAGGTCTGCAATTTTTTTGAAGGCACCTTCGGACCGGATGAAACAATCTTTCACACCATTCTTGGCAATTCTGTATTCAAACCCCGCATCAGAAGACATTTGTTTTATGAGGACTGGGCCCAAACAGGTGGCGGAACAAAGCACGGGATTTTGGAGAGATCATCCAATATGGCAGGCCACCCAGCCTTTTTAAACGAGGGCCATCTGGATATTTTTGAAAAA
>JAJYLE010000059.1 GCA_021788025.1 Nitrospirota bacterium
ATTGAAGTGCCATGCTTCCCTCCTATGCCTTCTCGATATTCACAAGGAACGATTTGAACTCCGGCGTCTGGGTGTTCGCGTCGCCCACGAAGGGGGTAAGGGTATTTGCCAGATAGCCGTTCTTGGCTATGCCCTTGAAGCCCCAGTGTATCGGAATGCCAACGTGGTGGATGGTCCTGCCGTTCACCTGGAGCGGCCTGAGGCGCTTTGTCACCACGGCAACCGCTTTGATAAAACCCCGCTTGGACCATACCTTTACCATGTCACCGGGCTTTATGCCTTTTTCCTTGGCCAGCTCTTCGCCTATTTCGACGAACTGCTGCGGCTGGAGGACAGACGCAATCCTGGTGTGCTTGGTCCAGAAGTGAAAGTGCTCGGTTACACGGTAGCTTGTGGCAGCGTAAGGGAAGTCCCTGCTTGTACCAAAATCCCCACGGTCGTCCTTGAAAACCCTGGCCGCCGGGTTATTGATTACTGCCGGGTGCAGAGGGTTGGTGTCTATTGGAGTTTCGAAGGGTTCATAGTGTTCCGGGAACGGACCTTCCGCCATCTTGTCCAGGGCAAACAGCCGCCCCACCCCTTCTGGCTGCATTATGAACGGCCCCATCTGGCTGCCGGGCGCAACATCCGGCTTGAAGTCCGGCACGTCAGCGCCCGTCCATTTACTGCCGTCCCAGTATATGACTTTGCGATTTGGGTCCCAGGGCTTTCCGGATGGATCGCACGAGGCGCGATTGTACAGTATGTGCCGGTTGGCAGGCCACGTGAACGCCCAGTTAAGGGTGATGCCAAGCCCCGACGGGTCGGAGTTGTCACGCCGGGCCATCATGTTGCCCTTTTCCGTCCAGCACCCCGTAAAAATCCAGCATCCGCAGCTTGTGGAGCCGTCGTCCCTGAGCTGAAGAAAAGTATCCAGCTGCTGCCCTTTTTTCTTTATGATTTTAGACTTGTCCTGCGGGTCGGCCAGGTCCGCCAGGGCCTTGCCGTTGTATTCCATGGCCAGTTCTTCGGGCTTTGGCGCGTGCGGGATTTTGTAGCCCCATGTGAGGTTCAGGATCGGGTCTGGCAGCGCGCCGCCTTCCTTGCGATAGAGTTCCCGCAGGTTAAGGAATATGCCGGCCATTATTTCGGCATCGGGCTTTGCGTCCCCTGGCGGCGGTGCGCCCTGGTAGTGCCATTGCAGCCACCGCCCGCTGTTGGTAAGAGATCCGTTCTCCTCGGCAAAGCAGGTGGAGGGCAGGCGGAAGACCTCGGTCTGTATCTTTGTTGGGTCCACGTTATTATATTGGCCGTGGTCCTCCCAGAAGCACGAGGTTTCTGTGGCCAGCGGGTCTATAACCACCAGGTATTTCAGCCTGGAAAGGCCATTAATCAGTTTGGCCTTATTGGGGATGGAGGCCAGCGGATTGAACCCCTGGCAGAAATAGCCGTTCAGTTTGCCCTGGTGCATCAGCTCAAACGCCTGGAGCACGTCGTATACTTTGTCCAGTTTTGGAAGCCAGTCGAAGCACCAGTTGTTTTCTTTTGTGGCGGCATCGCCAAACCAGCTTTTCATCAGGCTTACGTGGAATTTTCCGTAGTTCTGCCAGAAGGACATCTGGCCCGGACGGAGGGGCTTAAAGGCCCTGGCGGCGATGTATTTCTTGTAATCGGTCTCCGTTTCGCCGGGCAGGGTCATGTAGCCGGGCAGAAGGTTGGACAAAAGGCCCAAATCCGTAAGCCCCTGGATATTGGAGTGGCCCCGGAGCGCATTTACCCCGCCTCCCGCCATGCCCACATTGCCCAGAAGCAGCTGCACCATGGCGGCTGTGCGGATCATCTGCGAGCCTACGGTGTGCTGCGTCCAGCCTAATGCGTACATAAAAGTAGTAGTGCGGTCCGGCGCTGAAGTTGTTGCGATGTGCTCGCACACCTTGAGGAAGGTCTCTCCGGGCGTGCCGCAGATATTGCTTACCGCCTCCGGCGTATAGCGGGAATAGTGCTGTTTTAAAAGTTGCAACACACAGCGTGGGTGCTGCATGGTTTCGTCCACCTTGGCATAACCGTCCGGCCCCAGTTCATAGGCCCAGGTGGATTTATCATAGGAGCGCCTGGCATCGTCGTAGCCGGAGAAGAGGCCGCTATCGAATTTATAGCCATCTTTGACTATGAAGGATGCATTGGTGTAGGCCTTCACATATTCGTGCTGGATTTTATCGTGGGCAAGCAGGTAATTGATTACCCCGCCAAGAAAGGCTATGTCCGTGCCGGTGCGAAGGGGACAGTAGAGGTCCGCCACCGCTGCGGAACGGGTGAAGCGGGGGTCTATCACAATGAACGTGGCGTTGTTGTGGGCCTTTGCCTCGGTTACCCATTTAAAGCCGCACGGATGCGCCTCTGCGGCGTTGCCACCCATGACTATAATGACATTGGCGTTTTTGATGTCCACCCAATGGTTGGTCATCGCTCCGCGGCCGAATGTTGGGGCCAAACTGGCCACCGTTGGGCCGTGTCAAACCCTGGCCTGGTTATCGAACGCAAGTATGCCGGTGCTGCGGACTACCTTGTGCGTAATGTAGCCGGATTCGTTGCTGGAGGCTGACGCCGCCAAAAAACCGGTGGTAAGCCATCTGTTTACCGTTGCGCCCGCGCTGTTTTTGGCTATGAAGTTTTTATCCCTGTCTTCCTTCATCAGCCGGGCTATCCTGGTGAAAGCCTTATCCCAGGAGATGCGCTGCCATTCTTTAGAGCCGGGGGCGCGGTATTCCGGGTGCTTGAGCCGGTTGGGGCTGTGAATAAAGTCCACCAGCCCCGCGCCCTTGGGGCACAGGGTGCCCCGGTTCACCGGATGATCCGGATCGCCTTCAATATGAAATATGGACGGCTCGGCGTTTTTTGCCTTGTCGCCAAGGCTGTGCATGATAAGGCCGCAACTAACCGAACAGTAAGGACAGGTATTGCGGGTTTCGCTGCTTGCGGCCAGTTTGTACGGGCGGACATCCGCAAGCGCATCAGTTGAAAAACCGAGGGCCGCAACACTGGAAGTCCCAATTCCTACTGCGCAAACCTTGAAAAACTGCCTTCGCGTCACTTGCATTTGTGTGCCTCCATGGTTTACACAAACGGCAATGCACGACTATGCCCGGCATACGTCTTCAAGGCCCGGACGGCACAATGTTTACAATCACCCCCGGACCTAAAAACTCCAAATCTAAACGTCCGCTTTCAATAAATCGCGTCACAAACCCATAAGAAGAAAATAGAGCAGATTCCAGCGCTTGTCAAACACCAATGCTTTCTATTTCTTCCCCCAACCTGACAGCAACTTCATGACCTATGTCATATTGACCATGTCATGTTCTGCCGTTTTAAAATGGGGCAGTGGGAATCCATCCATACGGATGGGTGCGCCATTGCTCTTTGAAAAAAGGATTGTGAGGTAACAAGGACAAGGTTGGGCTAAGCGCCGCGAAGCCCAACAATTCCATAGATATGGATTATCGCAGGTCTTTGGCAAAAGGCGCATCTTTTTTCTTCACCGTTGTTACGGAGAATCGCCGTTCCATGCTGCGTGGTCGTTTTCGAGTTTTCATGGCTATGTTGAGAAGGGCCTTTTGAAAAAGACTGGGCCGCTGGTAGCGGTATTAATTTTCCCGAGCGCATCGGAAAAGAATAAAGGAATGTTGGGCTTCGTTGCGCTCAGCCCATCCCACATTACTTGGGGACCATTCCATGTAAATTTCATACCAGCTGCACACCTTTTTTTTGGGGTCAATTTATTTTGTCCAGATACGAAGTTAATTCTTCCGTAATCTTATCTGAATTATGTAGCTCATAATGCGATATCTTAAATTTCTCAGAAGTATCATATAAATCTTGCAACATCTTCACCTTTTCTTCCGGCAGGCCATCAGCCCAGTGTATACGTCCAAACTTCGCCCGCTCATCTTCCAAAGGCAAAATGAAGCCGCCGAGCTTCTTCACCTCCTGTTCGAGCATAGTGTATCCGCCTTTCAGTCGCTCAAGCTCAGCACGAAAGAATTTTCTGATATCATCATCTTTAAAAGCATCTCCGTGCCTGAACATTATGAAATATTTGAATCTGGGATTTTCGATCTTTTGCCATTGGACATCCCTTCTCAGCTCGCCAATTTTTTCTTTGATGTCCTTCTCGGAATTGAATAGCATTGATTTCGACATTCTCTCGCGTACATCGCTCTCAAGGACGACATTGTCTTTAATGTCATACTCGGCATCCGGATCCCCCATATGTTCGCTTTTTTCTTCAATCACCCTACTGTATATATCAGTATTTTCAATTTTATATTCATATGTGGTGTAAGACTGGTAGTCATAATCTGGGGAGTGCGTATAAATAATGTATCGTTTTAATTCTGGATTAAGCTGCATGTCGGAGTACCAATCCGTTTCGTCTTCCGGCGGACTAAAAACAAACCAGTTCGGATCACCATCTTCGCTATCTGTTAGCGTTCTGAAACCTGCATCGGGATAGCCATAAAATGTGGCAATTTCGCTCAGACACTCTTTGACCTTGTCCGGGGAAAGCCCCGCAGATGAAAGCTTAAAATTGATTTCCTTGATTTTTTCAGGTAATGGAACTTTATCGATATAACTTCTGACATATGCGATTATTATCCAAACAACGGCAACCCAGCTTAGGAGCGGCGTTATTAAGAGCAGGTCGGCAAAACGGAACAATATGGTCTGCCAAGCTGGCTTTTTTTTGGAATATCCGCCAGTGGAAATGTCGTAATACAGTTTAATCTTCCTGAAGTTCTGTGACTTTGTCGAAAAATAGCCCGATAAAATAATAATCATCCTGAATAGATTGATTACTATGCACAATAAAACTCCAGATAAATAAATGCCCACACCTTGCCCCCGAAATTTTCGCCCTATCATAACAAAGACTGTTTTAAAATACTAATTCCGAGGAGTGCCCCTAGCAAAAATTCACCCCTGGTATTCATTTTTTACTGATAATCGACATATCAAGCATTTCTTAAAAACAAAGACTTTTGGCCTAAGTCCGCACTTTTTTAGAGTGATTGCCGCGTAGGTTGGGTAGAGCGCAGCGAAACCCAACATCCAAAAAATTTTTCCTTTAAAATATCCTCATGCAATACCGCAGGGCGCAAGCCGATGGAGCATCCTTCTTTTTTATATTGGTTACTGAAAACAGAAAGAATATTTTTGCTCAAAAAGAAGATGTCGCCATTTTAAACCGTGCCGTTGAATATACGGTTTCTCGCCACCCATTTGCCATGGATGCGATTGTAATTCTGCCAGATCATATTCATTGCATCTGGTCTTTGCCGGAGGGCAATAACGATTTCTCGACCCGCTGGAGATTGATAAAAAGCCATTTTACCAGGTGCTGTTCCCTTGACTCGAATAGCACGGTTTCCGAATCACGTGCGCGAAAAGGAGAGCACGGCATATGGCAGAGGCGGTTTTGGGAGCACCGCATCAGGGACGAGCGGGATTACAAATGCCATGTCGAATATATACACTATAATCCTGTAAAGCACGGATACGTGCGTTCGCCCAAGGACTGGCCGCATTCGAGTTTCGGAAGGTTTGTTGAGAAGGGGATATACGAATTAAATTGGGGCGCCGGATTGGATATGTCTTTTGACAACGGAATTGGAAACGAATAAGCGGAAGCTCCCTTGTGTTGGGTTTCGCTGCGCTCTACCCAACCTGCCTGAAAAAAGTTTCTTCAGAACATGTGAGTCAGCCATCCTGGCATTAGCGCAGGTTAGGGTGACGAAGTCCGCATACGGCACTCGTCCTATGTTCGTTTTACTTCCTGGACGCAACTGAATGTAACTTCCGAGTGCGCCTGAGTCACACTTTCTGTTAGAAAATCATTTTCCCCCTTCCCCATGACATTAACTTACTTCATGACACATGTCATATTGACTATGTCATGTCTGGCCGGGTTAAAATGCCGCCTGTACGGGGGATTTGCCCCTTCTTTGCTCTTTGAAAAAATGCCCAGGAAGCTGGAAAAGGCAGCCGGAGAACAGAGGGTTTTTAAAAGCGCGGATTTGAACGGGGTTGAACGGCAAAAACTGAAAAACTGCTTGATATCAGCCAGTTGCAGGTTTTGGTTTGAACACTTAAAAAAGAGGCCTTGCCGGGGCTTTTCACAGGAGGAACCCAGGAGACGCCATGCTTATCTCCGCCGTTGCACCATCAGTGATCAAATAAGCCACCCTCCCCACCAGATGAAACCGGGGGGGAGGGTGATTCTCCTGGAGGGGAGAAAGGGGAGGAGGAGTTTACTCCTTGAAGTAAGATGAATAGTAGGTGGAGTAGTAATTGTATTTCATGTCGTTTTCCTTCATGCCGTTCATGATCACACCCAGTATCTTCGAATTGACGTGCCTGAATATCCGCTTGGTCTCGGAGAGGGCTGTTTTGGATGTCTCGCCGGCGCGGATTACTACAACGGAGCCGTCCACAATGCTGCTGAGGTAGATGCTGTCTGGCATGCCCATCACCGGCACGGAGTCTATTATTATGAAATCGAAGTTTTCGTAAACGGCATCCAGCAAATCCTTCATCCTTTTGGATACTATCAGCTCCGACGGGTTCGGCGGCAGCGGGCCGGAAGTAAGTATGCTCAGGCCGTTGGTGTTGGTCTTCTTTATAAGCCCGTCTTCAAGCTCCATGTTGCCGGAAAGGTAAGTGGAAAGCCCGGCGGAGTTGTCCACGCCAAAGGAGTGGTGGAGTTTCGGCTTTCGGAGGTCCGCGTCTATAATCAGCCCGTTGCCGATGGATTCAGCCAGTGCCATTGCCGTGTTAAGCGAAACGGTTGTTTTGCCTTCGCGTTCGCCGGGGCTGGTGACAAGTATGGATTTTGGCGGTTTGGCGGAGGACGAAAGGAGAATGAATGTGCCGATGGACCGGAACGCCTCCGCCACTACACCCCTTGTTCTTGAGTGTATGAGCATGGGCCGCCTGATGGATTCCGCCAGCCTGTGGTGCGGTATGATGCCCAGGGTGGGCAGCCGCAGGGTCTTTTCTATCTCGAAAGTGTCCTTGAGAGTGTTGTCGAAGTATTCAACAAAGAAGGCAAGCCCGATGCCGCCGGTGAGTCCGAATATCATGGAAAGAAGTATGTTCTGCGACTTGTTGGGCTTGAACGGAGATGTGGGAAGCTCCGGCGTGTCCAGCACCTGTATGTTGGTGTCCGTTTTGGTGGCTGCAACCTCAACCTCTTTAACTCTTTGAAGAAGGCTGTTGTAAAGGTCTTTGTTGGCATCGGCGTCCCTCTTTAATATCTGGTACTGGATGTTCTTGCGCTCGTATGCCAGCGCCAGCCCCTTTTCGGTTGCAAACTCGTCCGACAAAAATACCTCTTTTTTCTTTGCGGCCTGGTAGTCCGATTTAATGGATTTAACAAGGTTTTTTTTCTGGGATGCCAGCCGCCTTTTGATTGCATGCATCTGGCTTTGCATCTGCCTCATCTTGGGGAAGTCCGGCTTGTATATCTTGAGTTCGTTGTAGTACTGGGCTTCCAGCTTGTCATACTGTGAAGTGAGGTCCTGCACAATAGGATTGGAGTTTATGGTGGTGTTGTCCGTGCCTGACTGTTTGAGCTGGTTATAAAGGGCCTCGGTCTGTATTCTGTTTGTGGTGGCGGCGGTAAGGTCCGTCTGTATCTGGGCCAGTTTCTGGTCAATAAGGCTCTGCCTGCCGGGGCTTTCGTCCGCGTAAAGCATTTCGTTTTTGGATGAATAGTCCGTAAGCGCCTCCTCGGACGCCTGCACCTTCTGCTTAAGCACATTTATCTGCCTGTCAAGAAACTGCCGGGCCTGGTTGGATGCGTCTATCCGGCTGTCTATGTTGTAATCTATGTACGCCTGGGCGATTCCGTTTGCTATCTGCTGGGACATGCCAGGGTTCACAGAGACGAAGCTTACCTTCACAAGCTGCGACTTCTGTTCCGGCAGGACCTCCTCGGATGACAGGAACCTGTTGATGAGCGGGGTCATCTCCGGGGACTCTATGCTGATGTCCTCTTTGCTGTCTTTGCCAGTTCCGCGGTGGAACAGCGGGATTAGGCCGTAGAAAGCATCCTTGATGGATGTTATCAGGCCGCTTGGCGCGGCGGCCAGCGGGTTGAAAACCGGATTTTTGTCCAGATTCAAATCCGTGATGGTCCGTTTGGCCAGGCTTCTGCTTTTGAGTATCTTGTACTGGGTGTTATAGTAGTCCGCGTCCGGGCTTACCACCTGTACGTCCTTGAAGGCAAGCACGTTGGGATTTTCCTTATCTATCTTTATGACCGCCGTGGACCTGTAAAGCGGCGTCATCAGCAAGCTTGAAATGGTGACCAGCGATACTACCGCGATGAAGAACGCGGCTATTATCCATTTGCGCCTCATCAGCACATGCAGGTAGTCCCTCAGGTGCGTTTCATCGGTCTGCTCGAAGTCCTCCAGCCTTATCTGCCTTGGTGAGGCAAGCTGGCCTGGCTCGAATGCCCTCAGTTCGTATTGTTTTGTGGAATCCCCTTCGCCTGGCATAGAAGTGGCCGCCTTTCTATTGGAACCCGTTTCCAAGGTTGCCAACATCGAAGAACCCGAGATGCAGGCTGGTTGATATTCCTTTAAGGAAAACCTTGAAACCGTTTTTGGGCACTATTATCACGTCCTTGTCTCTAATGACCGGGTCCGTTTCCTTGCCGTCCATGATCTTGCTGTAATTGCAGGCAATGATCTTCCGCTTTAAACTGCCCTTGTCCCTGTAAATCCTGATACTGCCCTTTTCGGCCGTAAAATCCAGTCCTTTGGCCATGCTGAGCGCCTGGGAGAGCGTGATCTTGCCCTTCAGCCGGAAAGATCCGGGGCCGTGCACCGCGCCGTCAACAAAGAATATGCCGCTCTCCGGAACGGACACCACGTCGCCGCTGTATAACGGTATATTCAGTTCGGAGCGGCCCTGAAGCAGAAGCGCATTCAGGTCTATCACGATCTGGCGGCCTTTCACGTTTCTGCCACGCGGGTTGCGCTGGATGATGCAGATTGTGCCCGCCTCCGGAGTTAGGCCGCCGGCTAGCGAAAGCACGTCCAGAAGGTATACCTGCCCGGAAACATAATACACCTTGGGGTCCTTTACGGAGCCCAGCACGGCTATCTGCTGGCTCCTGTACTCTTTTACAAACACGCTTACAGTGGGCTCTTGAAGGTATTTGGCGTATCTCTTGTCAAGCGCGTTTTCCATCTGCCTGGTTGTAAGCCCTTTTACGTTTATAACGCCCACAAGGGGCAGCTCTATAAATCCATTCCCGCTTACGCGCACTTCGTTTTTGAGTTCGGAGGCCTGAAAAACGCTGATCTCAAGCAGGTCCCCGGGGCCCACCTGGTAGTCCTCTGAACTGCCCGGCTTTCTGAATTGAGAGGCCTTCAGGGACAGTGATTGACCCGTGTACAATGTGGCTTTGCTGGCCTGGGCCGACTGTGCCTGGTCCTTTTGTATAATAGTATCCGGTTTAACCTGTGCCGAGCAGGCGGCAAGGAAAGCCAGCAGCAAAACCAAAACGCCGGCGCTTTTTTTCAAAGTTTCTTTATGGCATCGCATATTGTCCTCGTATGCCCGCCGTTACGGCGGAGTTGAATTTGCATTTCGGAGAAAGCGCCCGCTTATTCCGGCATTCCAACTTATGCGGACGCTACCGGACGGCTGGCGGCGCGCGCCGGTTTGATCACATGCGCGCCAATCCGCCCGGAAACATGGTACGAAACCAGTATCCCCGCAAGGAGAGCGCAAAACATCAAAATGATTATCCTGAGCTTATCCATCCTGATACGCACTTGAAGCAAACCTGATGCCAGAAGCGGCTGCCCCTGGTAAAAGACCTGAAAATCCAGCTAATTGGAAGGCGTAATTAAACAATAAATGAGAAAAGAAAAGGGAAAAGGGTGTATCTGGAAGTTACATATGTACTTACTCCGGTTAATGCCTGTTTCTTAAGGAAACACACGATTAAGAAAAGACGGAACGACGCTTGATCAACTTAAGATTTGGATTCAGGCATATCGGCGTAAAATTGCATTCGGATATGAGCTGCGGTTTAAAACTGTTACAGTATGTACCGGCTTAAGTCTTCATCCTTCATTACATCCGAGAGTTTTTCGCGGACGTAGGCCCGGTCTATGGCAAGCTTTTCGCCTTTCCTTTCGGGGGCCTCAAAGGAGATGTCCTCCAGCAGCCGTTCAAGAACAGTATGGAGCCGCCTTGCACCGATGTTTTCAGCCCGCCTGTTTACCTCGGCGGCGATGCCGGCGATCTCGTCTATTGCGTCTTCTGCAAATTCCAGGGCGATGCCCTCGGTGGACATAAGGGCGGTGTACTGCTTTAAAAGCGCATTGCTGGGTTCCTTAAGTATGCGCACAAAATCCTCTTTTTCAAGGTGCTCCAATTCAACGCGAATGGGGAACCTGCCCTGAAGTTCCGGTATAAGGTCCGAAGGTTTTGACGTATGGAATGCGCCGGCAGACAAAAATAAAATGTGCTCCGTGTGCACCGGGCCGTATTTTGTGCTTACGGTGGAGCCTTCCACAATAGGCAGAAGGTCCCGCTGCACGCCTTCCCTCGATACATCCGGGCCTGCGCCGCTGCCCCTGGTTGCTATCTTGTCTATCTCGTCTATGAATATCATGCCGGACTGCTCGGCCCGCTCTATGGCCTCCTTGGTTATCTTGTCCATGTCCATGAGGCGGTTTGCCTCCTCCTCGGTAAGGAGCGCCATGGCTTCCGATACCTTTACCTTCTTGCGGCTGGTTTTTTCGGGCAGTATATTGCCCAGCATGTCCTTTAAATTTATCTCCAGTTCCTCAAGCCCGCCTGACGAGATTACGCCAAACGGCATGGATTTTTCCTTCACTTCAATGTCCACGAAGCGTTCATCCAGCTTGCCAGCCTTCAGCTGCGCGCGCAGTTTCTCTTTGGTATCGGCGGCCCTCTGCCTGTCCTCTTCGGTGGCAGGGGCGGCGGATTTTGGCACTCTTGGCAGAAGCAGGTCCAGCACCCTTTCCTCGGCGCTGGCGCGCGCCCGCTCCAGCACTTTTTCCCTGTGCTCGCTTTTCACCATATTCAGCGACGTCTCCGCCAGGTCACGCACCATGGACTCTACATCGCGCCCCACGTAGCCTACCTCGGTGTATTTGGACGCCTCCACCTTTATAAACGGGGCGCGCACAAGCCTGGCCAACCTGCGGGCGATCTCCGTCTTTCCGACCCCGGTCGGGCCTATCATGATGATGTTTTTAGGCAATACCTCATCCCTTAAATCAGGAGAAAGCTGCTGGCGCCGCCACCTGTTTCTGAGTGCCACGGCCACGGCGCGCTTGGCCTTCTGCTGGCCGATTATGTACTTGCCAAGCGCTTCAACTATCTCGCGGGGGGTAAGCGAGTTCATCATAGCTCTTCCATCATTATCTGATCGTTCGTGTACACGCAGATTGAGGCTGCGATATTCATGGCCTTCTCGACTATCTCGCGCGCGGAAAGGTTAGTGTTTTCATAAAGGGCCTGGGCGGCGGCCTTTGCGTACTGCCCGCCGGAACCTATTGCGGCTATGCCGGCTTCGGGCTCTATAACGTCGCCTGTGCCGGAGATTATAAGAGTGGTGGACTCGTTGGCGACTATCAGCAGTGCCTCAAGCCTCCTCAATATTCTGTCTGTGCGCCAGTCCTTTGCCAGTTCTACGCAGGCCTTGGTGAGGTTGCCCCTTGTGGCCTGCGCCTTCTCCTCGAACTTCTCGAACAGAGTGAAGGCGTCCGCGGTGGCGCCGGCAAACCCGGCAAGTATCTTGCCGTCGTACAGCCGCCGTATCTTTTTGGCATTGTGCTTGAGCACGGTGTCGCCCATCGTGACCTGTCCATCGCAACCGATGGCCGTCTTGCCGCCGCGCCTTACGCAAAGTACAGTTGTGCCTCTTATTTCCGTCTGAAAAACCTCGCTGAAAAAGATAGACCTTTAATATATCACATCGCCTTCAGCGCCTCAAGAAAAGGATTAGGCACTTGAGTTTCCATGAGATGCATAGAGCTTTTTATATAAATCAGCGCAGGCTTCAAAAAACATTAAGAAGCGCAATTGTAGACCAATTTGACTCATCAGCGCACATTTTTTAAATCGGCCAGTAATGAGACAATTTGTCCCACTTAGTTCGCTTATGGCCTTATAAGAAAAACAAATTGCTAATTTCGTTGTTTAATGCTAGTATCAGTAGCAATTTGAATATTTGTCCTGCTTGCCGGTTGCAGAATTTTAAATAAACCCGGCGAATATCTGTAAAAATTTCCTGGAGGGGGATCTTTTTATGAAGTTTAGGTTGCGTTTTTACCTGCCTGCTTTTCTGTTAGTTTTCTTGTCAATTTCACTGTCTGTGAAACCATCTGAAGCGGTTGTTCCGCAGATTGCCGCTGGAGGCGGACATACGGTGGCGCTGAAATCTGATGGTACTTTATGGGCCTGGGGTGATAATGACCATGGTGAGCTTGGG
The DNA here is from genome assembly GCA_021788025.1 of Nitrospirota bacterium. Taxonomy (GTDB): domain Bacteria; phylum Nitrospirota; class Thermodesulfovibrionia; order Thermodesulfovibrionales; family JdFR-88; genus JAKAKS01. Next base: position 12,524 of record JAJYLE010000059.1, read on the forward strand.
GCCGGCTCTTTTATCAATAGCGCCAGTCCGGAACAAGTAGGCTTGGACACGGATTGGGTGGCAATAGCTGCCGGAGGCGGGCATACGCTTGCGATCAGATCCGACGGCACGTTATGGGCCTGGGGATACAATGCATATGGCCAACTTGGTGATGGAACAACAACCGATAAGGATGCGCCGGAACAGATAGGCACGGATAACAAATGGGTTGCAATTGCCGCTGGTGACGGACATTCAGTAGCGCTGAAATCAGACGGCACGCTCTGGGCCTGGGGCTGGAATTATTTTGGCCAACTGGGCGATGGCACGGCAGTTGACGAGCACACTCCGGAACAGATAGGCACGGGCACCAACTGGTCGGCGATTGCCGCCGGGGACGGGCATACGATTGCGCTGAAATCTGACGGCACATTATGGGCCTGGGGCGATGACGACAACGGCGAACTGGGCAATGGATCATATACCAGTGAAGCCTTGCCGGTTCAGATTGGCACGTACACCTGGTCGAGGATAGCTGTGGGGGATGAACACACGGTAGCGATTAAATCAGATGGTACGCTCTGGGCCTGGGGAAATAATGCATACGGTCAGCTGGGCGACGGTACGACTACCACTATAAACACGCCTGAAGAGATAAGCACCGCCACTGACTGGGTAGCAATTTCAGCTGGAGCTGATTATACCCAGGTGCTGAAATCAAACGGCACGCTGTGGGCGTGTGGATACAATGCTGACGGTGAGCTGGGGGACGGCACAACAACAAACAGAACTGCTATGGAGCAGATAGGCACGGACACCGATTGGGAGGCAATTTCCTCCGGAGGTTATCATTCGATGGCGGTTAAAACCGATGATAAGCTCTATGGCAGCGGAGACAATGATTACGGCCAGTTGGGCGATGGCACAACAGTCGATCAACTCATTCATGAATATATTTTCGGGCTTGGGATTTTTACCGTTACACCTTCGGCCGGGACGGGCGGAGCTATTACCCCCGCTACGCCCCAGCACGTGGACTACAATGGGATGGTATCTGTTGCGGCAACGCCCAATACCGGTTACAACATTTCATCGGTAAACGATAATTGCGGAGCGGGAGGGAGTTCGTCAGGCACGTTGTCCGGCGATACTTACACAGCAGGCCCTGTTATTGCCAATTGTGTAATATCAGCTGTCTTCGCGCCTGATACTTATACCGTTTCTACGGCAACATCAGGCAACGGGTCTCTTAATCCAAACACCGCCGCCGTGACTTTTGATTCCACTGAATCATTCACGGTAACGCCCAATACCGGTTACAACATTTCATCGGTAAACGATAATTGCGGAGCGGGAGGGAGTTCGTCAGGCGCATTGTCCGGCAATACCTATACAACGGGTGCGATAACCGGCAACTGCACCGTGACGGCCTCTTTCGTAGTAAATACTTATACCGTCACCCCGTCAGCTGGAAGCGGCGGCGCAATCAGCCCGGCAACGGCCCAGACGGTGAATTACAATTCGGCCACTTCGTTTACGGTAACTCCTAATACTGGGTACAGCATCTCATCTGTAACCGGCTGCGGCGGCACGTTGTCCGGCAGCACATTCACAACCGGGCCGATAACCGGCAACTGCACTGTAACGGCATCGTTTGTGATAAATACCTTCAGCGTAACGGGATCGGCTGGCGCTAACGGAACGATCAGCCCATCGCAGACGGTGAACTACAACTCCACTGCATCATTCACGGTAACGCCCAATACCGGGTACAGCATATCCTCCGTAACCGATAATTGCGGCACAGGGGGGAGTTTGTCAGGCGCATTGTCCGGCAATACCTATACAACGGGT